>NZ_CP114871.1:370833-741666 GCF_027474405.1 Caulobacter sp. NIBR2454
CCGCGCCCCTCGACGATGCCGCAGGCGATGGCCAGGACGTTCTTCACCGCCCCGCCGGCCTCGGCGCCGATCATGTCGTCGGCGAGGTAGGGGCGGAAGGTCGGGGTGGCGATGGCCTCGGCCAGGGCGCGGCCCAAGGCCTCGTCCGGACAGGCCAGCGTCACTGCGGTGGGTAGGCCGCGGGCGACCTCTCCGGCGAAGCTAGGCCCCGACAGCACGGCCGCCACGGCCTGCGGGACCGTCTCGCCCAGCACCTCGGTCATCAGTTTCAGCGAGCCCTGCTCCACACCCTTGGAGCACAGCAGCACCGGCAGGCCGTCTCGGGCGTGCGGCGCGAAGGCGGCGAGGGTCGCGCGCATGTGCTGTGCGGGCGGCACGGCCAGCACCAGGTCGCAATCGGCCAAGTCGGCGAAATCGCTGGTGGCGCGAACCGCCTCGTCCAGCTTAACGCCCGCCAGGAACAGGGCGTTTTCATGCGCGCTGTTGATCCCCGCGACCACTTCGCTCTCGCGCGCCTGCAGCACCACGTCCAGGCCCGCACGGGCGCAGACCTGGGCCAGGGCCGTGCCCCATGCGCCGCCGCCGATGACTCCGGCCTTCCTCATGCTTTCGCGCCTTTTCTGCCGAAGACGTGGGTGGGGTTGGCCGCCGCGGTCGCCGCATCCAGCGGCCAGCGCGGGCGGGCGGGGGCGTCCATGTCGTCTGTAATGCCCAAGGCCAGCCTTTCGGCGCCGGCCAGGGCGATCATCGCCGCATTGTCGGTGCAATAGGCCAGCGGCGGAGCGTCGAAGGAATAGCCATGCTTGTCCGCCGCCCCCCTCAACGCCGCACGCACCGCGCCGTTGGCGGCCACCCCGCCGGCCACCACGAACCGCAGGGTTTGGCCCGGATGGCGTTCCTTGTAATCGGCCATGGCCCGGTCAGTGCGCTCGGACAGTTGCCGGGCGATGGCGGTCTGGACCGCGGCGGCCAGATCCGCACGCTCCTGGTCGTTCGTCACCGTCTCGGCCAGACGCGCGGCGGCGGTCTTCAGGCCGGAGAAGGAGAAATCGAAACCCGCCCGACCCAGCAGAGCGCGGGGCAATGTGTAGCGGCTGGCGTCGCCGCTGGCGGCCAGCTTTTCCAGCGCCGGTCCGCCGGGATAGGGCAGGCCCATGCTTTTGGCGATCTTGTCGAAGGCCTCGCCCGCCGCGTCGTCGATCGTCGTGCCGATCCGCGTGCAGGCGCCGACCCCGGCGACCTCCAGCAGCTGGCAATGCCCGCCGCTCACCAGCAGCAGCAGAAAGGGATAGGCGATGTCGGCGCCCAAGCGGGCCGAGACAGCGTGACCTTCCAGGTGGTTCACGGCGATCAGCGGAATGCCCCGCGCCAGGGCCGCGGCCTTGCCGAACGCCAGACCCACCATGACCCCGCCCACCAAGCCGGGTCCGGCGGTGGCCGCCACCCCATCCAGGTCCTCGAACGACAGGCCGGAGGCGCGCATGGCCTCGGCGGCGATGGCGTCGATGCTCTCCACATGCGCCCGCGCGGCGATCTCAGGCACCACCCCGCCGAACGGGGCATGCTGCTCGAACTGCGTCCCAATGATCGAGGACAGCACTTGCACGCGCCCGTCGGCGTCGCGGCGGACCACGGCGGCGGCGGTCTCGTCGCAGCTGGTCTCCAGGCCGAGAAGGGTGAGGCTGTCGGTCATCGGTTGCCGGGGAACCGGCGCTCCTGTAGCAGCGGCGTCTTAGGTCGCCTTCATATAGGCGTTTCGAGGTAGCTTCGTCCGCATGGTCCGGCAACAGCCTTCCGTCGTCCGTATCGGAACCCGGGGTTCAAAGCTCGCTCTGGCCCAGACCCGCATGATGCAGGCCAAGATCGCCGCCGCCCTTGGCGCCCCGCCCGAGGCGGCTGACGAGGTTGCGCCCCTGACGGTCATCACCACCACCGGCGACCGCATCCAGGACCGCCGCCTGCTGGAGATCGGCGGCAAGGCGCTGTTCACCAAGGAGATCGAAGAGGCCCTGCTCGAAGGCCGCATCGACTGCGCCGTCCACTCCATGAAGGACGTGCCCGCCGAACTGCCGCCGGGCCTGGTGGTCGCCGCCGTGCCGCCGCGCGAGGATGTCCGCGACGCCTTCGTCAGCAAGATCGCCAACCGGCTGGAAGACCTTCCGCAAGGCGCCGTGCTCGGCACCGCCAGTCTTCGTCGCCAGGCGCAAAGCCTCAATCGTCGCCCTGACCTGAAGGTCGTGCTGCTGCGAGGCAATGTGGACACCCGCCTTGGCAAGCTGGAAGCCGGGGAGGCGGACGCCATCCTGCTGGCCCAGGCTGGTCTCAACCGTATGGGCCTTGGCCATGTGTCCAATGGTCAGATCGATCCGTTCGAGGCGCCGATCGCACCGGGCCAGGGCGCTCTGGCGATCCAGACGCGGACCGAGGATTTCCATGAACCCTGGCTGGCGGCCTTGCGCTGCCCGGACACCGCCCTTGCCGTGGCCGCCGAACGCGGCGCGTTGTTCGCGTTGGAAGGTTCCTGCCGCACGGCGGTCGGGGCCTATGCCCGCATCGATGGCCAGCGTCTGGACCTGGTGGTCGAGGCCCTGACGCCCGACGGCGCCCGGCGTTTTCGCCGTGAGGGCGCGGTGTTCCTGCCGTCCGATGGAGGCGAGCGCGCCGCGGTCGAACTGGGACTGGAGCTGGGCCGCGCCATCCGGGCCGAAGGCGGCGACGCCCTGATCTGGACCGTCTGACCATGGCGGCAGGGCGCAGGATCTGGATCACCCGGGCCCAGCCCGGCGCCGACGCCACCGCCGCCCGCCTCCGCGACATGGGCCATAAACCCATCGTCTGCTCTCTTCTTTCGGTCCAGGATCTGGCGCCGGTCATCGATCTCGACGGGGTAGGGGCCCTGGCCTTCAGCAGCGCCAACGGCGTGCGGGCCTTCGCCGCCCAATCGACCGAGCGCTCCCTGCGCGCGTTCGCGGTGGGCGCGGCCACGGCCGACGCCGCCAAGGCCGCCGGCTTCACCCGTGTGCTGTCGGCTGATGGCGATGTGGACGCCCTGGCCGGCGCCATCGCCGCCCGCGCGCGCGAGATCAGCGGTGTCCTCCTGCACGCCGCTTCCGCCGAGCCGGCGGGCGATCTGGTCGGCGCCCTGACGGCTGCCGGCGTTTCCGCCCGCGCCGTCGCCGTCTACGAGACCGTGGTGCGTAAGCCGGAAAAGGCGTTCCTCGATGGGCTCGACGACATCGACCTGGCTCTGGTCCATTCGCCCCGGGCGGCCAAGGTCCTGGCCCAGATCCTGGGTCGTCAGCCGGCTCCCCGTCTGCGCGCCCTGTGCATCTCCAAGGCGACCGGGGCGCCGCTAAAGGCGCCACAGGGTCGCGGCAAACTTGCAAGCATCGCGTTTGCCCCGTTCCCCATCGAGACAGCCCTGCTTAATCTTATAGACAGGCAACCGGACTAGGCTGGTCGTCTCACAGTCTTTGGCCTTCCCATGAGCCTCGCGCCCGACCCGACCGAGATCACCCCACCCAAGGATCCGACGCTCTATGCGCGTCCGCGCCTTATGGGGCCTGGCTTTTGGATGGCGTGCGGGTTCTGCATCCTGTGCGTGGCCGCCGGTTATGGCTTCGCCAAGTTCGGTCCGCAGCTGACCGGTCCGGGTGTTCGCACCGAATCAGTCATGCCCGCCGCCGAGCCCTCGCCCGCCGAATCGGTCGAGCGGGCGGAGTCCGCGCCGACCGACTTCACGCCTGCGCCAGCCCCGACGCCTGTGACCGATCCGGCGCTGGAAGGCCGCATCGCCACCCTCGAAGCCGACCAGGCCCGCCTGACCGAGGCCGCCGGCGCGGCCCTCGCTGTCGCCGCCCTGTCCGAAGCCGCTCAAAGCTCGCGGCCCTTCGACCGCGAACTGTCGCAGGTCGAGGCCGTGCTGCCCGTCTCCATCGACGCCCGCGCCCTGCGCCGCCTCGCCGAGACCGGCGCCCCGACGCATGCCGCGCTGGCCGCCGAACTGGAGGACGCCGCCTCCCGCGCCTCGGTCGCCGCCCGCGATCCGGGCGAGGGGGCCGGCCTGTGGGCCCGGGCCTCCCACGCCCTGGCCGCCATCGTCACCGTCCGTTATGTCGGCTCGACCACCGGCTCCAGCCCCGACGCCATGCTGGCCCGCGCGCAGCGCCTAATGGACGAGGGCGACGTGGACGGCGCTCTGCAGGTCGTCGGCCAGTTGCCCGAACGCGTGCGCATCACCCTGACCGACTGGCGCCTGCGCGCCGAGCGTCGGGCCGAAATCGACCGTCGCGTCTCCGCAATCCGGGCCGAGGCGCTGTCCGACCTGACCGTCATGCGGCGAGCCGCCAGATGATCCGTACGGCCCTCGTCCTTTTCCTCGTCGCCGCCATCGCGGTGACCGCCATGGCGCTGATCGGCGAGCCCGGCCACGCGACTCTCACCTGGCTGGGCTGGCGGGTGGATACGACCGCCGCCGCCGCCGCCCTGATCACCCTGTTCTCGGCCCTCGCCGCCACCATGGCCTGGCGTTTGGTCATCTGGCTGCTGGAAGCGCCGCGCCGCGCCGCCCGCGCCCGCGCCGAGAGCCGCCGCAAGCAGGGCATGGAAGTCCTGGCTCGCGGCTATCTGGCCGTGGCCGCCGGCGATGGCTCAGAAGCCCGCCGCCTGGCGCAGAAGGCCGCCGATCTGGCCGAAGACGCCCCCGTCCTGACCCGCGTCCTGGCCGCCCAGGCCGCCGAGGCCGCGGGGGACACCGCCGCCGCCAAGGCCGCCTACAGCGCCATGCTCGGCTTTCCCGACATGCGCCTGGCCGGCCTCAAGGGTTTGATGCACACCGCCCAGGCGGAGGGCGACGAAACCGGCGCCCTGCGCCATGCGCAGGCCGCCTATGGCTTGGCCCGCACCGCCCGCTGGGCTTGGCGCGCCTTGCTGGAACACAGACTGGAGGCGGGCGACTGGGCCGCCGCCCTCGACCTCGTCCAGGGCGCCCAGGAACGCAAGATCGTCCCGCCTCTGGTGGCCGATCGCACCCGCGCCGCACTGCTGGCCGCCTCGGCCGCCCGTATGGAGGCCTCCGCCGATCCGCGCCAGCGGGCCCAGGCCCTGGAGTTCGCCCTGCAGGCGGTGAAGCTCAAGCCGGACTTCGCCCCTGGCGTGGTCATGGCGGCCCGCCTGCTGGTCGCCGACGGCAAGGCTTCGCGCGCCTCCAGCGTCCTGGAGTCGGCGTGGAAGGCCGCGCCGCACCCGGCCCTGTGGCTGGCCTATCGCGACCTGAAGACCAACGAGACGCCCAAGGCTCGCGCCGCGCGCCTGATGAGTCTGGTGCAATTGAACCCCTCGGCGCGCGAAAGCCGCATCCTGCGCATCGAGCAGGCCTTGCTGGCCGGGGATCCGGTGGCCGCCCGCGCCGCCGCCCGCCTGCTGGACGCCGAGGCGCCGACCGCGCGCTTCGCCGGCCTGATGTCGCGCGTGGCCTACGCCAACAGCGACCCCGACGAGGCCCGCGCCTGGATCGCCCGGGGCGCCGCCGCGCCGCAGGAGGCCGACTGGTCGGACCTGGACCCCGAGGGTCACGCCTTCGCCTATACGCGGGAAGACTGGACCCGCCTTGTCGCCACCTATGGCGAGACCGGAGAGCTGATCCACCCGCGCTTCGAACGCAGTGAACGGACCATCAGCGACCTGCCCGAACTGCCGCTGTCCTATACCGACCGCGTGGAGTCGGCCTCGTTCCTCAAGGCCGCCGAAAGCGGCGCTGGCCTGATGCCCGTGCCCGACGATCCGGGGGCTCCGGACTACGCCGCGACCCCCGACGATCCGCCCCCGGCGCCCCCGCCCAGTCCACGCCGCGCGCCGAACGCACGCCGCCGCTTGGCAAACGCGCCGCGCGCCGCTAAATAGCCGCTTCCCTGGATCTTCGGGTCCGGCGGAACACCGATTACCAGCGTCCGAACAGGACCCGGCGCCGCTTTAGCTCAGCTGGTAGAGCACCTCATTCGTAATGAGGGGGTCACAGGTTCGAGTCCTGTAAGCGGCACCACCTTCCACCCCGAAATCAGAGCACCCGCGCCTGGCGCAGGCTTTCGCGCGCCGCCGAGCATGCAAAAAGAAAGCCGGCCCGAAGGCCGGCTTTCCCACCGTGCGGCTGTCTCCTGGGAGAGGTCAGCCGTGGGTGATGACGTTGTCGTCGATGTCCAGGTCATCCATCGAGACGCCGACCAGCTTGATGTAGAAGTCGTCGTCAAAGGCCTGCTCGTCGCCGCCCGTGCTGTAGATGATGACGCCCGAACCGTCGGCCGCGTCGAAGGCCGTGTAGGACCATGCACCCGCGACCGCGACCGCGTTGCCGACGATCTCGAAATAGGCCTCGTCGGTCTCTTCCACGCCGGTGAAGGCGTTGGCCGCAAGGGCTGCGTAGAGGCCGGTGCTGGCGCCCTCGCCCAGCACAAGGGTGTCGTCCTCGCCAAAGTCGGTGAGCCGGGTGACGGCCTTCAAGGCGCCGGCGGATGTGAACGCGGCGGCGTTGCCCACGCCCGCCAGATTGACCGTATCGTCGCCATCGCCCAGCGTCACTGTCACGGCTTCCTGCGACCTCACCGTCAGGTCCAGAACGTCGTCGCCCGACCCCAGCAGCACTGTGTGCGCCGCGCCCTCGTCGGTCACGTAGAGAAGCGCCACGTCCTTCGTCGCGCCGGCCAGGTTGATCTTGCGGTCGTCGCCGCCGGCCTCCACCACGCCCAGGTCCAGCGAGCGGCGGGTCACGACGACGAGCTCGGAGGCCGAGGTCTTCAGGCCGTTCCACGTAGCGGCGCCGCCCGTCGAGATGGTGAGGACGTCCTCGACCCCCTCCACCGTCACTGTGCCGAGGTCGCCTTCCATGATGACCTCCATCTCGTCCACGTCGTCGAAGCCCAAGATCGCGCCGCCGCCGCCGCTGACGAGCACCTCGATATCGGCGGTCAGGTTCTCGACCGTGAAGCTGTCGGCGGCGTTGCCGGCGATGACCACACGATCGACGCCTTCGAAGTTGCTGAAGTCGACGGTCCAGCCCAACCCGTTATCCGACGACAGGTTCACCTGCTCGAAGCCGGTGACCTCGGTGTCCTCAAGATCGCTGCTCAGCTTCAGGTCGAGGACGTCGCGACCGACGCCGCCGTCGAGGGTGATGTCGCCAGCCTCGGTGAAAACGGCATCCAGGAAGTCGTCGCCGCCGCCCAGATCGATGGTGATCGACGCGCCGGCCAGACCGGTGATGCTGGTCAGGAAGCCCTGCTTGCCGAAGAAGTCGCGGCCGTTGCCGGTCTCGATGACGATCTCGTCGCCGACGTTGGCGGGCCCCATCAGGCCGAAGGCGGTGTCGGCGTTGTTGGAGAAGGCGTCGGCCTCGCCGACAGCGCCCACGCCATAGGATTCACCGACCTGCAGGGCGACCTGATTGCCGGGCGGCGATTTGGCGACCACATAGTCGTTCAGGTCGAAGCTGCCGTGGATCAGGCCGTCTTCGCCCAGATCGTCATAGAGACCCGCCAGCCCCTGCGCATAGACGCCGACCTTGGCCTTCACGGCCTCGGCCATGATGTAGCCGGCCATGGCGGCCTTGGCGGCCAGATCTGTGTCGGCGGCCGGCGCGCCGGCCCGGGCGATGGCGTCGAAATAGGCCTTGCGGCCGGCGATGTTGGCGATGGCGGCGTTCACGTCGACGCCGGCCTCGGCCGCCTGGCTCGTGCCGATGATGCGGTTATAGGCGACGGCCACGGCCTCGCCGAAGGTCAGGGAACCGAAATCGCGCAGGAAGTCCGCGCGGCCCTCGCCGGCCACGCCCAGGTTCACCGCGAAGTTGATGTAGCGGTTCTCGGTGTTGAAGGTCTGGTACGACGGGTCGTTCAAGTCGTTGGCGTTCTTGGTGCTGTTGACCAGATAGTCGAACCCGTCGGTGTTGGGGACCTCGCCGGTGAAGAACTGATAGGTCAGGGCCGCGACGCTGGTGGTTCCCACCGCCTGGTCGGCGGCGTAGGCGTGAGCGGCCTCATCGGTGATGACGCCGTTCTGGGAGCGGACGGCCAGCTCCTGCAGGATCAGGGCGTGGGCGCCGGACGGGGCCTTGCGGTTGATGGCGGTGAACGCCTCTTCAAGTTCTTCGTAAGTCGCCATGGGTGCTCCAGAGAAAACGCCCGGACGTCATAAGCACGCCGGTCTCATCCCGAAGTCGTTAGGCAGATGGCGCCCTAAGCTCCACGGCATCGACGACACCGATGTCCAGTATGTCTGAAACAGGCGCCGCTTTGCGCCCGATATGAATCCTCAGGGCAATAAGAGTCAGGCAAAAAGAAAGCCGGCCCGAAGGCCGGCTTTCCCTCACTTGCAAGCCTCCCCTGGAAGGTCAGCCGTGGGTGATGACGTTGTCGTCGATATTCAGGTCGTCCATCGAGACGCCGACCAGCTTGATGTAGAAATCGTCGGCCGTGTTATTGATGGTGCCGCCGCCGCTATAGATGAAGACGCCGGAGCCGTCGGCGGCGTCGAACGCGGTGTACCCCCAAACCGTGGCGGCGACAGTCGCTGCGGCGACCCCGATATAGGCTTGATCAGTTTCCGCCACGCCGGTGAAAGCGCCAGCGGCGACGGCCTTATAGTCGCCTGCGGCGAGGCCCTCGCCAACGACAATAGAGTCGTCTTCTGCAAAGTCGGTGATGCGGGTCACCGCTTCCAGGGCGCCGGCCTTGAAGGCGGCGATGTTAGATGTGGCGTTGAAAGCGGCCAAGCTGACCGTGTCTTCGCCGTCACCCAGCGTGATGGTGGTGGCTTCCTTCGAGGAGACCAGCAACGTCAGGGCGTCATCGCCGCCGCCAAGCAGGACGGTATGTTCCGCGTCCGCGGCGGCTATATATTCCAGCGCCAGGTCCTTGGTCGTGACGGCCGTCAGGTCGACCTTGCGCTCGTCCCCCGCGAGGGTGACTTCACCCAGATTGACCGAGAAGTTGCCCTTCAGGATCAGTTCTGCGGCGGAGCTCTCGATGCCCCGGATCGTCAGAGACTTGGCGGCCGTGAGGGTGAGCGTGTCTTCAACGCCATCGACCGTGATGAATCGCGTGCTTGCGGCGACGGTGATCGCGGCCGCATCGACGTCGTCATAGTTCAGCACCGCATTGCCCTCGCCGCCGACCGAGACCGCGACGTCGTCGGTCAGGTTGTCGACCTCGATCTCCCAGGTGGCCGTAGCGTTGACGTTCAGGGTCTTCACGTCGCTGAAGTTGGCGAAGTCGACGGTCCAGTCGTTGCCGTTGTCGAACAGGGTGACGGTCTCGAAGCCTTCCACCTCGGTGGTCGCCAGATTGGTCTGCAGCACCAGGCTCAGGGCGTCCGCGCCGACGCCGCCGTCGATGGTGACGTTGCTGTTGGCGACTTCGGTCAGGTTCAGCCAGGCGGTGTCGTTGCCGCCGCCCATGGCGATGTCGATGTCGGCGCCGGCGAATCCGGTCACCGCGACGAGGGCGGTCTTGGTGCCGATGACGTCGAAGCCGTTGCCGGTGTCGATGCTGATGTCGGCGGCCTTGGTGGCGACGATGCCGCCGGTGGCCTTGTCGGCGTTGTTGGAGAACACATCCTCCGCGCCCACGGCGCCGACGCCGTAGCTGGTGTCATCCTCCAGCTCCACCGTGTTGCCCGGAGGCGAGGTGGCGACGATGTAGCTGTTCAGGTCGACATTGTAGTTGGCCTTGCCGTCGTCGGCGAGGTCGCCGTAGAAGCCGGCCAGGCCCTGGACATAGGCGCCGACGCCGGCCTTCACGGCCTCGGCCATGATGTAGCCGACGACCGCGGCCTTGGCGGCCAGGGGCTGGTCGGCGGCGCTGATCCCCGCCTGGGCGACCACGGCGTCGAAATAGGCCTTGCGGCCGGCGATGTTGGCGATGGCGGCGTTGACGTCGATGCCGGCCTCTTCCGCCTGGCTGGTTCCGATGATGCGGTTGTAGGCCACCGCCACGGTCTCGATGAAGCTGAGCGGGGCGTAGATCTGTTCGAAGATCGCGCGGCCCTCGCCGGCGACGCCCAGGTTCACCGCGAAGTTGATGTAGCGGTTCTCGGGGTTGAAGTTCTGGTACGCCGGGTCGTTCAGGTCGTTGGCGTTTTCGGTGCTGTTCACCAGGTAGTCGAAGCCGGCCGAGGTCGGCATCTTGCCGGTGAAGAACTGGTAGGTCAGGGCCGCCACGCTGGTGGTGGAGTCGGCCTGGTCGATGACATAGGCATAGGCCTGGTCGTCGCTGATGACGCCGTTCTGCGAGCGGGTCGCCAGATCCTGCAGGATCAGGTTGTGGGCCGCCGAGGGGGCCTTGCGGTTGATCGCGGTGAACGCGTCTTCAAGTTCTTCGAAAGTCGCCATGGAAGTCTCCAGAGAAAGCGCCCTGCGTCACAAGCAGATCGGCGCCCAGGCTCCAGGCGATACGGAAGTCGAATCCGCTTCTCCACGGCGTAAACACCACAAGTGTCCAGTATTTCTGAAACCCCGTCAGGTAAGCGCCCGATATGGATGCTCAGAGCAATAAGCATCACGCAAAAAGAAAGCCGGCCCGAAGGCCGGCTTTCCCTCACTTGCAAGCCTCCCCTGGAAGGTCAGCCGTGGGTGATGACGTTGTCGTCGATGTTCAGGTCATCCATCGAGACGCCGACCAGCTTGATGTAGAAGTCGTCGGTGTCGGCGTTGGTGCCCCCTGCGCCATAAACGAAGACCCCCGAACCATCGGCCGCGTCGAACACCGTGTAGGTGTAGGGAACAAAGACGGCGTTGTTGACCGCGGTTTTGGCGATGTCGAAGTAGGCCGAGTCCGTCTCCGCAACGCCGGTGAAGGCGCCGGCAGCCAAGGCTTCGTAGATGCCGGCGGTGCCGGAGCCGTCTCGGCCGACGATGACTGTGTCGTCTTCGCTGAAGTCGGTGACGCGCATCACGGCCTTGAGCGAGCCGTTGGTATTGAAACCCGCAACGTTCGAGGTGCCGGCGCCGCCGCCGTCGAAGGTTATGGTGTCTTCACCGCCACCCAGCGTGACGATCGCGTCACCCTTGGAGATCACCCGAAGCAGAAGGGCGTCGTCGCCGCCACCCAGAAGGATGGTGTCGCTGTCTTCAGCCCCGGTGAAGTAGGTCAAGGCCACGTCCTTGGTGGTGACGGCGGTCAGATCGACCTTGCGCTCGTCGCCATCGAGGGCGACGTCGCCCAGATTGACCGAGAAGTTGCCCTTCAGGATCAGTTCGGCCGAAGAGGATTCGATGCCTTCGACCGTGAGGGATTTGGTCGCCGTGACGGTCAGAGTGTCCTCCACACCGTTCACTCCGACGCCTTCGCCGCTGGCGGCGAGAGTGATCGCGGCCGCATCCACGTCGTCATAGTTCAGGATGGCGACACCTTCGCCGCCGATGGAGACCACGACGTCGTCGGTCAGGTTGTCGATCTGGAGAGCCTGGCCGTCGCTCGCGTTAACGTTCAGGGTCTTCACGTCGCTGAACTGGCCGAAATCGACATCCCAGTCGTTGCCGTTGTCGAACAGGGTGACGGTCTCGAAGCCTTCCACCTCGGTGGTCGCCAGATTGGTCTGCAGCACCAGGCTCAGGGCGTCCGCGCCGACGCCGCCGTCGATGGTGACGTTGCTGTTGGCGACTTCGGTCAGGTTCAGCCAGGCGGTGTCGTTGCCGCCGCCCATGGCGATGTCGATGTCGGCGCCGGCGAATCCGGTCACCGCGACGAGGGCGGTCTTGGTGCCGATGACGTCGAAGCCGTTGCCGGTGTCGATGCTGATGTCGGCGGCCTTGGTGGCGACGATGGAGCCCGTCGCCTTGTCGGCGTTGTTGGAGAACACGTCTTCGGCACCGACGGCGCCGACGTCGTAGCTGGTGTCATCCTCCAGCTCCACGGTGTTCCCCGGCGGCGAGGTGGCGACGATGTAGGAGTTCAGATCGACGTTGAAGTTCGCCTTACCGTCGTCAGCCAGGTCGGCATAGAAGCCGTCCAGGCCCTGGACATAGGCGCCGACGCCGGCCTTGACGGCCTCGGCCATGATGTAGCCGACGACGGCGGCCTTGACGGCCAGGTCATGGTCGGCGGCGCTGATGCCGGCCTGGTTCACGACGGCGTCGAAATAGGCCTTGCGGCCGGCGATGTTGGCGATGGCGGCGTTGACGTCGATGCCGGCCTCTTCGGCCTGGCTGGTGCCGATGATGCGGTTATAGGCGACGGCCACGGTCTCGGCGAACGACAGCGGGTTGTAGATCTGCGAGAAGATCGCGCGGCCTTCGCCGGCGACGCCCAGGTTCACCGCGAAGTTGATGTAGCGGTTCTCGGGGTTGAAGTTCTGGTACGACGGATCGTTCAGGTCGTTGGTGTTGGTGCTGCTGTTGACCAGGTAGTCAAAGCCAGCCGCGGTCGGCGTCTTGCCCGTGAAGAACTGGTAGGTCAGGGCCGCGACGCTTGTGGTGCCCTTGGCTTGGGTGATGCCGTAGTCGAAGGCCTGCTCGTCGGTGATGACGCCGTTTTGCGAGCGGACGGCCAACTCCTGCAGGATCAGGCTGTGCGCGGCCGACGGGGCCTTGCGGTTGATCGCGGTGAACGCGTCTTCAAGTTCTTCGAAAGTCGCCATGGGAATGGTCCTCCAGGAGAATCGTCCCAGGCGTCACAACCACGCCGGGCTCCTCAGGGAAGTCGCATTAAGGCAACAAAATTTCGCTGACCACGGCATATACGGCACATCCGTGCAGCATTCCTGTAACTGGGGCTACTTTGCGCCCAATTTCAACCCCCCAAAGCAATAAAAGACGCCTTGGCCTGTTAAGGCCTAGGTAGGGATTGCTTTGGACTGGCTCAGATGATCCCAAGGTCTTTCCAAACGCCCAGCTTGGCCTCCATCAGCGGGGCGAATCGCCCGGTCAGGAAGGCCACGGCGGCCTCGCCTTTGAGGGCTTTCCCCTCCTGCTGCGGCGCGCGACCGTTGGCGGCCAGACGCTCCACCGCGTGGCCGGCCGCTTCGGCCGCGGTCTTGCGCCCCGCCAGCAGGCCGCCCAGCAGCATCAGCTCATCGCCGGAAACCTGAAGCGCCGTGCGCGCCTTCGGCGCCACGACGACGCCATAGCTCTCGCCCGCGAATTGAGCGGCGGTGAGCACGATGTTGAGGACGCGGGCCGCCTTGCCATCCACCTTGTCGGCGACCGGCAGCACCTGCTTGGAGTGGACCAGCAGGGTGACCGCCTGCAGGGTCTTGGCCCGGTCCTTTCCGGGCGTGACGGCGATCAGCTCCCCAAAACTCGCCGCGCCCTTGGCCAGGCGGTCGAGGATCGGGTCATAGACCGCCGCCGCTCCGCCGGCCTCGCCCACCGGCCCCTGAAACGCCAGCTTCACCGCCTCGCGTGGCACGGCTAGGGCCAGGCGCAGTTCGCCCAGCATCGCCGCGTGATCCGTCGCTGAAAGCGGGTTGAGCCCGCGCACATAGAGGTCGCGGCGGAACATCTTGTTGCAGGCGAAGTCCTTGGCCAACTCTTGCCACAGGCGGTCGTCGGGCATGTGATCGGCCAGCATGGCCGTCACCCCCGGCGGCAGGGAGGCCACGGCCACGTTCTCGATCAGGGTCGCCGACGTCATGTAGTCCAGCCGCGCGCCGGCCATCTGGCGGGCGATGTCGGTGACGTAGAAAGCCTCCCAGTGGGTGTTGAGGAACTCGTGCGCCAGATAGGCCGCCGGCTGCTTTCGCATGGCTTCCAACCGCTTCTCCACCACGGGATTGGCCTTGAAGTAGGCCGCTCCGATCTCGGTGAAGGCGTCTGCGAAGGCGAGGATCGACGGGACATGCAGGTCCGAGCGGCCCGGATGGCGCAGGTAATGTTCGCGCGCCAGCTGGCGGAACGGCGCCATCTGCGCCCAGCCCGGCTGGGTGTTGTAGGAGGCGTAGACGATCCCGCCGGGCTTCAGCGTCCGGTCGATGAACCGCACGATCTCCTCGCGATTCTGCTCCGACACCCACGACAGGATCCCGTGCAGGGCGATCACGTCAAAGCGCGGCAGCTGCGCCTCGTTGTCCAGCGCCTGGGCGAAGCTCCAGTCGCGGAACTGCACGTTGCCAAGGCCCGCCCGGTCGGCCAGCCGCGCGGCGTTGGCGATCTGGGCGGGGTTGAAGTCGAACCCCCAGAACCGGGCCTGCGGGTGCAGGGCGGCGATGGCGTTCAGGGTCACCCCCTGGCCGCTGCCCAGTTCGCAGTAGCTGAAGGCCCCCGACAGGTCCGGCGCCCTCTGGCCCGCCATCAGGGCGGCGAAGGCGATATGGCTGGGCGCGATCTCGGCGTGGAAGAATGACGTGTACTGGACGTCGGTAGTGTAGCCCTCGTTCCAGGCGCTCATGGCGGTCTCTCTGAACATTGGAGATGCGCCGCCCGCGAGGGCGGCCGCTTCGCCTCGGCGATAGAGAGGGCCGTGGAGCCTGACCACGGCATCTAAGGCACAGTTTGCGGCCTTCGATACGGTCGCTGCGTGCGAGTGCTCAAAAAGCCGGCTTTGGAGGCACGATAAGCGCTACGCCGCCTTGGCGGTCGCTTCACGCAGGGCCGCGAACAGGCTGGCGGGCTGGATCGGCTTGGTCAGGTGCTGGTCCGCCCCCGCGGCGCGGCTGGCCTCCACGTGTTCGGGCAGGGCGCTGGCGGTGAGCATGAGGATCGGCGTCCGCGCCTGGCGGCGCGCCGTCTCCAACTCGCGGATCAGGCGTGTGGCGGTCAGGCCGTCCATGCCCGGCATCTGCACATCCATCAGCACGGCGTCGAACTTGCCGGTGGCGAACATCTGGCAGGCCTCGGCTCCACCTTCCGCCGAGGTCACCTCCGCCCCTATCTGGGCGAGGATCAGCTCCGCCACCTTGCGGTTGGTGGGATGGTCATCGACCACCAGGATGCGTAGCGGCCGGTCCATCGCGCTGTCGCCGTCGTGGCCGGCGCCGGCATCTTCGACCTTCTCCGGCGCGGCGCATGCCGGCAGATCCAGGGTTAGGGTGAAGGTCGAGCCCTCGCCCGGCTGGCTACAGGCTTCCAGTCTTCCCCCCATGAGCAGGGCGAGTCGGCGTCCTATGGCCAGACCCAGTCCGGCTCCGCCGAACGCGCGGGTGATTGACGCATCGGCTTGCTCGAAGCGCCCGAACAGTCGCTCGCTGTCGGCCATGTCGAAGCCACAGCCGGTGTCGGACACCGCGATTTGAATGCCCTCGGCTGTCGCCATGGCGCTGATCGTGATCTCGCCCAGGTCGGTGAACTTGACGGCATTGGCCAGCAGATGGCTGAGCGCCTGACGTACCCGCGCCCGATCTCCCATCACCCAGACCTCCGCCGTCGTGGCGATGCGCAGGTTGAGCCGCAGGCGCTTGGTCTGGATGCGCCGCTCGAACAGCCGCACCGTGTCGCGGATCACGTCGCCTAGGCGCAAGGGCGCTGGCTCCAGCGGCGAGTCGCCTTCCTCCAGGCGTGCGAAATCGAGGATGTCGCCCAGGGCGTGCTCCAGGTCGTCGCCAGACTCGCGCAGCAAATCCAGCAAGGCCGCCTGATCCCCCGACAGGACGGTGCGGGACAAACCTTCCATGGCGCCGACCATCCCGTTCAGGGGCGTGCGGATTTCATGGCTCATATTGGCCAGGAACTCACTCTTGGCCCGACTGGCGGCCTGGGCCAGGGTCAGCGCCTCGTTCAACGAGGCCTGCAATCGCACATTCTCCAGCGCCACGCGGGCGGCGCGAGCGATCATCTCCAGCACCGCCAGGGCCTTGGGTGTAGGCGTATCTGCTTTCGCCCAATAGGCGCCAAGCGCGGCGATGGGGTCGTCAGGCCTAACAGGGACCATGATCATGCTACGCACGAATGTCGGCTCGTAGAGCGCGATCGGAATGCGCGGATCGGCATGGATATCGCTGATGCTGACGCTCTGGCGGTTCATCATGGCCCAGCCGGAGATGCACTCATCGATGGGGAAAGCCTGGCCCTTCCAAAGGGGTGCGATGGCGTCCTCGTCGATGTAGCGGACCTTGGGGCCCTCGCGCATGACGACGGTGATGCCGTCCGCGCCGGTCAGTTCTCGCGCGGCGACGCGAAGGATGCGGCCGACATCCGCGGGCGTGGTGGCGCCCGCCAGTTGCTCGACCGCATCGATCAGCACCGCCAGGGTGTCGATCGAGGTGGTGGTGTTGGAAGGGTTCGCCTCCACCGCCGTCCCCATTGCCCGTCGTCGCCGATTTCGCCGCACAATTCTCTGGGCTGCAAGCTTAAGATTTTACAACCTATGAGAATGTGAAGCGCATTCCGCTGGTTTTTTGACGGCGAGTCGTCGAATGCTTCGCTCCATGTCGGAGACCTCGTCCAACCAAGAGCTGATCACCTGGGCCCAGACCCTGGAAGGCTATGCGCGCGATTGGGACGAGACGTTCGACAAGCGGCCTGGTTATTTCACCCAAGAGTTCTGGTACCTGCTGGTGGGGTGCATGATCGCCGACTGGCAGGGCAAGCCCATGACCGTCAGCGCCGCCTGCCAGTTCATGAAGAGTGGCTCCAGCCGCACTCGGGAAGAGCGCATCAAGCGCGCCGTTTCCGACGGCTTCCTGATCAAGGAGCGGACCGGCGACGACGGCCGCGCCGCCATCGTGCGCCCCACGCCTCGCCTGGAAGCGTTGATGCGCGGCCATCTGGAGCGGACCCTGAAGATGGTCCGCTCGGCGGTTTAGCCGCAGATCTTGCGGGCAAATCCCCGCACAACTCTACGATAGAAACCGCCGCCGCCGCCGCGCACCCTTGCAGGATAGACGCCGCATGATCGGCGCACGTCCGTGGGGGGACATATGGAAACTCAATCGAACCTGGGCGCCGCCCATCGCCGCCGCATCGGCGCCATGCTGATGGCGGGCGCGTCGCTCGCCGCACTCGCTATCGCCGGCCCTTCGCACGCCCAGACGGCGTCCGCCGACGAAACATCCGCCGCCAGCCTGGACGAGATCGTCGTCACCGCCCGCCGCCGCGACGAGCGTCTGCAGGACGTGCCGGCCGCTGTCACCGCCTTTTCCTCGGCCACGCTGCAGAACATGCAGGCGACGACCGTCGGCGACCTGCAGGGCTCGGCGCCCAACCTGACCATCCACCAAGGCGACGCCTCCAACGCCGTGGTCTATGTGCGCGGCGTCGGCCAGATCGACAGCCTCGCCTTCGCCGACCCGGGCGTGGGCGTCTATGTGGATGATGTCTATCTTGGCCGCGCCCAGGGCGCCTTCCTCGACGTCTATGACGTGGACCGCATCGAGGTGCTGCGCGGACCACAGGGCACCCTCTATGGCCGCAACACCATCGGCGGGGCCGTCAAGTTCGTCTCCAAGCCGCTGACCAGCGACTTCGCTGGCGCTTTCGAGGCCACGGTCGGCGACTACGATCGCCGCGAGCTGAAGGGCTCAATCGGCGGCGCCCTGGTGCAAGACAAACTGCTGGCCAAGGCCGCCTTTTCCTATTCCGGCCGCGACGGCTATTCCACCAACGCCTTCGACGGCCGCAGCGACGGGGACAAGAACCTGCTGGCGGGCCGCATGGCCTTCGAATACCGCGCCAGCGAGGATTTCAGCTTGCGCCTGAATATCGACGGCTCACGCGACAGGCCTGACACCTCGCGCACCCCCGCCCGCGCAACCGCCGTGTTCGGCGTGCCCGCATCCCTGGATCGTCCGTTCGACGTCAACGCCAGCTTCAACGACCTGAACGATCTGTCCACGGCCGGCGTCTCGCTGGTCGCTGACTGGGCCCTGTCCGACAAGGTCGCCCTGAAGTCGATCACCGCCTATCGGCAGATGTCCTACGACAGCAATCTGGACCTCGACGCCACCACCCAGAACATCTTCGGCGTCTATGTCCGCGAGGACCAGGACCAAGTCAGCCAGGAGCTGCAGCTGAACTACACCGGCGACCGGCTCACCGCCGTTGGGGGCCTGTTCTATTTCAAGGAGCACGACGAGACGTTCAGCGGCCTGCTCGGCCCGGCCATCGGCCTCGTCACCGGCTCGCTCAACGATCAGCACAACGAAAGCTGGGCCGCTTATGGTCAGGGAAGCTACAGCCTGACGGATCAGCTCTCGGTCACCGCCGGCGTTCGCTACACCCACGAGAAGAAGGACTTCTTCCGCACGCAGAAGTTCTTCGATGCCGCCGTGGTCAACAAGCTGCCGGTTCCCTATAGCCAGGGACCCTTCGCGACATCCATCGACACCTCGGACAAGTGGAGCTCGGTCTCGCCGCGCCTGGGCGTGGACTACAAGGCCACCGAGAACGTCCTGGCCTACGCCAGCGTCAGCCGCGGCTTCAAGAGCGGCGGCTTCGACGGCCGCGCCAACGACGCCGCCGGCGCCCGGCCCTATGACCCCGAAACCCTGTGGGCCTATGAGGCGGGCCTGAAGACCACCCTGATGGACCGTCGTCTCACCGCGAACGTGGCGGTGTTCTGGAACGACTATAAGGACTTGCAGCTCTCCAGCTTCACGGCCGACGCCAATGGCGGCTTCAGCGCCCTGTTCACCAACGCCGGCGCCGCCACCATGCGCGGCGTCGAGCTCGAGCTGGTCGCCCGACCGATCCGTCCCCTGACCCTGAACTTCGTGCTGGGCTATCTCGACGGGGAATACGACGAGTACATCGGCCCCGGCGGCGCGGACATCAGCGATCAGCGCGAGTTGGTCAACGCGCCCAAGTGGGATGGCAAGGTCGGCGCGACCTACGTATTCGATTTGGCGGATGGGGCGACCTTCACGGTCGGCGCGGACGCGGCCTTCCGCAGCAAGACCTATCCCACCGTCTCCAGCAGCGAGATCTTGGCGCAGAAGGGCTATGTGGCCGTCGACGCATTCGCCCGCTGGCAGGACGCCGAGGACAAGTGGTTCGTCCAGGCGGGCGTGAAGAACCTGACTGACAAGCGCTACATCGAGCAGGGCTTCGACCTGTCGAGCTCGCTCGGCTACCAGCTGGCCTACTTCGGCGCGCCTCGCACCGTGTCGGCCACGATCGGCGTCGCGTTCTAGCGCCGATGCAGGACCCCTACGTCGATCCTGACACCGAACGCCTGCTGGCGCGCATGGCTGGGGACTTTGCTGGTGCGCCGGCGGAACCGACGGTCCAGGAACGGCGTGAGGGTCTGGCGGCGGCCGCCGCCCTCTATGGACCGGAAACCCTACCGGTCGGGCGCATCGAGGACGTTATCATCGATGGCCCCGGCGGACCGCTGCCTCTGCGCATCTATTATCCCGTCGAAACGCGGACTCCCGTACCCCTTCTGCTGCACATCCATGGCGGCGGCTGGGTTCTGGGTGATCCCGCGGCCTATGAGCGCGTCGTGCGCGCCTACTGCGCCATGGGCGGCTGCGTGGTGGTCGATGTCGACTACCGCCGCGCGCCCGAGAACCGGTTTCCCGCAGCCCTGCTGGATTGCGAGGCGGCCTTGGCCTGGGCCGCCGCCAATGCGGAGCGTCTGGGCGCGGACCCAGCGCGGATCGTGGTCACTGGCGACAGCGCCGGCGGCCATCTCAGCGCCGGTCTTTGCCAGCGGACAAGCGTGCCCCTCGCTGGCCAGGTGCTGATCTATCCAGTGACGAGCGCCAGCTCCTCGGCTGACTTCGCCTCGCGGGACGCGCTTGGCGACGGCCGCTGGTTTCTCCGCCACTTCGACATCCTTCGCGCTGAGGCCGAGTATTTCACGACCCCGGCCGAGCAGGACACCGCCGCTGGCTCGCCCCTGTCCGCCCCGCCTAAGGCCCTGGCCAAATCGCCGCCGACCCTGGTGGTCACCGCCTCCCTCGATCCGCTGGTGGACGAAGGGCGCGCCTATGCCCAGGCGCTGGAGGCGGCCGGCGTGCCGACCACCTATCGCTGCGTCGAGGGGACCATCCACGCCTTCGTCCTGTTCGCCGGCCAGATCGCCTTGGGGCGCGAGATCATCGAACAGGTCGGCGCCTTCATCCGCGCCGCCTAGCCTTCCCAGCCACCCTCAAGCGGGAAGCGCTTGGCCCAGAACTCCTGGAGCAGGGGGTGTTCGTCCACCCGGCGAACCACCTCCGCCAGCTTGGGAGCGACCTCGTAGAAGCGCCGCCGCCGCGGGCGCCAGCGGCTGACGACGGTCACATACAGGTCCAGCACCGTCAGCTGTTCGCCCTGAATGTAGGTCCCGGGCTCGACCTGCTCGTCCATCATCCGCCAGCAGTCGGCGATGCGTTCGATGGTGCGCTCCTGGATCACCGCCTCGGCTTCCGGACCAGCCGCCAGTCGCGAGGGCTCGTCCAGAACCCAGAACATCGAATAGATGCTGGCCGGGATGTAGCTCATCCACCGCAGGAACTGGCGACGGCGAGGATCGGTCAGTCCCGGAGCCAGGCCGGCTTCAGGGTAGGCGTCGGCTAGCCAGAGCAACATGGCCGAGCTTTCGGTCATCACCTCGCCATCGGGAAAGACCAGGGTCGGGATCTGTTTCAGCGGATTGAGCGGCGCGACCTTGGCGCGCTCGGCCTCGCCTTCCCAGGTCGGGGCCTCCACCAGTTCATAGTCGATGCCCAAGAGAGTGAGCGCGGCCTCGACCGCAATGGAACCAGAGCCGACGGCCCCATAGACGGTTAGGTTTTCAGGCCTGTGGATCATTCCGGACTCCTGTGGACCAAGTCACTAAATATGGTTCTCAAAACCTTTACGGACGCAACATGTTGCGCGATGGTGAGTCACCTCACCCGAAACGTTGAATCGACGAGCTCATGACCGCCTCCTCGCTGACCTTGCCTGGCCTGCTCACCTCGTCCGTAGGCTACAAGCCCTTCCGCTATCCGTGGGCCTACGACTTCTGGAAAAAGCAGCAGCAGGTCCATTGGATGCCTGAAGAGGTGCCGCTGGGCGAGGACCTCAAGGACTGGGCCACCAAGCTGAACGACAAGGAGCGCAATCTGTTGACGCAGATTTTCCGCTTCTTCACCCAGTCGGACGTCGAGGTCGCCGACAACTACATGGAACGCTACGGCCGGGTCTTCAAACCCACCGAAGTGAAGATGATGCTCTCCTCGTTCGCCAACATGGAGACCATCCACATCGCCGCCTACGCCCTGCTGCTCGAGACCATCGGCATGCCCGAGAGCGAGTTCGGCGCGTTCATGGAATACGAGGCCCTCAAGGCCAAGCACGACTACATGCAGCAGTTCGGCGTCGATTCTAACGCCGACATCGCCCGCACGCTCGCCATGTTCGGCGGCTTCACCGAAGGCCTGCAGCTGTTCGCGTCCTTCGCGATGCTGATGAACTTCCCGCGCTTCAACAAGATGAAGGGCATGGGCCAGATCGTGTCCTGGTCGGTGCGCGACGAGAGCCTGCACTGCGAAGGCATCATCAAGCTCTACCACGCCTTCAACAAGGAGACGCAGTGCGTCACCAAGGCCGTGGCCGACGACATCGTCGATTGCTGTAAGCACGTCGTGGGTCTGGAGGACAAGTTCATCGACCTGGCCTTCGAAGCCGGCGACGTGCAGGGCATGACGCCCGAGGACATCAAGCAGTACATCCGCTTTATCGCCGACTGGCGCCTGCGCCAGCTGGAGCTGCCGGAAGTCTACGGCGTGAAGGAAAACCCCCTGCCGTGGCTGCAGAGCCTGCTGTCGGGCGTCGAGCACGCCAACTTCTTCGAAGCCCGCGCCACGGAATATTCCAAGGCCGCTACAAAGGGCCAATGGCACGGCGCCGAAGGCGTCTGGTCCAACTTCGACCAGATGCTCACTAAGCGCTCCGAGAATAATATCCCCGCCGAGTAAGACCGGCCGGATCGAGGGATCGAGAGGGCGGCGGGAGGGAGCTTCCGCCGCCTTTTTCATTGCGCCCCTAAACGGATCGTCTGGCTCCAGGTTCTAGCGGGGCCGAGCGAAGACGATAGTGTTGCGGCCCATGCCAATGGCTGCCATGGCTTGGTTGAACTTCATGCGAAGCTCCTGCCCCATGGCCAGCTCCAGACGCCGCCGCCGCTGGTGGCAGCTTTTCCCGAGCGCCGGGTCACGGGTGTAGTCCTCGCCCATGAGCAGGAACAGCTCCAGCGGGAAGTCTGCTGTGCGACGCAGCACCTCAAAGCTCTCGGCGGCGAGGAAGTTCTCCAGCCCTTCGGCCGTGAAATAGTTTACGTGGTCAGGGATGGCGACCCACCAGGGCTTCTGATCGACAGCAGCGCGGGCCTTCTCCTGAAGGGCGCTGAAATCGTTGGGCACGCGGATCATGACGATGCCACCAGGGGCGAGAAGCCGCCGCAGCCGCTTCAGCACTTCCGCCGGATGCGGAATGTGCTCAAGGACATTGGAGAGGATGATCACATCCGCGCAGCCGTGGTTGGCCAGATCGTCAGCGAAAGGCTCTAGGTCGGAAGCGATCAAATTACGGCCCAGCGCCCGGCCATGCTCCACAGCCATGGTGGATGGATCGAGTCCCCGCGCTTCGAAGCCAGCATCGGTAAGCGACCCTACGAGTTCACCGAGCCCGCAGCCGATGTCGAGCGTTCGAGAACCCGCTCCCAGTTCGCGTAAGGTCGCGATGACGTCAGCGTGGGGGGACTCGCGCATCCATCGCATTTCCTCGACAGCGTCGGGATCGGCGTTCAGCCGCCGATCGCCGGGCGCCAAGGCTTCATAGTAGGTCGAGGCGTAATACTCATGGAGATAGGCCTGATCCGGCACAGGCTCCAGTCGTCGCACGCCTGGAATACCGGTCGCCTGAACCTGAAAGTCAGGGGGGGCGGCGCCCATGCGTCAGGCCGCCTCGGCGGCGAAAGGCGGCTCAGCCCTAAACACGGTGGACACACGCCCCTCGAAAGGCGGATGGGGGACCATCAGCCCTTGTTCCTGCAGGAAGGGGTTGAAGAGGGCCATCACATACCAGAAGGCGATCTCCTCGGCTGTCAGCGCGCCCGGACGATAGATCCGGCTCCAGCCTGAACGAATGTCGGCTATGTCCATCGCACACGACATCTGCATGGCGAGGCACTTGGCGCTGAACTCCATAACCATGTTCCGCCCATCGGTGGAGGTGGTGTAGGGGACGGCAGCGAAGCCCATTGCCCGACGACCAAAGTCGATCGTGACTTCAAAACCCTTTAATCCCTGCTCGTCGTGGACCGCGAAGAGGACCCGATAGGGAGAGGTCGACGAGCCGGTATAGTTCTCGAACACCTTTTCGAAGTTGCGGCTTACATGTTCGACATAGGCGTTCATCGCCGGAACGTAGGCCTCCTCGTCATAGGTGAAGCCGGCCTCCCAGGCTTCCTGGGCCGCAAGTGTGCGCTGGATGTCCGGACGGCGCCGCATTGCGTTTAGCTTTTCGACGAGTTCAGCGTGGCTGGAATAAGCTGGCTGGAAATCCTTGCGCACGGCGTCCAGATCTAGCGTATCGCCAGGCGCCATCGTGAGCACTTCGAAGCCCAATCCTTGATCGGCGGCGTACTGTCGGAACTCCACGGCATGTGGACCTAGGAAGTCGTCGGTCTCGGGCAGGCGGATGTAAACGAGGTCGCTGGCGCAAGGAATCACATAGGGAGCCCTGATCGCCTTGCCGTAGGCGGAGGTTCGCTCCAGCACCGTGCGCTTGCGGACCTCGGTCTCGCTCTTCTTCCGCTCCTCGTCCATGATAAAGAACGTGGGATAAATGCTGGAGTTGACGACGCCAAGTAGCGCGACATCCACCTTGTGCGCAGCCCCGATCTTCTCCGCTTCCTCCAAGGCCATCATGCAGTCGTTCTGGTGGAAGACTGAGTGCTGCTCGTCGGAAATCACCACTGCGCTATCGACCGTGGGAAGGTCGGCGTAGAGCGTGATCGTCAGATCTCTCTCAAGGCGCCGGGTTTCGCCGTGCCCGAGCTCGATGACGTTGAAGCCCATCTTGTGCAGCGTTGGCCGCATCGGATTGTCGATGTCGCCATAGGCACGGATGATAACCGGAATGGTCCGAGGGATATGCTGAAGCGTCAGCGGGTCCCAGTGATCAGCGTGATTGTGCGAGATGTAGAGATAGTCCTGGTCCACATACTCGGAAGGGGGGATCGGGCACTCCGGAAATTGCCACAGGATGTTGCTGACCGGGTTGTAGGTCCACGGATCGCACAGCAGCCGCACGCCCTGTTCAGTGACGACCTGGAAGCAGGCGTGGGTGAAGTACTTGACCTTCAAGGTCGTGCTCCTTGATCCGGCGATTCACCGGGACTCTCTGTCGGTATGGTTAACGCGCCCCTAAGCCAAGGCGCTAGTGCGCCTTGGCGGGCTCCACGGTCTCGACCGGATCGCCCAGCTGCTTCTCCCACTTGCCGACCACGACGGCGGCGACGGAGTTGCCAACGACGTTGGTGGCGCTGCGGCCCATGTCGAGCAGGTGGTCGACCGCCAGGATCAGCAGCAGGCCAGCCTCGGGCAGCTTGAAGTAGGTCAGGGTGGCGCTGATCACCACCAGCGACGCGCGCGGCACCCCGGCCATGCCCTTGGACGTCACCATCAACAGCAGCAGCATGGTGATCTGCTGGGCGATGGACAGCTCCACGCCATAGACCTGGGCGATGAACAGCACCGCGAAGGTGCAGTACATCATCGAACCGTCGAGGTTGAACGAATAGCCCAGCGGCAGGACGAAGCTGACGATGCGGCGATTGACGCCGAACTTCTCCAGCATCTCCATCGTCCGCGGATAGGCCGCTTCCGAGCTGGCGACCGAGAAGGCCAGCAGCGCCGGGGTGCGGATTTCCTTGAACAGCCCCACGGCCCGCATGCCGATGAAGGCGAAGGCGGCGGCGAACAGCAGGCCCCACAGCACCCCGAGCGACAGATAGAAGCCGCCGACGAACTTGGCGTAGGTGCCCAGCACTCCGATGCCCTGGGTGGCGATGGTCGAGGCCAGGGCCGCGAAGATGGCGACGGGCGCCAGCTTCATCACATAGCCGGTGACCTTCAGCATGATGGTGGTGATCTGCTCGACCAGGGTCAGGACCGCCGGGGCCTTGTCGTCGATGGCGGCCACGGCCGTGCCGACGAAGATCGAGAACACCACGATCTGCAGGATTTCGTTCTTCGCCATGGCGTCGATGGCCGAGGCGGGAACCAGATGGGTGATGAAGTTGCCCAGGGTGAAGGCCGTCGTCTCGATGCCCGAGCTCTCGGTCACCGGCGGCGGCGTCAGGGACAGGCCCGATCCCGGCGAGATGATGTGGACCATGATCAGGCCGATGGTCAGCGACACGATCGAGGCGCCGATGAACCAGCCCATGGTCTTGACGCCCACGCGCCCGATGGCGCCCGCGTCTTCCATGTGGGCGATGCCCGAAACCAGGGTGGCGAAGACCAGTGGCGCGATGATCATCTTGATCAGGCGCAGGAAGAGATCGGTCAGAACCTTGAGGCCCGAGGCCACCTGTTCGATCTGCTCCGGCTGGAGCGTGACGTGACAGATCCAGCCGACGACGACGCCGAGGACCATGGATCCGACGATGAGATAGGCGAACAGACGGTTCATGCGTCCCCCACTGTTATTTTGGGCGCCTTTTTCACAGGGAAATCCGGCGGCGTCCACGCCGCTTTCGGCGTCTAGCGTCCATTTGCGGCATGAAGCGGCGGAATCTGTGCAGGGCTGTGGCGTCGTCACAGCCAAAACAAGGGTCGCGATCCGTCGTTCGATATAACCCAAATGGGGGGTGCCGCTTCTCTCGACCCGTCGCAGACAGGCTCCGTGCCGCGTGGAGTGGCCGGGAGATCGAACTGATGACGAAAGTAACCGCGGGAGCCGTCGCCGGCTTTGACATGAACGCCATGGATATCGGCGGCATCGCCGAAGGCGACATCACCAGCGCGACGCCGAGCCAGATCGTCGTCTCCTACGGCGGCGGCGACACCGACACCTTCGGCGGGACATTCACCTATTCCGGCGCGGACGTCTCGGGCGGCACGCTGAACCGCATCGAGGTGCGGGTGGCCAACACCCTGATCTGGACGGCCAGCGACTTCACCACGCCGGTGACACAGTTCCTGGCCTGGATCACCGCGAACGACACCGCTTCCGCCGTCAGAAGCATTCTCTCGGGCGCAGACGAGATCACCGGCTCGGCTGGAGCTGACATCCTGTTCGGGCACGGCGGCGCCGACCGCATCGATGGCGGCGCTGGGGCCGACACCGTCGTCTATGTCGGACCGTCCACCAGCTACAGCTGGACCCAGACCGCCGCCGGCTGGACGGTGACCGACAACCGGGCGGGCTCACCAGAGGGGACCGACACCCTCACCGGAATCGAGACCCTGAAGTTCTCCGACAAGACGGTCAGCCTGACCGGCGGCGGCTCCAATCAGCCCGTGGCGGCCGTGACCACTGGGATCACCTCGATCCTGCGCGGCGCCAATGCGACGCTTGAGGCCGACCTCTCCGCCAAGATTTCCGCCGGAACGCTGACCCAAGCGGCGGCCGTGGCCGAGATCGTCAAGGCGGCGGATGCGACCACCTCGGTGGCGACGCTCAGCTACCTGTTCTTCACGGGCAAGATCCCAGGCTCGGCGGGGATCGACTACCTGGTTTCGCCGACGGGCCCCAACGCCAACAACCTGAACTCGGCCTACTTCCAGTCTTTCAATCTGGAGAACCGCTACATCAACTTCGCGGTCAATCTGGGCCGCGACGGCGAGGGTAAGGCCGCCTTCCAGGCCGAGTACGGCGGCCTCAATCTCTTCGACGCCACCAAGAAGGCTTACGGCGAAATCTTCGGCGGCACGCCCACCGACGCCAAGGTCACGGCCCTGCTGTCGGGCGGTCGCGACGCCTACTTCGCCAGCTATGGCGGCGACGGCCTCACCGGCCAGGGGACCAAGGCCGCCATGGTCGGCTGGCTGCTGGCCGAGGCTGAAAAGGGCGACCTGGGCGTCATGGCCCGCTCCAACGCCGCCTGGCTCACAGACCTTGCCGACGGCTCGGCCCCCTTCGCCATCGACATCACCGTCGCCAGCGCCGGCTACTACAAGCCCGACTTCGTGTTCGGGGGCTAAAAGAGCATCCCCCAAACGGGGGATGCGCGCGACGGTCAGACCCCTAAGCCTCGGCTGCGACATCAGCCGAGGCGACTCATGGCCACTCCGACTCTCAGCACCACCAAGCCGCCGATCGCAAGCGCCTACTACAAGGTCGCCCAGTTCGGGATCGAGACGCGATCGATCCGCGAGGATCACGGCGTCTACTACTACCCCACAGCGAATGATCGGCACGAAGCCGGCATCTTTTCCCTGGGGATGCCGTACAGCGGAGTCGGCGACTTCAACGGCGACGGGCGCCAGGACATCATTCTGGGCTGGGTGGCTTTCCCTCACACCCTTCCTCGACAGGCGATGGTGGCGCCGAGCCTTTATCTGAATGATGGCAAGGGCGGTCTGCGGCAGGCGACCAGCGCCGAGGCCGACGCCGTGCCGGCGATCTTCAAGGGGCAACGCTTCGCTGTCGCGGACCTGAACGGCGATGGCGTGGACGACATCGTCCAGGCCAGCGAAGGCCTGAACCAGCGCAACACCGACGGAACTTTCACAACCAAGTACGACCCCATCGTCCTGATGCTGTCGGCCCCCGACGGCCGGATCGTCAACGCCACCGCCAACATCCAGGGTCAGGAAGCTTTCGCCCCGCCCCCGGGCTATGCGGTCGGCCATGAGATCTCGGTGGGTGACGTCGATGGCGACGGCGACAAGGACCTCTTCAGCGGCAAGCTGCTGTTCCTCAACGACGGCAAGGGAAAATTTACCGCCGCCACCGCCGCCCTGCCCGATGCGGTCAAGCCTAGCCACACCATTCTGACGGCTTCGGCGATCGGGGACGTGGACGGCGACGGCAAGGCCGACATCTTCGCGGCCTATATCGACGGGGCCCAGATGCTGGCTCTGTCGCGATGGAACGGCCAGGCATCAGGCTGGCAGATGCAGACGATTCCCCAAGGTCTGTACGGGGCCAACACCAAGCCTAACGATGCGGAAATGGCGGACGTCAACGGCGACGGCAAGCTCGACATCATCGTGACCCAGACCCGGTCGGAACCCTACTATCAGGGCGCCGGGGTCCAGATCCTGATCAACAAAGGCGCCGGCCAGTTCGCCGACGAGACCGCATCCCGCATCGACAACGGTCCGCGCGACAAGTGGTGGGGCGAGGGGGAGATCTATCTCGCTGATTTCGATGGCGACGGTGATATCGACCTCAGCCACAACACCGATACCGGCTTTGACTCCAGCGGCGTTGCGACGGGCGGCGGCGCGGCGATCGCTCTCAATGACGGCGTGGGCAAGTTCACTTGGTTGCCGCAGTCGGCCTATGCGGATGTCAAGCCGTACCAACTGGCCGGGTTCGAGAACACCGAAGCCTTTCAGCAGCGGCCCTTTCCCGCGCGGCTGTTCCCCATCGATCTGGACAAGTCCGGCGCCATCGACTTCGTGGGCCAGGTCCAGACGCCGTTTACCCGGTGGCCGACTACGGAGCCGGCGACCTACGCCACCTACACTGTGATCAACACCGCGCCGCTTCCGGGTATGCCAGCCCCGGCGAACCCGGCCGTCGCGACCGCGATCACCGCCATCCTGCGGGCGTCCAGCAACGCGCTCGCTGGCGACCTCTCCGCTAAGGTCTCGGCCGGAACGCTGACCCAAGCGGCGGCCGTGGCCGAGATCGTCAAGGCGGCGGACGCCACCACTTCGGTGGCGACGCTCAGCTACCTGTTCTTCACGGGCAAGATCCCGGGCTCGGCGGGGATCGACTATCTCGTTTCGCCGACGGGCCCCAACGCCAACAACCTGAACTCGGCCTACTTCCAGTCTTTCAATCTGGAGAACCGCTACATCAACTTCGCGGTCAATCTGGGCCGCGACGGCGAGGGTAAGGCCGCCTTCCAGGCCGAGTACGGGGCGCTCAATCTCTTCGACGCCACCAAGAAGGCCTATGGCGAGATCTTCGGCGGCACGCCCACCGACGCCAAGGTCACGGCCCTGCTGTCGGGCGGCCGCGACGCCTACTTCGCCAGCTACGGCGGCGACGGCGTCGGCGGTCAGGGCACCAAGGCGGCCATGGTCGGCTGGTTGCTGGCCGAGGCTGAAAAGGGCGACCTGGGCGTCATGGCCCGCTCCAACGCCGCCTGGCTCACAGACCTTGCCGACGGCTCGGCCCCCTTCGCCATCGACATCACCGCCGCCAGCGCCGGCTACTACAAGACCGACTTCGTGTTCGGGGGCTAAAAGAGCATCCCCCAAACGGGGGCTCCCGGCTGGAATCAGGAATGCCAAGTTCCTCTGACAGACAATCGGGGGCTACATGGCTGCGTTCACTTCGAGGGACTTCACCCTGCCGGTCCGCGCCGGCTTTGCGACGGCCTACGACCACGAGATCGCCATCGCCGATTTCAATGGCGACGGGAGGCTGGACGTCGTCCTGTCCTACTTTCTCTATCCCCTGGAGGACCGGGCTGTTCCGATCCGCATTCTGGCGGGAGACGGGCGGGGCGGCTTTACCGACGCCACGACCGCCATCGTCGGCGCTCAGCCTCCGGTGACCGTTCATGGGCGGCAGATCGTGGTCGCCGATCTCAACAAGGATGGTCGGTCTGACGCATTCTTCGCCGATCATGGCTATGACGCGGCGCCATTCCCCGGCGCGCGCAACGCGCTCCTGCTTTCCTCGGGCGCGACGAGCTCGATCGACGCCACGGGCCGCCTGCCGACCCTGAAGGACTTCAGCCATTCGGCCGCGGCGGGCGATATCGACGGCGACGGCGACATCGATCTCTATGTCGGCAACTACAACGGCGGGGCCGAAGAGGCTTCGTACTTCCTTCTCAATGACGGCGCCGCGAACTTCACCCTGAGCCGCGGCGGTCTGCCTACGGACCTCGCGACGGCGCAATACAATTCGCCCGCGAGCCTCCTCTTCGATGCGGACGCGGATGGCGACCTGGATCTGCTGGTGACGCCCAACAACACCCATGCCCAGAGCGCCCGTATCCTCAAGAACGATGGCAAGGGCGGCTTCAGTCAGGCCCTTTCGTCCTTCGCAATGCCCAAGAACGGCGCCTTGGAGACCGTTATCGACGCCAAGGCCGCCGACCTGAACGCAGACGGAAGGCTCGATCTCGTCCTCACCACGGTGGTCGATCTCTTCAAGCCCGGAACGACCCAGATTTGGATCAACGACGGAGCCGGGAGCTTCCGCGACGAGACCGCCCAGCGTCTGCCGTCGCAGGCAGCGGAGGAATGGCGCACCCGCACCCAAGTGGCGGACCTGAATGGCGACGGCGCGGTGGATCTGCTGTTTTCCAACGGCGCGAGCCGGCCGGTCTTCTTCAACGACGGGACGGGCAAGTTCACCCAGGCCGCGGCCAGCTACCTGCCGGGCGCCCAGCAGTACGACAAGTTCCACGCCGCCGATCTCAACGGCGACGGCCGCATGGACATCTTCGCCATTCGCGGTCTCTACAACGGTGTCGAGCAGTTCCGGGTCTATCTGGCCGAACCGCCGGCGCCCCCAAACGCGGCGATCGTGACAGCCGCCAGCAGCATCTTGCGCACGACCAGCCAAGCCATGGCCAATGACCTTTCGGCCAAGATTTCCGCCGGAACGCTGACCCAAGCGGCGGCCGTGGCCGAGATCGTCAAGGCGGCGGATGCGACCACTTCGGTGGCGACGCTCAGCTACCTGTTCTTCACCGGCAAGATCCCAGGCTCGGCGGGGATCGATTATCTCGTCTCGCCGACCGGCCCCAACGCCAACAATCTCAACTCGGCCTACTTCCAGTCTTTCAATCTGGAGAACCGCTACATCAACTTCGCGGTCAATCTGGGCCGCGACGGCGAGGGTAAGGCCGCCTTCCAGGCCGAGTACGGCGGCCTCAATCTCTTCGACGCCACCAAGAAGGCCTATGGCGAGATCTTCGGCGGCACGCCCACCGACGCCAAGGTCACGGCCCTGCTGTCCGGCGGTCGCGACGCCTACTTCGCCAGCTACGGCGGCGACGGCCTCACCGGCCAGGGGACCAAGGCCGCCATGGTTGGCTGGTTGCTGGCCGAGGCTGAGAAGGGCGACCTGGGCGTCATGGCCCGCACCAACGCCGCCTGGCTCACAGACCTCGCCGACGGCTCGGCCCCCTTCGCCATCGATATCACCGCCGCCAGCGCCGGCTACTACAAGCCCGACTTCGTGTTCGGGGGATAGGCGACTTTCCAACGCCGCCGACGCGCGCTAGCGACTGGGAAGTCACCTTCACGGGAGCTCCCCATGCGTGTTCTGCTGCTGGCCGCGATGATCCCTCTGTTGGTGGCGGGCGCCGCCGGCGCGCAGTCCATGGACACCACGAAGGGGCGGCTCGAAACTCGCGCCGGGGGCGTCGTCTGGACGCCTTCCTGTCCGGAGCCGCGCCGGCCCGCACGCAACACCACCTACGCCATCGCCGCCTACAACCGAGCGGTCACCGACTACTTCGCCTGCGTCACCAGCCAGGCGGACTATGACGTGGAGACGATCCAGCGGTCGGTGGTCAAGGGACGCGAAGAAGCGGTCCGGCAGATGCAGGACCGCCTGAGGCGTGGCCAGTAGGCCCTAAGCGACGGCGACCGGCGCGCGACGATCGCCGCGCAGTGCGGCAAGGCCAAGGCCGACGAAAATCGCCAGCACGATCGCCTGGCTGGCGGCGAAAGGCGGCTCCGACAGCGTCGGGGCGAGAGCCTGCAGCGCCGCGATCTTTGTGAAGGCTTGGGCCACGGCCACGAAGGCCAGAAAGTAGGCGTTGGCCACCACGCCGCCCACATAGACCTTGCGCCACAGCCCGTTGAAGCCGCGCAGCCTGGCGACCAGCATCGCCAGATAGACCAGGGTCGAAATGATCCCCACCGCGACCGCCGGCGTGATTCCGGGCAGCGGGAACATGAAGCCGGTAGCCGTGGTCGCCACCCCTGTGACCAGGAACAGCGGCGTCCAGAATTTTCGGACCGCCACGCCCACCAGTGCGGCCGTGGCGAAGAGGCCGGCGACCAGGGCGATGATCGCCAAGGCGCTGTGGAAGAGGGTGAAATAGAACAGGACCATCACGAACCCCATCAGCCGAAGTGATTGCTGATCGCCACAGTCCGCCCATTTCCGAAGTGGCGCTTGTATAAAAGCGCGCCGGCTTTGAAGTTCAGGCCTCGGGAAACGCCAGTGCCTGCGCCGCGGCCAGACTTTCCGGCACGCCGATGTCGATGAAGGCGCCGTCGAAGCGCGCGCCCGCCAGCCTGCCCTCGCGGCAAAGGCGCGGCAGGGTCTGCTGCTCCAGGGAGCTCTCCCCGTCGGCGAGCGCTCGCCGATCGACGGCGTAGACGCCGCCGTTGATCAGGCCGCCGGCCCGCGCCGGATCGCGCGGCTCCAGCGCCGTGATCCTGTCGCCGGTCAGTTGCGCGGTCTCATAGCGGTCGGCATGCGGTTCATGACGCAGGGCCATGGCCATCATCGCACCGTCGCCCAGCCGCAGCGCACGCCAGTCGAAGTCGAACCAGGTGTCGCCGTTGACCAGCAGGAAGCGCGGATCGAGGCGGTCACTCGCATGGGCCAGGGCGCCGGCGGTGCCGAGCGGCTCGGGCTCCACCGACAGGCTGACCGTCAGGCCGGGAAACCGACGGACTTCCTCCTGCGCGAACGCCTCGATCGCCTCGGCTCGATAGCCGGCCAACAACACAAGCTCGGTGAAACCGCTATTCGCGGCCTTGGCGAACAGGTGCGCCATGAACGGGCGGCCCGCGACCGGTTGAAGCGGCTTGGGCAGGGCGTCGGTGAGTGATCCCAGACGTGTCCCTCGTCCGCCCGCCAGGATCACGCACTGCTTCATGGGGTCAATATGCTCAGCGCCGGACGCGCCAGGCCTCGGCGCCGTCATAGGTGAACTTGACCGCCCCCGCCTGTCCACCCGCGGCGTTCAACGCCTCGACCAGGCGATAGCGGTTCTCGGGGTCGGTGAGCAGCATCAGGAAGCCGCCGCCGCCGGCGCCCGACACCTTGCCGCCCCAGGCGCCCGCCGCCATGGCGATCTCGTACAGGCGGTTGACCTCGTCGGTGGTCACGCCGCTGGCGGTGCGCTTCTTGGCGCGCCACGAACGGTTCAGAATCTCGGCCACCTCGCGCACGTCCCCGGCCAGGACCGCCGCCTTCATGGAGGTCGCATCGGCTTTCAGGGCGTGCATGCTCTCCATGGTCACCGGATCGTCGGCGTTCAGCCCCTTGAGCTGTTCGCGGATGATGGTCTCGGATCGGCGCGACTGGCCTGTGAAGCAGGCGACCAGCGAAGACTCCAGCTCGATCAGGTGATCGCGCGAGGCGCGCAGCGGATTGACCACCACCCTCTCCCCGTCGAGGAACTCGATGTAGTTCAGGCCGCCGAACGCCGCCGCGTACTGGTCTTGTCGACCACCGGCCAGACCCAGGCGCAGGCGCTCGATCTCGAAGGCCAGGCGCGCGACTTCGTAGGGGCCGAGTGGCGCGTCAAGCGCGGCGCGGAACGCCTCGATCAGCGCCACGACCACGGCCGAAGATGACCCTAGCCCCGACCCGGGCGGCGCGTCGGCGGTGGTGGACACCACCAACGGGATCGGCCGGCCGTCCAGATAGGTCTCCACGAAGTGGTGATAGACCGCCTTGTGCAGGATCAGGCCTACGCCGCCGTCGATGTCGTCGCCGGCGCGATAGCGCTCTTCCTCGCCCAGGTCGCTCGCCCGGAAGACGATGTCACCGTCCTCCGACGGGCTGACGTGCGCGAAGGCGAAGCGGTCGATGGTGACGTTCAGGACCGCGCCGCCATACTGGTCGCAGTAGGGCGACAGATCGGTGCCGCCGCCTGCCAAGCCCAGACGCAGGGGCGCGCGGGCGCGCATCGCGGTGATGGCGCGCCGCTCGATCATGCGCCGACGGCCTCCAGGATGCGCGTCCCGCCCCGGTCGATGCCGTAGCGCAGGCGCGGCATGTTGTTGCGCGCCATGTAGGCTTCCAGCGCTTCCCCGTCGCCCGGCGTGAACAGCATCAAAAAGCCGCCGCCGCCGGCGCCGATCACCTTGCCGCCGGTCACGCCATAGGCGCGGCGGACCTCGTCATAGAGCTGGTCGATGGCCGGCCAGCTGATCTTGGACGACAGTTGCTTCTTGTGACGCCAGTGCTCGTCGAGCATGCCGCCCCAGCCTTCCAGGTCGCCAGCCTTCCAGGCGTCGCGGATGCGGTAGCCGAGGTCCTTGATGAAGCCCAGGTTCTCGGTCGCGCGGCGCTTGGCCTCGTCCTGCTCGTCGTCGCTGAGCATGGCCTTGTGCTGGTCTTCCAGGATCACGGCCGCATCGCGGCGAAGGCCGGTGTAGTAGATGTGCGTGTGGCGCACGAACGCGGCCTCGACCTCGGGGTCCAGCTCGACCTTGCCCACGGTCACCTTGCCATCCGCGGCGATGTCCAGGGTCGTCAGACCCCCGAAGGCGGCCATGTACTGATCTTGCTTGCCGATGCCCTTGTTGAGGACGTCGATCTCCAGGGTGCAGGCCTCCTCCGCCAATTGGGCGGCCGTCGGCCGTTCCCCCTTCAGCGCGTGCAGGGCGTGCAGGAAGCCGACGAGGAAGCAGCTCGACGACCCCAGGCCCGTGCCGCCGGCGATGTCGGCGATGGACGCCAGTTCCACACGGTCATGCAGGCCGTGACGCAGCAGCGCCTCGCGGACGAGCTCGTGCTGAATGTCCAGGCTGCGCTCGGCGGCTTCCGGGTGCGGACCGTGGATCAGCACCCGCCGCTCGAAGGCCGGGCGGTGGGCGGTGATGTGAATGTACTTGTCCAGCGCCATGGCGAAGATGAAGCCGCCGCCGTGGCGATAGTAGCTTTCCAGGTCCGTGCCGCCGCCGCCAAGGGTGACGCGCAGGGGAGTACGCGTTGAAATCATTCCGCGGCGGACGCCTGAACCGGGGCGATCTGCTCCCAGTGCCCCTTGTGCAGGGCCAGGGCCGGGTGGCTGACCAGCAGGTGCCAGACCACGGCGGCCAGACCCTCGACGATCGGGGTGATCAGCTGCGGATCGACCGTCGGGATGATCACGCAGGCGTCGGCGACCTGGGCGGTGTAGCCGCCGTTGCGGCCGACGATGCCGGTGATGGCCGAACCGCGCTCTTGGGCGAGCTGCAGGGCGCGGACGATGTTGGCGCTGACCGGCGGCTCGACGCTGCCGCCGCCCACCGAGAAGATCAGCAGCGCGTCTTCGGCCTTCAGGCGGCTGGTCTCCAGCCAGGTCGACATCGTGCCTTCCCACCCCTCGTCATTGATGCGGGCGGTCAGCTCCGAGACGTTGTCGGTCGGGCAGTAGGCCTCGAAGCCGCAGATCTTGCGGAAGTCGTTGGTGGCGTGGCTGGCATGCCCGGCGCTGCCGCCGACGCCGATGATGAACAGGCGCCCGCCAGCGGCGCGACGGCCGGCCAGGACCTCGGCCATGGCGTCGATCTGGGCGCGATCGAGGGCGGCGACGGCGCGGTTCACCGCATCCAGGAAGTGGTCGACGAACATGGGGGAGCCTTAGGTTTCTTGCAGGGTGTCTTGGGTGATGGCGCGCACCGCGCCGGTGAGGTCGTCAACCACGCGGTCAGCGCCGGCGGCGCTGTTGTAGGGACGCGCCAGCAGGATGGTGGAGACGCCCGCGGCGCGGCCGCAGATCGTGTCGCGATCCATGTCGCCGACCATCCACGAGCCGGCCAGGTCGATGTTCCAGCGCTCGGCCAGATCGAGCAGCAGGCCAGCCTTGGGCTTGCGGCAGGCGCAGCCGTCGCGGTCGTCGTGGCGGCAGGCGGCGATCTCGTCCAGCGGCAGGGCGCGCGCCAGGGCCGCGTGCAGTTCGTCCAGCGCCGCGTCGGTCATCAGGCCGCGACGTACGTCCGGTTGATTGGTCACGGCGAAGAGCAGAAAGCCCATGGCCTTTAGGTCCCGCAGGGCGGCCTCCACGCCGGTGACGATCTGCAGTTCGTCCACATGGCGAGGCGAGGCGGGCTTGCCGTCGCGCCACACCACGCGATTGAGCACGCCGTCGCGATCCAGAAAGATGGCGCGACGGCCCGGCATGGCTAGAGGCTGAATCCGGCGGCGACGGCGTCGCGGCGGAACATGGCGACGGTCTCAAGCGACAGTTCGCGCAGGTCCATCTCGGCCATGTCCATCTTCTTCAGGATGTCCGGCGTGGCGGTGATGATGTGGCAGCCGCAATCGCGGGCCTGGTAGATGTTCAGCACTTCACGCGTGCTGGCCCACAGGATCTCGGCCTTTGGCTTGTCGGCGGCCATGGCCACCGCGGCGCGCATGATCGGCATGGGGTCGACGCCGGTGTCGGCGATGCGACCCGCGAAGATCGAAACGATGCCCGGCGTTTTCACGTCCAGAGCGGCGATGGTGCCGGCGGCCTGGGCCAGGGTGAGGATGGCGGTGACGTTCAGCTTCACGCCTTCGCGCGACAGCTTCTCCACCAGCGGCAGGCTGCTTTCGCCCTTGGTGTTGGTGATCGGAATCTTGACGTAGGCGTTCTCGCCCCAGCTGGCGATCAGGCGCGCCTGGCGCTCCATCTCCTCGAAATCGTCCGAGAACACCTCGAAGGAGATCGGCATGTCGGGGATCACGGCCAGCAACTTGTGGGCGAAGGCGGCGTAGTCGGTGATTCCGGCCCGGTACATCAGGGTCGGATTGGTCGTGAAGCCCGTGACCCGGCCTTCCGCATGTAGCTTGGCGAAGTCGTCGAGGCTTGCCCCGTCCCCAAAAAGCTTAAGCTTTACAGGCGCACGATCTGCGCGGTCGGTGCGAATTTCAGCCTGAAACTGACCCACGGATGGCCCCCTTAATAGTAATCGCGATTGATCGGCGACGGCCAAGCTGCCGCATTCGAGGCGTGCGAATACTTGGAGTGGGGCGTTTGGTCCATGCGACCAAGTTGCGCAACATCGTATTGTTGTCCGTAAGGTTAATTTACATTTGGGCGATAGGCTTTCACTCAAATTGCAACCAAAACTAGATTTGGAAATTCAGTGCGCGCCATATTGTCGGCGCCGTCGTCCCGGGGCTTGCCTTCCGCCGCTGACCCGCTCAAACCGGGTCGCGCCAGCGGGAGCCTTCCTTGGACCTGACGATCTCCATCGCCACCTATGATCGGCCCGAATTGCTGGCCAAGACCCTTCAGTCCTGTCTGGCGCAACAGAACCGGCTTGGCCTGTCGTTCGAGATACTGGTCACCGACAATCATCCGGACGGCGCGGGCTTGCAGGTCGCTCAGGCTGTCGCGGCTGCATCCGCCATTCCCGTCCGCTGGCAAGCCGATCTGACCCGCAACATGTCGACCCTGCGCAACGCCGGCATCGCCAGCGCGCGCGGCGCGATGATCGCCTTCATCGATGATGACGAGGTCGCTGATCTCGACTGGACCGACCAACTGGTCGGCGCCTTGCGCGCCGCCGACGCCGATGTGGCCGTCGGTTTGCGGACCGCGATCTTCGCCGCCGGCGCCCCGCCCGCCTTCGACCCCGATGGCGAGTCTTTCGTGCGCCGCCTGGATCTGCCCCCCGGGGCGCTGGTGTCGCTGGTGCGCGAGGACGGCAAGCCGCGGTTCGGCCTCGGCACCGGCAACTCGCTGTTCAAGGTCGCGACCTGCTTTCCGACGCCCCAGGCGTTCGACGAGTCCTTTGGCGATGCAGGCGGCGAAGACGCCGAGCTGATGGTGCGCCTCTACACCCAGGGCCGCCGCATCGTCTGGTGTCCGCAGGCCCGCGTGACCGAAACCGTGCCGGCCCATCGCACTCTGGCGGCCTATCGCTTGATCCGCGCCAAGCGCGAGGCGCAGCACTACTGCAACATCTACCTCGCCCACTCACCCACTCCGGAGAGGGTGGGGCTGGTGTTGAAGCTCAAGGGCTTGATCCAGGTCGCTGTAGGCGTAGCCCTCGCCGCCGCGACCCTCGAGTTCGGCTCGGAGCGACGGCTGAAGGGACGGCTGCTCATGGCCAACGGGCTGGGGAAGTTGGCCCGCCGCCAGGTGGGCTACATCAAGGAGCCGTCGCTCAGCGCCTAGACGGCCTTCTCGTCGATAAAGCCGATCGGCGCGCGCCAGGTCAGCTTGCCCAGGCCCTTGGCCATGCCGATGCGGTTGTCGATGCGATCGGGCTTGGCGAATTCGCCGCTGACCACGAACAGCCCCAGGTGGACCATGAACTGGGCCAGACCCAGGAAGCTCACCTTCACCCGCGTCCAAGTTTTGGCGTCGCTGGTGCCGATCCGAGAGGCCGCATAGTGCTGCGAGCCGCGCTTCATGCGGGTGATCATGTAATCGGGCTTGGTGCGGTCGGTCTCGATGAACTCGACCACCACCGCGTGCGGCGTCCAGACGAACCGGCGGCCTGCCAGGGCCAGGCGGAAGAGCAGCTGGGTGTCCTCGCCATTGGCGTCGCCATAGGACACGTCGAACGGCTCGGGGATGTCGAGACAGGTGGCCACGCGGTAGGCGGAATTGCCGCTGCCCAGGCCTTTGCCCTTCTTGCGGACCCGACCGAACATGTGGATCGGCTCGTCGGCCTCCATCTGGAAGTCGAGGGTGTAGCGCCAGCCCTGCGGGTCCCAGGCCGGCGGATGTCCGCTCTCGAACTGGGGAAGCTTGGGGCCGAAACAGGCGTCCGCGCCGGTGCGGTCCAGACAGTCGGTCAGGGCGTCGATCCACCCTGCCCGCGGCGCTTCGTCGTCGTCCACGAAGGCCACATAGCGGCCTTGGGCGGCCTTGATCCCTAGGTTGCGGACGATGGAGACGTTGCGCCGCGCGTCGGCCAGATAAGTCACGGGCGAAGACGCCTTCGCCGCCAGTCCCTCGACCAGGGCGCGGGCCAGCCGCTCGGGATGGTTGTCGACCACCACCACCTCAAAACGCGCGCGGGGCGTGTCGGCGAAGAGCGCCTTCAGGGTGCGCTCCAGCAGATGCACGCGATCATAGCTCAGCACCACGACGCTGATATCGACGCTCATATGCCGGTGCCCTTGATCACCACCCCGGCGGTCTTGGCCAGGATCATCAGATCCAGTCCCAGCGACCAGGTGCGGATGTATTCCAGGTCGCGCTCGACCCAGTCGTCATAGTTGTTGATCCGGTGCCGCCCCTCCACCTGCCACAGGCAGGTGATGCCCGGCTGCACGGTGAGCTTCTGGCGCTGGAAGGCGGTGAACTGCTCGTACTCGTGAACCCGCGGCGGACGCGGCCCGACCAGGCTCAGGTCCCCCTTCAGCACGCTCCACAGTTGCGGCAGCTCATCCAGGCTGTACTTGCGAAGGACGTGGCCCAGCGGCGTGATGCGCGGATCGTTGGTCAGCTTGAAAGCCGGCCCCTCCATCTCGTTGAGATGTTGCAGAGCCGCCTCCTGGACGTCGGCGTCGGCGACCATTGTGCGGAACTTGTAGCCGTCGAACCGCCGGCCGCCCTGACCCACCCAATGGCAGGTGTAGAAGACGTCCCCGCGCGAGGTCGTCTTCACCAGCAGCATGATGAGCAGCAGGGCGGGCGACAGAAACACCAGGCCCAGGCCCGACAAGACGATGTCGATGGCGCGCTTGATCGCCAGTTGCGTCCTCACGTCGCGTCCGCCGGCGAAAACCAAGGGTTCCAGGGTATCAGTCATTACGGCTAGGCTTTAAGCACGCCTTCGATGACTGGCGCGCGGCGAATATCGTCGCAGCCGGTCGCGAAAGCCTTAAGCTCGCAGGTAGATCGTGTCCGCTCCATTCCCCTCCGTCCGCTTCGCCGGCCTGCGCTTCACGCCGATGACCGTGGAGGCGAGCGTGCGCGCCCTGGCTGAACGGCCGGCCCAGGCGCCGCTCTCGGCCTTCGTCACGCCGAACGCCGAGCATGCCTGGCTGCGCCGTCGCGACGCTGAGTTCGCCGCCTGTGGCGATACCTGCTTCATCAGCACCAATGACAGCCGCATCCTCGGCCGCGCCGCGCGGCTGGGCGGACTGGAGTTGCATTTCGCCCCCGGGGCCTATGTGGTCCGCGCCCTGTTCGATCAGGTCATCAAGCCCGACACGGCCTTGACCGTGATCGGCGGCGCCGAGCCGATGATCGCCGACCTGCGCGCCCAGTACGGCCTGACCAACCTCAAGCAGCACATCCCGCCCATGGGCTTCATCAACAAGCCCGACGCCGTGGACGAGGCGATCGCCTTCGTCGCCGCCAATCCCGCGCGCTTCATCTTCGTGGCCATGGGCCCGCCGCAGTCGGAGAAGTTTTGCCAGCGCCTGATCGCGGACGGCCGTGCCACGGGCCTGGCCCTGTGCATCGGCAGTTCGCTCACCGTCCTGACCGGAGCGGCTAATCCCGCGCCCGACTGGATGGAGCATTCGGGCCTGGTCTGGCTCTACCGGTTGGCCACCGAGCCCAAGCGGCTGTGGAAGCGCTATCTGGTGCGCGGCATGTTCGGCCTGGGTCTGGCCTTGCGCGACGCCCTCCGCCTGCGGCTCGGCCTGTTGAAGCCGACCCATGTCTGAACTCGGCGTCAGGATCGCGGCCGGCGTCTGGCGGGACAACCTCGTCGAGCGTCGCCGTCGTCGCGAGGCCTGGATCGCCCTGGCGCTGGAGCGCCTCGCCTCGGTGCTGCTGGTTCTGACCCTGCTCTACGTGCTGATCGGCCCTTCGCCCTACTCACGCGGCCTGAATATCGACGAGGCCACGGGCGGCACCGAACTGTCGCCCATCAACCGCTACGCCTGGCTGGGCCTGATGGCTCTGGGCGGCCCGATTCTGCTACTGCGCTGGCGGCGGGTGATCGATGTGGCCCTGGCCACCTGGCCGCTCATCGCTCTTTTCATCTGGTTCGGCCTGACCACGGGTTGGGCCCTAGACCCAGCCGCCTCGAACCGCCGGTTCATTCTCTATGTGGTCGGGTTGGTGATCTGCGTCACCATCGCCGTGGGGATTGAAGACCGACGCAAGGTCCTGGCCCTGATGGCGGGGGCGGGCGGCTTCGTCATGGTGGTGGACGCCTTGTCCTGGGTGGCGGCGCCCGGTCTTTCCATGACGGAGATCGGCCTGGCCGCCATTCACTCGCACAAGAACACCCTCGGCGCCGCCGCCCTGTTCGCGGCGCTGGCCTGCGGCGCCCAGACCCTGGCCCAAACACGAACTCGGGGGCGAACGATCTGGGGCGGCCTCGCCGGCCTGTCGATCTTGCTGCTGGTGGCCAGCCTGTCCAAGACCAGCATGATCATTCTCGGTGGCCTGCTGGCCGTCGCGCCGGTCCTGGCCTTCCTCTCGCGCGCCCGACCCGGCGTGCGTTGGTCAGCGATGCTCGTGGCGATCGTGCTTGTGATCGGCGCCCTGTTCGCCTGGACGGCGATACACTTGGCGATCGGCGCCGACCCGCTCGGCCCGATCCGCACCGTGACCTTCACCATGCGCACGGACGTGTGGAAGTTCGCGCTCGAGGAGTTCGCCGCCCATCCCTGGCGCGGCCTGGGCTTCGGCTCCTTCTGGGATATCGACCCGCGCCTGCAGCCCAGCCTCAAGGCGGACCTGTGGTTCGCCCAGCCTGACGCCGCCACCAACGGTTCGCACAATGGCTATATCGACCTGATGGTCACCACAGGGCTGATCGGGCTGGCCGGCGGGCTGGCCGTGCTGTTTCGCTGGATCGGCAAGGCCTGGGATCTGGTGCGGATCAGCGCGCGCAACGATGGCCTGGCCCTGTTTCTCGGCATCTTCGCCTTGGCTGTCTTCGTCCATAACTTCATGGAGAGCAGCTATTTCACCGCCAATTCCCTGTTTGGATTTCTGATCCTGCTCACCGGAGTGCTGATTGACGCGCAGTCCCGTGACCGCGCCGCAGAAGTACGATGAGCAAGGCCGCCATGGCCGCCGCCTCCGCCGCCTGACCCACCGCCGTTCCCAGGACCGCGCCTCGCGGCCCCGCCAGGTTCAGACCGACGAGGATCGCGCTCATGGCGATCAGCGAGGCCCCGGCGTTGGCCAGGGCCAGGGCCTTGAACGCCTTTATCGACTGCAGGCCGGTGTTGATCACGATCTGGACGAAGCTGGTCGCCGCGCACAGGCCCCAGAGCATCACCAGCCCCGCCTCGCCCAGGTACTTGCCGCCGAACACATGGCCGGAAATGAAAGGCCAGGCGACGACGACAGCGCTGGTCCAGACCCCGGTGACGACCACCCCGCCCAGCGCCGCCAGCGACAGCAGCCAGGCCAGGCCCTTGGCGTCGCCCGCCTCGCGCCGCGCGACCAGATCCGGTCGCGCCGCCATCGCCCAGGACGAGGCCAGCAGGGCCGGCGGGCGTAGCAGCAGTTGGGTCGCTGACAGCGTGGCCAGGGCCACCGCCCCTGCGGTCCCCGCCACGGCGAAGACGTAGAAGCGCGCCAGCACCTCGGTGCTCGCCACCCCCAGGAAGATCCAGCCGCTTTCGCGAGCGTACGGTCCATAGGCGCGCAGGGAGGAAACCAAGCCGCTAACAATCTCGCGCACCGCTGGCGACCAGGCACCCCACAGCACCACGGCTCCATAGGCCCCGGCCAGGATCAGCAGGGCCTGCTCGGCGCTCAGGCCATCGGTTCCCGCCGCCAAGGCGGCGGCGGTCAGGCCGGCGGCGGCCAGGACCAGCACCGCCCCGGTCCGCGCCGTGGCGGCGATGACGTCCCGGCGGGAAAATCGCAGGGCGCGGCCATACTGCTGCGCCAGGAAGGCCACCAGATAGACCGCCCCCGCCGTTGCGCCCAGATCGTTGCCAAGGCTTCGCAGGGCCAGCGCGGCCAGCAGGGCGACCACGCCCACGGCTGCCAGGAAGACGAGGTTGACCCCCGCCATCACGCTTTCGACCCGCGCCCGCTGCGCCTCGAAGCCCGGCCCGAACGGCGTCACCTGCAGGTGGCATACGCTCACCGCGTTCTGCACGCTGGCCATGACGTAGCCGAGCGCGCCCCAGAACACGAAGACCCCATAGTCCTCCGGCGTCACCAGCCGGATCAGGACCAGGTTGACCCCCAGGTTCAGGATCGACGACAGCCCTTGCTCGACGGCCGAGGTCAGGTAGCGGCGCATGAGCAGGTCAGTTGATGACGCCATCGCCCCTGTTGACGTTGAAGTTGCGGCTGAAGGGCAGGACCCCGGTGATGTACTGGGCCACGAACAGGTCCACTTCCGCGATGCCGCTGCGCGGCACGAAAATCAGGTCGCCTGGCAGCAGCGGGAAGTTCTGGCTGTTGTCCGCCTCGTTGATCATGTCCGCCACGTCGACGACGCGCATGGCCAGCTTGCGGTCGCCGACCCGCTGGCGCAGCACCACGACCTTGCCTGTGCGGGCGGTTTCCTGGAAGCCGCCGGCCAGCATCACGGCCTGGGCGGCGTTCAGGTCGCCCTTGATCTGATGCACGCCCGGCAGGCGGACTTCGCCGCCCACATAGATCTGCGACGAGCCATAGGTGGTGACCAGCGCCTCGACCTGCGGGTTGCGCAGGACCGACGAATAGCTGCGCGTCAGGGTGGCGTTCAATTCCTCGGCGGTGAGGCCCGAAACCTTAATCGGGCCGGCAAGCGGCAAAACGACGCGACCATCCGGGCCGACCACCAGACGGGCGTTCATGTCGGGGTTGATCAGGAAGTTCAGGCTCAGCTCATCGCCCGCGCCGACGCGGTATCGATAGTCGGCGTCGGTCCATTCCACGAAGGCTTGCCGCGCCTCAGCCCTGCTGGCGCGGCTTTGCGACGGGCCTGCCGCACAGGCGGCCAGGAGCGATGCGAGCATGGCGCAAGCGATGGCCACTCGAATTTCCCGCACGATTCATCCTCCCGTTGCGGCGCGGCGCGCCGACACCCTGCGCCATAGCGACAAGACGTCCATTTCACCATCGACGCCTGACTAAACCCCTAAAAGATCAGCCTTCGTTAAGCATATCGGCTCATGGCTTTTGGTTAAGGCCGCGCAAGTTCGCGAGGCCCTCTGGAGACCGCACGGCCTAGCGATGAGCAGCCTGGCGATGGAGAGTGACCCGCCCCTGTCGGCGGCGGCGCCCCGTAGGGCGCGCGTGTCCTTGACCGCGCGGGACTTTCTCACGCCTGTCTTCTACTACAAGCGCATCGCCATCATCGCCTTCCTGGTTCCGGTTCTGCTGGCGCTGGTCGCCGCGGTTCTGGCTAAGCCGGTCTACACAGCCCAGTCGCGGCTGCTGATCCTGTTGGGCAGCGAGTACACCTTCCGCAGCGGTGCGGCCGGCGACGAGCGGGTCAGTTTCGACCGCGCCCAGATCGTCAATGCCGAGATGGAGATTCTCCAGTCGCGCGAACTGCGCCTGCGCACCATCCGCGAGGTCGGGCTGGAGAAGATTTATCCCGGGACCGCTCCCACCCCCGCCGCCCTCGACCGCGCGGCCGAGCAACTGAGCCGCGATCTCGCCGTCCAGGCCATTCCGCAGTCGAACGTGGTCGAGGTCTCCCTGCGCAACCGCGAGCCGCGCGTCGCCGCCGAGGTGCTGGGCAAGCTGCTCGCGCTCTATGCCGAGCGCCGCCTGGAGGTCTTCCAGCAGGCCGACATCCAGGCAGTGGTCGAGCAGCGCGACAACCTGCGCCGCCGCCTGGACGAGATCGAAGGCAGCATCACGCGCTTCTCCGACGAACACAGCTTGTCGGACTATTCCCAGGACCTGATCGACGCCCAGGCGCAGAAGACCGCCCTGAGCGCCCAGATCCAGCAGTTCGACCAGCAGATCGCCTCGGCTCAGGCCCGCACTCGCCAGTATCGCGGCAGGAGCGCCGCCGCCCCTCAGGACATCGAACTGCAGTCCGACATCGGCCCCTCCATGGCGAGCCAGGACCTCAACCTGACCCTGCTGCGTCTGCAGGAACAGCGCCGCCAGGCCGTCGCAAAGTTCAAGGACGGCTACCCGCTCATCAAGGAGCTGGACGCCCAGATCGCCACCGTCCAGGCCGCCATCGCCGCCGCCCCCAAGCAGCAGCTCGAAGTGGTCCGTCGCGGCGCCAATCCCCTGCGGCAACAGTTCGACGCCGCCCTGGCCACCAATGAGAGCGAGGCCGCGGGTCTGTCCGTCGGCCGCCAGCGACTTGAGCAGAGCCTCCAGGCCGCCCAGGTCCGCGTCGACGAGCTAGTTGGCATCGGGCCTGTCTGGCGCGAACTGCTGCGCAACCGCAGCGTCATCGAGGCCGCCTATCAGGAGATCGCCAAACGGGCCGAGGACGCCCGGCTGGAGAGCATCTTCTCCCGCTCGCGCGCCAACGTGCGGGTGATCCAGGCGCCCGAAGCCCTACCGTCCGGCCACAGCGGGCGACTGACCATCCTGGCCATCGGCGTCCTGCTTGGCGCGGTCAGCGCCGCCGCTGGCGTGGTCATCGCCGCCACCTTCTCGCAGGTGATGATCTCCCCCGCCGATGTGGAGGCCAAACTGGAGCTGCCGACCCTGGCCGCGCCTCCCGCCATCGACGGCCAGAAGCCGCCCCACGTGCGCCTCGACCAGTTGCGCCCGGTCTTCCTCAGTCACGACGACAGCGGCTTTTTGATGCGCATTCTGGCCACGGTGGGCCGCGAGCATCACGCCCTGGTCCAGTTCATCGCCGCCAACACCGGCGAGGGGACATCCAGCCTCGCCCTAGACTTCGCCATCGCCGCCGCCCAGCGCAAGCAGCGCGTCCTGCTGCTCGACGTCGAGCCGGAAGGCGGCGGCGTGATCGGCCACCTGCGGTCGCAGGGCGCGACTCTGTCGGCCACGGAAACCGCCGGCGGCGTCATGCGCGTCGGCTCCAGCCGCCTCTACGTGGCTTCGACCCGCGGCCTGGACCTGTCGGAAGACCGGCTGTCCAGCGCGATCATCGCCGCCCGCAACAGCTTCGACCTGGTGGTCATGGCCGCGCCCGCCCTGCAACAATCCTATCTGGGGGTCACCCTTAGCGGCCTGTCCGATCTGACCGCCGTCGTCATCGAGGCCGAACAGACTCGCGCCGCCGTGGTCCGCAACCTGCTCGACAAGCTCGACGCCGCCGGCGCCGACGTGGCCGGCGCCATCCTCAACAAGCGTCGCTTCTACATTCCCCGCCTGATCTACGGCTGGCTCTAGGCGGGCTGCGCGGCGTAGGCGGCCGATAGCTGGCGATAAGCCCTGGAGCGGAAAGCCAGGATCGTCATCACCACCCCCAGCAGGCCAGCCAGGGTGAAGACCAGGGCCATGCCCCGCTCCGGCCCGCGTCCGTACCAGTCTCCGATCGCATCCGCTCCCGCGCCCGTCGTCATTAGGGGCACGAAGAGGAACTGGGTCAGCGGCCCGATGAGGAAAGCGGTGATGGGCGACGCCGCCTGCTCGATGGACTGGGCGAAGCCGAATACGCGCCCCTGACGCTCGAACGGCACCACCTTCTGCAGGGTCGTGTGTTCGGCCGCTTCGGCATAGGGGCCAAGGAGCAGCCAGATGAAGCAGCCCCCCGCCAGCAGGGGGATGGACGACTGCACGGTGAACACCGCCGCCACGGTCCAGGTGATCAGGTTGACCACGAGCAGGGTGCGCAGCGGATTGCGCCCCAGCCCCGTCTTGGCGATGATCAGCCCGCTCAGGATGAAGGCGCAGGACACCACGCCCCACAGCAGGCCCCAGGCCTCCACCCTCATCAGCGACAGGCCGTAGGCGTCCATCAGCGCCATGAAGACCCCGCCCAGCAGATTGTTCATGGCGGCGAAGAAGATCAGGGCGAAGAGGCCGGGCACCGCGGCCACCACCTTGATCGTGCCTTTCAGATCGACCTGCTTGGCGGGCTTGTCTCCGCCCTCATGAGGGGCGGGCTCCGGCTCCTGAAGGACCACGAAGGCAAGATGGATCATGGCCGCGACTGTGAAGCCCATGGCGCAAGCCAGCGTCGCCACCATCCCGCCTCGGGCGACAAGGAAGCCGCTGATCACGGAGGTGGTGAGAAAGCCGATCCCCGTGACCATGCCGACCAGCCCATTGACTTTGTCGCGGCGGTCCTCGGCGACCATCGCGGTCACCAGGGTCGGCAGGGCGATATTGCGCACGTTACCCGCGATCACTCCGATCATCACCACCACGATGAAACCCCACAGCAAGGGACCGTCGATCTGGGTCAGCTGTTCCGGCGGCGCAAGCAGGCACAGCGCAAGCGACAGGGCGTAGAAGATCAGCGAAATCAGGCTCGATCCCAGCATCGCCGTCTTCTTGCGATGATGATCGACCAGGCTGCCGAACCAGATTCCTGACGCGGCCGTCATCACCAGATAGACGCCGGCGATCATGCCGGTGGCGAAGACCGAGCGCGTCTCCAGATAGACCCAGAAGGTCAGGGCGAACCACACCGTGAAGTTTACGATGTTGGCCAGCAGGTTGTTTCCAAGAACGGCGTAGAACGGCCTCATGAACTTTCCCTGCGCGGCGTGATCGGCCCTCTGGTCGAATTTCTCGCGCCGGAAGGCAAGCCCATGTCGACGAACGCCTACGCGTCAGGGTCTGAAGTCACGCTCCTCGTAGTCGAACCAGGCGAAGTCCGCCGGGTGCGCCATGCCGCTCATGTCCTGACACGCCATGCCTACAAACGCCCCGGTGAAATTGGGTAGGCCGGGCGCGGTCGCCTCGTCCGACAGGATCGACGCGTCGAAGACCTGAGGCAGCCAGTTCCAGGTCTCGCCGTCCTGGCTCCAGGCGAAACGCAGCCGCTCGAAATCGACCTCGACGCGCAGATGCACCGGCCCCGCCGGCAGCCGAACAGGCGGTGTGAAGGCGTCGGCCTGCGGCGAGTCCGGTAGGGCCGACATCACCCGCAGGTGCTTGCCCGCGACCTCGTCATGGCTGACGTGCAGGTAGTGGAACTTGGTCCCGCCGTAGTAGCAGACCAGCCCCGCCGCCTGCTGGAAGTGCTCCGGCTCGAAATCCACCAGGGTCGCCGCCGAATAGCAGTGCGCCTGCTGTCGCCGCGCCACCAGCGCCTGGCGAAACTGGCTCCCGATGGTCTCGCGCCCGAACAGCCGCAGGCAACCGGGTCGCGCGCTGGTGCTGAACAGCTCCTCCGGAAACGGCGAACGCAACCACTGGAAATCGATTGGCAGGCCAGCCTCGAAGGTCGTGCGGACCGGCGTCGGCGGGAACGTAAGCGGCGGCAAATTCGGCGCCGGCGGGTTCAGTTCCGGCATGCCCTGACCGTCGGTCGTCCGCAGCCAGCCGTCATCGCCCCAGACCATCGGCTGGATCGCCGTCTCGCGCCCCAGCACACAGCGGCCCCGGTTGGGCAGCGGCCGTCCGCACAGATAAACCGCATAGGTTTCGCCGCTCTGCGTCTCCACCAGATCGGCGTGCCCGGCCCGCTGCAGCGGCGCATCCGGCCTCAGGCGCGAGGACAGGATGTAGGTGTCTGGATGCAGCGCGTACGGACCCAGCAGGTCCCGCGACCGCGCCATGGTCACGGCATGGTTCCAGCCCGTCCCGCCCTCGGCCGTGATCAGGTAGTACCAGCCGTCGCGTTTGTAGATATGCGGCGCCTCGGTCAGGCCCAGCGGCGTGCCCTCAAAGATGAGTTTGCGTTCGCCGATCAGCCGCTGCTCGGCCGGCGAATACTCTTGCGCCACGATGCCTGCGAAGCGGTTCCTCCCCGGCCGGTGATCCCACAGCATGTTGACCAGCCACTTGCGGCCGTCGTCGTCATGGAACAGCGACGGGTCGAACCCGCTGCTGTTCAGGAACACCGGATCCGACCATTCGCCATCGATGGTCGGCGAGGTGACGAGATAGTTGTGGAAGTCCCGCAGAGACGCCCCTGACGCCCCCGCCGTGGTCGTGCGGCCATAGCGCTTCACGTCGGTATAGATCAGGTGGAACAGCCCGTCGGCGTGGGTCAGGCACGGCGCCCACACCCCGCAGCTGTCCGGCGCGCCCAGCATGTTCAACTGGCTGGCCCGGTTGAGCGGCCGGCCGATCAGCCGCCAGTTCACCAGGTCGCGCGAGTGGTGGATCTGCACCCCCGGAAACCATTCGAAGGTGGAGGTGGCGATGTAGTAGTCGTCGCCCACGCGGACGATGGACGGGTCGGGATTGAATCCCGGCAGGATCGGATTGCGGATCACGGGTCAGCTCAGACGGTAAGGGGCGGGGGAACGGCGGTGGATTTCGGCGCGCGCGCCGGATCGCGGACCAGGGTCCACAGCAGCACGGCGCCGACAAGATCAAGCACGCCCAGGGCGATGAAGAACGGGTCGTAGCCGACTGTCGCCACCAGGCCCCCGATCATCAGCGAAAAGATCAGCACCCCGAAATTGCCGAAGGTGCCGGCCATGCCTGCGACCGTGGCCACCTCGCTCTTGCGGAACAGGTCCGACGACATGGTGATCACCGTCACCGACAGGGTCTGGTGCGCGAAGCCGCCTAGGCACAACAGGGCGATCGCCGCATAGGGGCTCTCCACTTGGCTGACGAAGGCCATGCCCATCATAAGCACCGCGCCCACCGTGAACGCTCCGCGTCGGGCGTTGATCAGGCTCACCCCACGCCGTTGCAGGAACAGGGCGACCGTCGGTCCGAACAGGCAGCCCAGGTCCGCCGCCACGAAGGGCAGCCAGGCGAACATGGCGATCTGCTTCAGGTCAAAGCCGCGCGCCGTGGCCAGATACAGGGGCGCCCAGAAGGCCAGGGTTCCCCACACAGGATCGGCCAGGAAGCGAGGCAGGGCGATGCCCCAGAAGTTGCGCTGCTTGAGGATATGGACCAGCGACGGCTTGCTGTCGGCCGCGCCCAGATGTTGCTCCTGCCCGGCGGCGATATAGTCGCGCTCCTCGTCCGACAGGCGCGGATGTTTGGTCGGCGGCTGGTAGAATTTCAGCCACATCGCCACCCAGAACAGGCCCATCACCCCGGTGACGACGAAGGCCGCCCGCCAGTTCCACGACAGGATCGCCCACGCCACCAGCGGCGGCGCCAGCATGGAGCCGACGGACGCGCCGATGTTGTAGACGCCCCCGGCCATGCCCCGCTCCTTGGCCGGGAACCACTCGGACACCGCCTTCATCCCCGCCGGGTTGGCCGAACCTTCCGCCAGGCCCAGCAGTCCGCGCAGGCCGGCCAGCATCGGCCAGTTGTTGGCCAGGCCGTGAGCCATGGTGATCAGCGACCAGGCCGTGGCGAACAGGGCGAATCCGGTCTTCAGCCCGATGACGTCCAGCACGTAGCCGCACACCGGCTGCAGCATGATTCCCAGTTGGAAGGCGGCCGTGATCCAGCCGTACTCCTTGGTGGTGATGTCCAGTTCAGTCAGCACGGTCGGCGCCGCCACCCCCAGGGTCGCGCGCGTCAGATAGTTGACGATCGCCCCCAGCATGATCAGTCCGATCATCCACCAGCGCAGGGCCTTTAGGGTCTTCATCGCCTTTTCCTCGCCTTGCGCCGTCTTACGCGGCATGTTCGCGTTACCGGTACCAAAGAAGCTTGATTGGTCTGACCTTGTAGTCCACAAAGTCTGACAATGCCCGGCGATAGACAAGGGCGAATAGGGAAACGACCCGCCAAGGCCAAAGGCCGGCGGACTAAGGAAGGGGAAGCATCCATGCTGACGCGCCGCGCCTGCCTGAGCCTATCCGCGGGATTGGCCGCCACGGGACTCTTGGGCCAAGTCCAGGCGCAGGAGCCTTCGCTTTCCCAGCTCGCCAAGGCCAAGGGCCTGCATTTCGGCACGGCTCTGGGGACCGGCCAGCCTTTCGAGGACGCCCGCTACCGCGACATCATCATTCGCGAATGCGGCATGATCGTCCCCGAGAACGAGCTGAAGTGGTACGTCCTGCGGCCCGACGACAAGACCTTCGCTTTCGAGCGCGCCGACCTCTTGGCCGCCTTCGCCAAGCAGAACGACATGGCCCTGCGCGGCCATTGTCTGCTGTGGCACCACCCGCGCTGGTTCCCCGCCTGGCTCAACGACTATGACTTCGGCCCAAACCCCGCCACCCGGGCCGAGGCGTTGCTGAGCGAACACATCCGCGCCGTCTGCGCCCGCTATCCGCAGATCGGCTCCTGGGACGTAGTCAACGAGGCGGTTAACGACGCCACCGGCGAGCTGCGCGAGACCTCGTTGTCCAAGGCCATGGGCCAGGGCGTGCTGGAAGCATCCTTCCACCTGGCCCGCCAAGCCGCCCCGAACGCCAAGCTGGCCTACAACGACTACATGGGCTGGAACGCGGGGGACGAGAAGCACCGCGCCGGCGTGCTGCGCCTCCTGGAGCGGCTGAAGAAGAACGGCGCCCCCGTCGATGTCTTTGGCGTGCAAGGCCATCTCGGCACAGGGCAGGGCGATCAGGCCACCGGCCAGGGCCCCCGACAGGAGCGGGAATGGCGCCGCTTCATCGATGAGGCCGTCGGCATGGGCTACGACCTCGCCCTCACCGAGTTCGACGTCAACGACAAGGACCTGCCCGCCGACCCCGCCATCCGCGACCGGATCGTGGCTGACGAGGCCAAGGCCTTCCTCGACGTGATGCTCAGCTATCCCCAGACCAAGGAAGTGCTCTGCTGGGGCATGATCGACAAGTACACTTGGCTGCAGGGCCACCAGCCCCGTCCCGACAAGCTGGAGAAGCGTGGAACCCCGTACGGTTCCGACTATCGGGCCAAGCCCCTGCGCGAAGCCATCGCCGCCGCCTTCCGCGCGGCTCCGGAGCGTAAGCCATGGGCCTGATTCACAAGCTGATCCTGACCGCCGCCCTGTCAGGCGCGGCCGTCGCGGCCCAGGCCGCCGAAGCGCGCTTCGACCGCTTCACCTATTCAGGGAACGACCCTGTCTATGCCACGGTGAAGCCTGGGCCGGGCGACTACCTCAACCCCATTCTGGCCGGCTTTTATCCCGACCCGTCGATCACCCAGGTGGGCGGCGACTACTATCTGATCAACTCGACCTTCGCCTACTTCCCCGGCATCCCGATCTTCCACAGCCGCGACCTCGTCAACTGGACCCAGATCGGCAACGCCATCGACCGGCCGGGCCAGCTCAAGTTCGACGGCCTGCGCACCTCGCGCGCGGTCTTCGCTCCGGCGATCGAGCATCACAACGGCGTCTTCTACATCGCCAACACCTGCATCGACTGCGGCGGCAATTTCATCGTCACGGCCAAGGATCCGGCCGGCCCGTGGTCCGATCCCATCTGGCTGCCGGAGTTCGACGGCATCGACCCGTCGCTGTTCTTCGACGAGGGCGGCAAGGTCTGGCTGGTCAATAACGGCCCGCCCGAAGGAACGCCTCTGTACGAAGGCCACCGGGCCATCTGGATCCAGGAGTTTGATCTGGCGGCCATTAAGCTGACCGGTCCCCGACGGGTGCTGGTCAATGGCGGCGTCGACCTGGCCAAGAAGCCGATCTGGGCCGAGGGCCCGCATATCTTCAAGCGCAACGGCTGGTACTATTTGATCGCTGCGGAGGGCGGCACGGCCGAAGACCATTCCCAGACGGTCTATCGCGCCCGCACCCTGGACGGGCCCTTCGTGCCGTGGGAGCGAAATCCGATCCTGACCCAGCGCCACCTGCCGGCGGATCGGCCCTTCCCGATCACCTCGGCCGGCCATGCGGACTTCGTGCAGGCCCCGGGCGGCGAATGGTGGACCATCTTCCTGGCCACCCGGCCCTATGCCGACGACCACTACAACACCGGTCGCGAGACCTTCCTGCTGCCGGTGACCTGGACCGACGATGACTGGCCGATGATCCTGGCCGGCGATGCGACGATCCCCGTGGTCCACAAGCGTCCCAACCTGCCGCCCCAGCCCGCGCCCAAGATTCCGACCCACGGCGACTTCACGGTCGTCGAGGATTTCGAAGGCAAGGCTCTGCCGCCCTACTGGCTGACCATCCGCACGCCGAAGACCGCCTGGTGGCGGCTGGATGGCGGCGCGCTCGCCCTGGATGCCCGCCCCGATGCGGTCGGCGACCTTTCGGCCCAGCCCTCCTTCTGGGGGCGTCGCCAGCAGCATACGAACATGACAGCGACCACGACGGTCCGCTTCACGCCGGAAAAGAACGGCGACAAGGCGGGCCTGCTCGCCATGCAGAGCGACGAGCACTTCTACTTCCTCGGCCTCGTTCGCGATGGCGGTCGTGACGTCGTGCGTCTGGAAAGGCGGTCGGGACAGGCCGCGCCCGTGGTCGTCGCCTCCGCCCCTGTCACCCTCGCGCCCGGCGCGCCGCTCGATCTGAAGGTCGAGGCGCGGGGCGGGACCTACGACTTTTCCTACGCCGCCCAGCCCGGTCGCTGGACCGTCCTCGCCAAGGACGCCGACGGCCGCATCCTCAGCACCAAGACAGCCGGCGGCTTCGTCGGCGTTCTCATCGGCCCCTATGCCCAATCGGGGCAGTAAGCACACTCAGATGGAGACCCGTTCCATGTCCCAAGCCACGAGCATGACCCGCCGCCATCTGGGCGTCAGCCTCGCCGCCCTGACCGTCGCCGCCGTCGGCCCGCGCGCCATGGCTGCCACGCCCCTGTACAAGGACCCCCGCCAGCCGGTGGACGCCCGGGTGAAAGACCTGCTCGGCCGCATGACCCTCGAGGAGAAGGCGGCCCAGCTAATCGGCATCTGGCTGACCAAGGCCAAGATCCAGAACGACAAGGGCGATTTCTCACCGGCCAACGCCACCCAGAACTTCCCGCACGGCCTGGGCCAGATCTCCCGCCCGTCCGACCGTCGCGGCGTCAAGCCGGTGACAGTGGTGGGCGCCGCCGCCGGCGCCGAGGCCGACAGCGTCAACCGCAACGCGCCGGAGACCGCGCGTTACATCAACACCGCTCAGAAGTGGGCGATGGAGAATACCCGTCTCGGCATCCCGATGCTGATGCACGACGAAGCGTTGCACGGTTACGTCGCCCGCGACGCCACAAGCTTCCCGCAGGCGATCGCGCTGGCCTCCACTTTCGACACAGGTTTGGTCGAACAGGTCTTCGCCTGCGCCGCCCGTGAGATGCGCGCCCGCGGCGCCAACATGGCCCTGGCCCCCGTGGTCGATGTGGCGCGCGATCCGCGCTGGGGTCGCATTGAGGAGACCTATGGCGAAGACCCGCATGTCTGCGCCGAGATCGGCCTGGCCGCCATTCGCGGCTTCCAGGGCACGACCCTGCCGCTGGCCAAGGACAAGGTGTTCGTCACCCTCAAGCACATGACTGGCCATGGTCAGCCTGAGAACGGCATCAATGTCGGCCCGGCCCAGATCGCCGAACGCACCCTGCGCGAGAACTTCTTCCCGCCCTTCGAGCGCGCGGTGAAAGAGCTGCCGGTGCGCTCGGTCATGCCCTCCTACAACGAGATCGACGGCGTACCCTCCCACGCCAGCCGTTGGCTGCTGACCGACATCCTGCGCACCGAATGGGGCTATCAGGGCTCGGTCCAGAGCGACTACTTCGCCATCAAGGAGCTGATTGATCGTCACAAGCTGACCGACCAGCTTTCGGACACGGCGGTGATGGCCATGAACGCCGGGGTCGATGTCGAGCTGCCGGACGGCGAGGCCTATGCCCTGATCCCCGAACTGGTCCGCTCGGGCCGCATCCCGCTCGCTCAGGTCGACGCCGCCGTGGCGCGTGTGCTGACCATGAAGTTCGAGGGCGGCCTGTTCGAAAATCCCTATGCCGACGAAAAGACCGCCGACGCCAAGACGGCGACGCCGCAGGCCGTGGCCCTCGCCCGCGAAGCCGCCCGCAAGGCGGTGATCCTGCTCAAGAACGACAAGGGCGTTCTGCCGCTGGACGGCAAGAAGCTCAAGCGCGTCGCCCTGCTGGGCACGCACGCCAAGGATACGCCGATCGGCGGCTACTCGGACATCCCGCGCCACGTGGTCTCGATCCACGAAGGCCTGACCGCCGAGGCCCAGGCCCAGGGCTTTACCCTGGACTACGCCGAGGCGGTGCGGATCACCGAGCAGCGCATTTGGGCCCAGGACGAGGTCAAGTTCGTCGACCCCGCTGTCAACGCCAAGCTGATCGCCGAGGCGGTCGAGGTGGCCAAGAAGGCCGACGTGGTGGTCATGGTCCTGGGCGACAACGAGCAGACCAGCCGCGAGGCCTGGGCCGACAATCATCTGGGCGACCGCGACAGCCTGGACCTGATCGGTCAGCAGAACGACCTGGCCAAGGCTATCTTCGATCTCGGCAAGCCGACCGTGGTCTTCCTGCTCAACGGCCGCCCCCTCTCCATCAACCTGCTGGCCGAGCGCGCCGACGCCATCATCGAGGGCTGGTACCTGGGCGAGCAGACCGGCTTCGCCGCCGCCGACATCCTGTTCGGCCGCGCCAATCCGGGCGGCAAGCTCCCGGTCAGCATCGCGCGCAACGTCGGCCAGCTGCCGATCTACTACAACCGCAAGCCCACGGCCCGCCGGGGCTATCTGCAGGGCGACACCACGCCCCTCTATCCGTTCGGCTTCGGCCTCAGCTACACGACCTTCGACATGTCCGCGCCCCGCCTCGCCAAGGCCAGGATCGGCATGGGCGAGAAGGTCCGGGTCGAGGTGGATGTGACCAACACCGGCCAGCGCGTCGGCGACGAGGTGGTCCAGCTCTACGTCTGCGACGTGGCCGCCTCGGTCACCCGTCCGCTGCTGGAGCTGAAGCACTTCAAGCGCGTCACCCTGGCCCCCGGCGCCAAGACCACCGTGGCCTTCGAGATCGCGCCGTCCGACCTGTGGTTCTGGAATCTTGAGATGAAGCGCGTGGTCGAGCCGGGCGACTTCACCATCATGGCCGGCCCCAACTCCGTGGATCTCAAGTCGACGACCCTGACGGTGGTCTGATGCTCCGCGTCCTTCTACTCGCCGGGGCGCTGGCCTGCGCGGCCATGTCCCCGACTCTGGCGCGCGCCTGCACGACGCCAGTGTCCGTCTGCGCCCAGGAAATCGCCGGCAGCTTTCCGCTGATCCGCGGCGGCCAGGCGGCGGGCGTCTATATCGACGCGGTCGCCGACCCGGCGGTCCGCCATGTGGCCGACAGCTTCGCCGCCGATCTCCAGCGTGTCGGCGGCAAGGCCGCTCCGCGCTTGACGGACGTGGCGCTGGCCAAGGGCGACCTCGTCATCATCGGCGTCCAGGGCGGCAGCCCCGTCATCGACGCCTTGGTCCGCGATGGGAAGATCAAGGCCGACGACCTCGCCGGCCAGTGGGAAGCCTATCGCCAGATCGTGGTCGAGCGTCCCTTCCCGAACGTGCCGCGCGCCCTGGTGATCGTCGGCTCCGACCGGCGCGGGGCGGTGTTCGGCGCCTATGACCTGTCGGAGAAAATGGGTGTCTCGCCCTGGCATTGGTTCGCGGACGTGCCGACTGAGCGCAAGGCGAACGTCTTCATCACCGCGGGCGAGCGATCCGACGCGCCCAAGGTTCGCTACCGCGGCTTCTTCATCAATGACGAGGACCCCGCCTTCGGGACCTGGTCCAAGAAGAAATTCGGCGGCGCCAACGCCGACATGTACCGCCATGTCTTCGAGCTGATGCTGCGTCTGAAGGGCAATTATCTGTGGCCCGCCATGTGGCAGCCGCGCGCCTTCAACGCCGACGATCCGCGCAACATGGTTCTGGCCGACGAGATGGGCGTGGTCATGGGGACCTCTCACCACGAACCCCTGACCCGCGCTCACGACGAATGGGGCCGGGCCAAGGCCGGCGCCTGGGACTACGCCAAGAACGGCGAGCAACTGCGCATCTTCTGGCGCGGCGGCGTCGAGCGGATGATGTCCAAGGGGAACGGTCAGCCTTACGAGAACCTCGTCACCATCGGCATGCGCGGCGACGGCGACGAAGCCATGAGCGAGGACACCGCCATCGGCCTGATGGAGACCATCGTCTCCGACCAGCGCAAGATCATCGCCGACGTCACTGGCAAACCGGCGGAAAAGACGCCCCAGGTCTGGGCCCTCTACAAGGAGGTTCAGGATTATTACGACCGCGGGATGAAGGTCCCCGACGACGTCATCCTGCTGTTCGCGGACGACAACTGGGGCCAGGTCCGCCGCCTGCCGACCAGCGATTCGGATCGGGCCGGCGGCTACGGCGTCTATTACCACTTCGACTATGTGGGGGCGCCACGGAACTACAAGTGGCTCAATACCGTCCAGAACGAGAAGACCTGGCAGCAGATGGACCTCGCCTACGCCAAGGGCGCGCGGGCCCTGTGGATCGTCAATGTCGGCGACATCAAGCCTATGGAGTTCCCGCTCAGCTTCTTCATGAAGCAGGCTTGGAATCCCGAGGCCATGACGCCCGAGGCCCTGGCCCGCTATCCGCAAGACTGGGCGCGTGACGCCTTCGGGCCGGCCCAAGCCGCCAGGATCGGCGACATCCTAACCCGCTACGGCCAACTCGCCGCGCGCCGCAAGCCCGAGCTGATCAACGCCGGCAGCTTCCCCCTGGGTCCGGACGGCGACGCTATGGATGGCGGCGAGTTCGGGATCATGATCGACGAGTGGCGCGCCCTCAAAGCCGACGTCGCCAAGGCGAAGGCCGCGATCACCCCGGCCCAGTCGGACGCCTTCTTCCAGCTGGTCGAGCATCCGGTCGCCGCTCTGTCCAACCTGTACGAGCTCTACTACGCCGTGGCCTGGAACCAGCGCCTGGCGCCCAAGAGCGACCCCCGCGCCGACGCCTTCGCCGATCAGGCTGAGGCCGCCTTCGCCCGAGACCAGCAGATCGCCGGCGCCTATCACGCCCTGGGCGGCGGCAAGTGGGACGGCATGATGCTTCAGACCCACATCGGCTACACCAACTGGCAGCAGCCGCCCGCCAATGTCATGCCCAAGGTCCAGCGCGTGGGCGGAGCGGCCAAGCCGATCGTCTTCGCCAAGCCGACGCCCGTATCGGCGCCCGGCGTCGCGGCCATCGAGGCGCCGCGGTTCACGCGGGCCGTCGGCGGCCAGGGCCTGGAGTGGACGGTGATCCCGCACCTTGGCCGGACCCTAGGCTCGGTGGTCGCTCTGCCTCAGGGCCGCGCCCCGACCACCCAGGCCGACGGCGTGCGCCTGGAATACGAAACCTCCGTGGCTCAGGCCGGCGATCTGACGGTCGAGCTCTACCTGTCTCCGACCCTGGACGTCACGGGCAAGACCAGCCTACGGCTCGGCGTCTCCATCGACGACGGCCCCATGCAGGTCCTGACCGATCGCCTGCTGCCCGCGCCCACCGACACCCGCACGCAAGAGCAGCGCGACTGGAACAAGGCGGTCGAGGACAACGCCCGCGTGGTGCGCGCCAGCTTCCCCGGCGTCGCGGCCGGCAAGCATGTGGTCAAGGTCTGGCGCCTCGACGACAACGTGGTGCTGCAAAAGCTGGTGATCGGGACGGGAGGGTTCCCCGCCTCCTATCTCGGCGTGGCGGCGCGCTAGATCGCGACCCGCTTGGCGATGGCGCTGCGGCGGGCCGTGGTTTCCTGCTGGGCCTTCTGCAGGGCCTCGGTCTCGGTGGCGTGCAGCAGGTGTTCGATCACCCGCTCCAGGTGATCGCGCATGGCCTGGCGGGCGGCCACGGGATCCCGGGCCCGCAGGGCGTCCAGCACCCGCCGGTGCTCATTGGCTCGCGGCTCCAGGCCCAGGCCACGAGCGCGGACCAGGATGTTGCGAGCCAGGGGCGAGCGGTTGCGCAGCTCCCACAGGTTCTCGACCGTGGCCGCGATGGCTCCGTTTCCCGTGGCCCGGGCGATCAGCAGGTGGAAGTCGCGGTCGGCGTCCTCGCCCTTGATTTCCTCTTGCGAGGTCATCAGGGCCAGCAGGCGCTCCAACTCCGCCAGGTCTTCGTCGTCGATGGTGGTGGCGGCCAGGGCCGCGGCCTCGCCCTCGAACAGGCGGCGCGCCTCGATCAGCTCGAAGGCGCCGATCTCGAAGTCCCAGGACGTGGTCATCGGCCGCGAACCGCCGGTGACATAGATGCCCAGGCCGTGGCGGGCCTCGACCATGCCCAGCATTTCCAGGGCGATCATCGCCTCGCGAAGCGTGGGGCGGCTGACGCCGAACTGCTCGGCCAGCTCACGCTCCGTCGGCAGGCGGTCGCCCACCTTGTAGGCCCCGCTCTCGATCGCCTCGGCGATGGCGTCTGCGATGCGGCGGTAAAGCTTGTTGCTGGCGGTCATGTGCGATTCGGCGACGAGGTAAGACGACTGCACCTAGCATAGGTCAGCTTTCTCTTCCCCGCCAATGCGGCCTCATCGCAGGTCAGGCGTGACCGCTCACCAGTCGTGCATGGAGCCGTCTTCCAGGCGCGCAATCGGCAGATAGGCGCGCTTATAGGGATACTTGGCGGCCAGCGCCTCGTCGATATCCACGCCCAGGCCCGGCGCTTCGCCTGGATGCAGCATGCCGTCGGCGAAGCTGTAGGCGTGCGGGAACACCGCATCCGTTTCTGCCGTATGCCGCATGTATTCCTGGATGCCAAAATTAGGGATCGACAGGTCGAAGTGCAGGGCCGCGCCCATGCACACCGGCGACAGGTCCGTGGCTCCGTGACAGCCGGTCCGCACATTGTGGATCGCCGCGAAACTGGCCAGCTTGCGCAGGTGGGTGATCCCGCCCGCGTGGACGATCGTCGCCCGGATATAGTCGATCAGCTGTTCTTCGATCAGCTGCTTGCAGTCCCAGATCGAGTTGAAAATCTCGCCCACGGCCAGCGGCGTGGTGGTGTGCTGGCGGATCAGGCGGAAGTTGGCCTGGTTCTCGGCCGGCGTAGCGTCCTCCATCCAGAACGGACGATAGGGCTCCAGGTCCTTGCCCAGCCGGCCGGCCTCGATGGGCGTCAGGCGGTGATGCACGTCGTGCAGCAGGTGAACGTCCCAACCCAGCCGCTCCCGCGCCGCCTCGAACAGGCCAGGCACGGTGCGCAGGTACTTCTCGGTTGACCAAAGGCTTTCGCTCGGCAGGTCGCTGTCGGCCGGCTCGTAGAAGAACTTGTCCTTGGAGACCCCATAGGTCCCCTTCAGTCCCGGGACGCCCGACTGCAGGCGGATGGCCTTGTAGCCTTCGGCGGCATAGACTGCGGCGTTGTCGAGGGTCTCCTCCACCGTCTGGCCGTTGGCGTGGCCATAGACCATCACCCCGGTCCGGCAGGCCCCGCCCAGCAGCTGGTACAGGGGCAGGCCCGCGACCTTTCCCTTGATATCCCACAGGGCCATGTCCACCGCGGCGATGGCCGACATGGTCACAGGCCCCCGGCGCCAATAGGCCCCGCGATACAGGAACTGCCAGATGTCCTCGATCTGATGGGCGTCACGCCCGATCAGACAGGGGATCACGTGCTCGGTCAGATAGGCCGCCACGGCCAGCTCGCGCCCGTTCAGGGTCGCGTCGCCGACGCCATGCACGCCGTCTGACGTGATGATCTTCAAGGTTACGAAGTTGCGGCCGGGGCAGGTCACGATGACCTTGGCGGCGATGATCTTCAACATTGGGCGCTTCCCTTATTGGTACCGGTATCGTTTTCGCCGCGCAGGTTGTCAACCTAGAGGTCTGACCAATAAGCTCATAGTGTCTCGACCTCCGCCGCCCAAGGCTGTAGGGAGGTGGCAATGACGCCCGCCAAGGGCGCTTAGGGTTGGAAAGGTTCTCCATGGGCGTACCGACGTTTTTGCGCGGTCTGATCATCCTATTCGCCGCTGTGCTCTGCGCGCCGGCCGCCTATGCCGAGGATGGCTACGACCTCTGGCTCCGCTATCGCCCCGTGGAGGCGCAGGCCCAGGCGCGATACCAGCCGCTCGCGACGGCCTTGGTCGCCGGAACGCCGTCGCCAACCCTCGACGCCGCCCAGGCTGAACTGACGCGGGGTCTGGCCGGCCTGCTCGGCGCGACGCCGCCCGTCGCCTCAGCCGTTCGCGAGGGCGCGGTGGTGTTCGGCACGCCGAAGTCCTCGGCCGTCGTCGCCGGCCTGAAGCTGCCGCTGGAGAAGGCGGGACCCGAGGGCTACCTGATCCGCAGCGTTCGCATCGACGGCGCCCGCGCCACGGTGATTGCCGCCAATTCCGACATCGGCGTCCTCTATGGCGCCTTCGCCTATCTGCGCTTGATCCAGACCCGCCAGCCGATCGACGCGCTCGACATAGCCTCCGCGCCCAAAGTGGCGCTGCGCATGCTGAACCACTGGGACAATCTCGATCGCACGGTCGAGCGCGGCTATTCGGGCCAGTCGATCTGGGACTGGCACAAGCTGCCGGACTGGAAGGACCCTCGCTACACGGACTACGCCCGCGCCAACGCCTCGCTCGGGATCAACGCTACGACCCTCAACAACGTCAACGCCAACGCGCTCAGCTTGACGCCCATGTACCTGGAGAAGGCCGCGGCTCTGGCCGACGTCTTCCGGCCCTATGGGATCAAGGTCTATCTGACCGCCCGCTTCAGCGCCCCGATCGAGATCGGCGGCCTCAAGACCGCCGACCCGCTCGATCCTCAGGTTCGCGCCTGGTGGAAAGCCAAGGCCGACGAGATCTACCGCTACATCCCCGACTTCGGCGGCTTCACCGTCAAGGCCAACTCCGAAGGCCAGCCCGGTCCCCAGGACTACAAGCGCACCCATGCCGACGGCGCCAACATGATGGCCGAGGTCCTGGCCCCTCACGGCGGCGAAGTGATCTGGCGGGCCTTCGTCTATTCGCACGAACAGCCCGACGATCGCGCCAAGCAGGCCTATGACGAGTTCGTCCCTCTGGACGGCAAGTTCGCCTCCAACGTCATCGTCCAGGTCAAGAACGGCGCCATCGACTTCCAGCCGCGCGAGCCCTTCCACCCGCTGTTCGGCGCGACGCCCAAGACGCCGCTGGCCATGGAATTCCAGATCACCAAGGAATACCTCGGCTTCGCCACGCACCTGGCCTACCTGGGCACGATGTACGAAGAGACCCTGACCGCCGACACCTGGCGTCGGGGCAAGGGCTCGACCGTCGCCAAGGTCATCGACGGCTCGCTGTTCGGCCAGAAGCGCACAGGCATGGTCGGCGTCGCCAACATCGGCACGGACCGCAACTGGTCGGGCTCGGACTTCGACCAGGCCAACTGGTACGTCTTCGGCCGCATGGCCTGGGACCCCTATCTGTCGGCTCGCGACATCGCGGACGAATGGGCCCGCCAGACCTTCTCCAACGACGCCGCCTTCCTCAAGCCGACCGTCGACATGATGATGGGATCGCGCGAGGCGGTGGTCGACTACATGACCCCGCTCGGCCTGCATCACCTGATGGCCCGCAGCCACCACTACGGCCCGGGTCCCTGGGTCGCCGGCGGCGAGCGCGCCGACTGGACCTCGGTCTATTATCACCGCGCCGACAAGGGCGGGATCGGCTTCGACCGCACCCCCACGGGCAGTGGCGCCACCCGCCAGTACGCGCCTCAGGTCGCCGCCGTGTTCGAGGACCTCAAGCGCATCGACGAGAAGGACCTGCTCTGGTTCCACCACCTGCCGTGGGACTATCGCGCCCGCTCCGGCCGCACCCTGTGGGACGAACTGGTGGTCCGCTACACGGGCGGCGTCGCCGACGTCACCGCCATGCGCAACACCTGGGCAGGCCTGACGCCCTATGTGGACTCCGAGCGCCACGCCCAGGTTGGCGCCTTCTTGGCCATCCAGGAGAAGGAGGCCCAGTGGTGGCGCGACGCCTCCATCGCCTACTTCCAGACCTTCTCCGAACGCCCCCTGCCGGCCGGCTACGCCCCGCCGCCCAAGCCACTGTCCTACTACGAGGCCCTGAGCTTCCCGGAGGCGCCGGGGATTTGATGATGGGGAGAAGCGCGTACTTATCCGCCCCCGTTTCACCTCCCGTACTCTTGCCCTCGTCTCCGCCACGTGGAAGGGCGCGCGGCCAGCGCTGTTGCTGTGGCGGGGATGCGGTCGAGCGGGGCGAGGCGTGAGGGGGTTACTCACGCGGTCCGGGGACTCCCACGCTGGGGGAGCCCGCCCGTCGGAGGCTTTGCCGGCTAAGCGCTAAGAGCGCTGCCTACCGGCAGCTCCCGGATAATGACCGCGCGGAGCGGACGGGCCGACGTCGAACCGGCACACTCCAAAACACATCGCCTGACGCAGATCAGGCCGCTCCGCCGCCCTTCCAACCTTGCGGGATTTCCCGTGGGGGTGCGCAACCGTGCGTGCTTTGAGACGCGCTTACGCGCTCCTCAGCATGACGTGCCTTGTTGCTCTACTGAATCCGTCATCCTGAGGAGGCCGAAGGCCGTCTCGAAGGACGCAAAGGGCTAACCAAACCCGCCTCCCTAGGCCTTGTGCCTAGGGTCCCTGTGTCCGCTTCCTCCTCGCCAGCGGTGGGTCAACGCCCTGCCCGCTGAACGAGGGACCCCAGGCACAGGGCCTGGGGAGGCGAAGCTAAAAGGCTCAGGATGACGAACTCAGAAGCCCTCCCTCTCCCATCAAGAGAGAGGGGGGTGCCGGCCACCAGTCCAGCCTCACGACCCACCATCCGGAGCCGGCGGATCGAAGCGGAAGGGCAGTTTGAAGCTGTACCCGACGCGATCCTTCTCGGCGGCCATGTCCACCTTAAAGAGGCGGCTCAGCGCCAGGGCGGCGGCGTCGAGTTCCGGCGTCACGGACTCGGCGATCAAGCAATCGACGCCGCCGTTCGCGGCGATGGTGCAGGCCAGGACCACACGGCCTTGTCCGGCAGCAGGCTGCAGCCGCGCCCAGTCGGCGGGGGCCGGGCGGTTGAGCCAGGCGACCGGCCGGGTTGCGCCTGCGTCGCCGGCCACCGTCGTGGACGTGGACGAAACCACCTGCACGACCTGCCAGCCATAGGGGTCCTTTTCGTTGGCCTTGACCCGGAGGATCTGACTGGAGCCGTCGGCCTTGCGAAGTTCGCCCAGACCGTCGGGATAGGGGAGGGAATAAAGCTTCCACAGGCTGAAATGATTGGAGATTTCGCCCAGCCAGCGGCCGCCGTCGGCGAACTCGATCAGGCCCACGCCCTTGGGCGCGCAATAGGCGCCGGACTGTCCGCGATAGGCGCTGACCGGATGCTTGGACTTTTTGCTTCGCTTGACGACGATGCCGACCGAATTGCCCGAAAAAGCGGTGCAGCTGAAATTGATGCCGGCGCGATTGCCCTTAGCGTCAAGGACGGCGTTGGCTTCCGGAGTCCAAGCCGTCTGTTCATAGGTCTCGCGCCACTGGCGGATCTGCAGCTCTTCAAGGGATTGCGAGACCGCCGCTGTCGGAAACGTCAGACCAGCCGCGAGCATGGCGGCGAAACGTGCCCGCAGGGCCGATATCCGGGCGTCAGTCATCGTTCTTGTCCACGAGGATGTAGATATTCTTGGCGTTGGCGATGAGGTGGTCCGACCAGCCCGTGCATCCGCCCTGCGGCACCCGGATGGTGGCGTGGGTGCGGTCCGGATAGGTGGCTGTCAGGCGCATGCCGCCCTCCCATGCGCCGGAGCCGGCGTCGCAGAAGCGGGCTTTGTAATACATCCGATCGGCGATGGTGCTGGAGGCGACTGTGAAGCTGACCGAGATGCCCTGAGCGTTCTGGGTATTGCTGTTGTCGCCGACCTTCCATCCGTAATTGTTGGTGAAGGTCAGAATCGTGGGCCCCGCGCCTGACCGTGGTTTGCTGGACGACGCCGACCCGCCGGGCGCCGAAGACGAGATTGAAGACCCGCCGATCGAGCTCGCCGCCTGCCGTTGCTGAAGCTGAGCCTGCGCCAGGGCGGCCTGCTGACGTTCGCGGGCCGCTCTCAGGCTGTCGGCTCGGGCCTGCGCGGCGCGGGCCGCTTCCTGCCGTGCGATCTCGGCGCGGCGGGCGGCGTCGGCGTTCTGCTGGTTGCGTGCCGCGTTCTGCTGGGCCGCCTCCGCATTGCGCTGGGCCTGCTGACGGTTCAGTTCGGCCTGACGGGCGCGATACTGCGCCTCGATATTGCGCCTCATGGCGTCGGTCTCGGCGCGCTGGTTCTGCATATCGACGGCGGCGCTGGCGAACTTGCCCTGCAGCTCCTGCATGGCCTGATAGATCGGGTTCACGCCAGAGCCGGAGTCTTCGTCTTCCTCCTCTTGGGCCCGGGCCATCTGACGTTCGTAATCCCGCTGGGCCTGATAGGCTTGCTCCTGGGCGCGAGCCCGTTCGGCGTCCGCCTGCCTCTGGGCTTCGGCGCGGGCGTTGGCTTCCCGTTGGGCGGCGGCCTCGGCCAGCCTCAGTTGCCGCGCGGCCTCGGCGGCCTCGCGGCGCGCCAGCTGGATCTCGTCGGTGCGCCGGCCCTCAGCGTAGAAGCACGGCTCCTCCCCGCCGCCTTCGGCTTGAGGGGTCGCGCAAATGCCGGGGCCGTTGGGCGACTGGCCCAGAAATTCGCCCCGATAGAGGACCCGATTGCCCTCGCCCAACAGTTCAGCCTCGCCCACGGGGGCAGGGCTGGCGGCGGCGGTCAAGGCCTTGGCCCTGACGATCCGGCGCACCTCGCCATTGGGGCTCAAGCTGACCAGACGCAGAGGCATATCCGAGTTGGGCTGTTCTTCGATGAAGCTGCGGGCGTCGGGCGAGTAGACGGCGACCCGCGAGTTCTCTCCGCTCCGGCAGCCGCCGCCCCACGGGATCCACCCCGCGGGGACGACGCTGGGCGCGGGACATTCCGGCGGCAGGGACGGCGCGCGGGTCAGGGTCTCTCGGGTCGGGATGGCGTTGACCGTCAGGAGACTGCGATAGTTGGTCAACGCGCTCGGAGGAGAGACGCGATAGGTTCCGGCCGGAAAAGCCCCGTCGGCCTTGGCGAGGTCCAGATAGAGCTGGCCCTGGAAGGCCGGAGGCTGCCCCTCGGTATTACTGGAGAACAGGCTATTGACGCGGGCTCCAGAGGGGAAGGTCAGATCGCCCGCGCTGGGCTTTCTGTCCTTGAAATCCCCTCGGAATACCCGACCGTCCGGCCAGCGCATTTCGCCATTGCCCGCGCCGCTGGCGTCCAGCGAGGCCGCTCGCATGGCGCCATTGGAGAAGATCACCCGTTCGGTGGTCGAAAAGCCGAAGTCCCTAACGCCTAAACCTTTATCCGAAGCCAGGGTGGGCGACGCGACGCCCAGCACACGCATCCCGTTGGGATAGCCGGCCTCTCCGGCTCCGCTGGGCATGGGCATGTGGCTGACGGTCGTGCCGCTCACCTCGCCCAGCCAATAGCTGCCGTCGGCATAGAGGATCAGGCCCGCCACCTTGGCCGGGGCGTTGTGCGGGTGAAAGCCGCACCATTTGGCCGCGCCACGATACTCCTTGATGTGATGCGGCGGACCACTGGTGGTCATGCGGAAATCGTGCAGCGCGCCGCAAGCCTTCACCACTTTGGGCGGCATGGTGATCACGGCGCCATGGACCATGGTCTTCTGAGGCGTCCAGGCAGGATCGGTGAACCGGGCGCGCAGTTGCTCGACGGCCTGGGCCATCGCCGCGCCCTTGACCGTCTGCGGCGCGTCGGCCGGCCAAGGCGTCAGGAAGTTGCTGAGAGATGCGGAAGGGGCGGCGCCGGCGGCGCTCTGCTCGGCCTCTTCGCCCGGCGCCCTTGGCGCGGCGGCCGTGACGCTCGCTGATCGGGGCGCCGCCTGCTCCTCCTCCATGACCTGGGCGAGGACGCCCAGCGGGAGCGATACGGCCCCCACCATCGCCAGCAATCCCCACAGCCGCCTCATGTCACCCCCTTATTGAACGCCGTTCAGGGGTCATAGTGGCAAGCTTGAGCGCGGCCAATGACCCCCAGATGGGGGGTGTTGATTTAGCCGGGCAGCCGCCTCAACGGCACATCGTATCCAGGCCGGCCACGTCCCACTCTTGGACGGGAATGGACACGCCGTTGGCTCGCGCGGCGTTCTCCAGCGTGGTGGGCTCGCTCGTCTCACCCGGCTTCATGTCGGGCGCGTAGAAGGGATCGCGCGTCGCCTGCTCCAGGGTCACGAAGCGCGCCCCCTCCGAACGGTAGACCGCCAGCAGCTGTGGCATCATCCGGGCGTCCAGGGCGCCGGCATGCATCAGCAGGACGTAGGGAATCTCGCGCCCCAGCGCCGCCCTGGAGAGGCCGCGATAGTGGGTCAGGCTGGCCTTGGCGGCCGCTAGATAGCGCGCCTCCAGCGCGGCGACGGCCGCCTCGTCGCCATTGGCCACGCAGCGAGCATAGGGATCGTTCAGCGCCCAGTCGCTGAAGTCCATGGTCACCCCCGCGATGCGATAGCCGCGCTTGGCCAGCATCCGCCTAGCCTGCGCATGCTGTTCCGGGCTCTTGCCTTCGGCCAAGTACGGATAGCGCAGCCAGCGCCAGTCCTCATCGCCCATCAACCGCCGCAGCATCGGCTCGTTGCGGACGACGTCGGCCTCGAACTCCGCCACGGAATGATCGTCCAGCCGCATGTGCGACCAGGTGTGATTGGCCAGCGGCTGGCCCGCCGCCCGCCACACCGCCAGGGCGGCCGTGGAGTCCGGCTCCCGCTCGGTCTGTACGCCGTTGATGAAACCCATCGCTGGCGCCTTCGCATCAGCCAGGGCGGCGATGATCCGCGCCGTCACGCCGACCCGTGTCTCGCCAGGCGGCAGGGCCGCGTGGGCCGGCAGGTCGTCGAAGGTCATGGCGATCTCCAGCGCCTGAGCCGACCAGGCGCAGAATGAGGCGGCCAGACCCAACAGCAGCCGCCTCACCGAAACAGTCCCAGCGGCACGGCGTCGCCCATGAAGCGATAGCCCGCCAGCGACGGGTGCAGGCCGTCATTGTCCAGGTCGGCCCGCAACCGCTCGGGCCGCGCCGGGTCGCGCATGATGGCGTCAAAATCGATCACCGCGTCGAAGTTTCCGGGTGTGCGAATCCAGCGGTTCACCGCCTGGCGATCGGCCTCGTTGCGGGCGTCTGGATGGTAATAGGGCGAAGCGCCGTAGGGCAGGATCGTCGCCCCGATCATCTTCAGCCCCCGGGCTCGTCCGCGCTCCACCATCTGGCGATAGGCGCCGATCATCCGTCGCACCAGGGCGTCATGCTGCTCGGGCGTCGCCGGGGCGTCGCGAGTGAGAGTTCCCAAGTCGTTCACCCCCTCCAGAATGACCGCATACTTCACGCCGGTCTGGTTCAGCACGTCGCGGTCGAACCGCGCCAGGGCGTTGGGGCCCAGCCCGTCATTGAGTATGCGGTTGCCGCCGATGCCGTGGTTGAGAACGCTCAGATGCCGCGTGGCCGCCGAGGCCTGCAGTCGCTCCGCCAGCCGGTCGGGCCAGCGCGTATGGGTGTCGGGCGTCACGCCAAATCCGTCGGTGATCGAGTCGCCGATGATCGCAATGGCCGCCGCTTTCGGCGCCGCCAGTACGTCGATCCCGGCGATCTGGTACCAGTGCGCCACGCGCTTGGCGTCGGGCAGGTCGGCCTCGCCGACGCGCGCTCCCTTGGCCGTGAACGACGTGGTGCGCGACCCAGGATGACTGGTCTGCACCTTCGGCGCGAGGGGCAGATGATAGGTGATCGTCAGGTGCGACAGGGCTGGCATGGCCAGGTCCATCGGATCGGATGTGTACTCCGCCCCCGCCGGAATGATGAGGTCGGGTCTCCCATCGAAGGTCAGCGGCCGGTCGCTGCCAGGTTCGATGGCGGCCGAGCCCAGGGCGACGGTCCGCGCCACATGCACGGCGCTGAACGCCAAGGGCTCGGTCCCAAAGCGGTTGGACAGCCTTACCCGGAGCTTGGAGCCGCCGATCATCAGCCGCACGATCTGGCGCACCGTGGCGTCGGTCATGTCGGCGGGATCGAGGGCGTTGTGCGGCTCCGGGATCTGCTGGGCGCTGGCCCAGGCGCCGACCCATCGAGGCGCGCTCGGGGAGGCGGCGAAGCTGACCGCCGGCGCGCTTGCGAAGCCGGCGGCGGTCAGGGCGATAAGCGAGCGACGGTCGATGTTCATGACGGCTCCATTGATCCTTGGATTTGTCTCTCGCCCAAGAAAAAACGGCGCACCCGGAAAGGTGCGCCGCAAGGGGAGAGAGTAGGAGGAGGAGAGAGCGGCTAGAACTTGCCGCGGATACCGACCAGGAACGTGGTTCCCGGCTTGTAGTAAGTGAACGCGGCGTTGTCGTATTCGAAGGTGCTGCGCTGGGCCTCGTTGGTGATGTTGATCACGTCGAAGGTCACGCGCGGCGAGGTCGGCAGCCACTCGAACTCATAGGAGGCCGAGAGGTCCCACTGACCGCGTTCGTCCGTGCGCAGCTGGGCGACCGGCACGCTGTTCTGGTTCGGGCCCGAGGAGATCTGAGCGTCGTTCCAGACATAGGACAGGCGGATCGACGCCGGCCCACGCTCGTAGTAGCCCGTGACGTTGTAGGTCCAGGGCGAGATGCCCACGGCCACGGCGGGGGCGCCGGTGCCGCGACCGCGCTGCTCGATCTTGGTGAGGTTGGCGGTGAAGCCCGCGCCATTGAGCAGGAAGTCCAGCGGCTGGACCCAGGTCACTTCCGCGCCGTCGATCGTCAGGATGCCGTTGGCGTTGATCTGCTGCGTCACGGTGACCGTGGCGGCGTCGGGGCCGCCGCGGTTGGTGATCGCCTGCTGCTGCAGCTGGGTCAGCTGGTCATAGGGAACGCCGAGCTGGTTGAAGGGGATCGTGGTGTTCCCCTGCACCGTGAAGCCGGTGATTTCCTTGGTGAACAGCGCGACGCCGATATAGCCCTCGCCGCCGGTGTAATACTCGCCGCCGATGTCGAAGTTGTTCGAGATATACGGCTGTATCGCCGGATTGCCCTGGGTGGCGTTCTGCGCCGAAGGATCGCTGAACACCGTGCCCGGCAGCATGGCGCTGGGGTTGGCGCGGGTGAGGGTCCGTGACGCCGCGAAACGCAGGTTGATGTTGTCGCGCACGGCCCAGACCGCGTTGAACGCCGGCAGGAAGCCGTCGTAGTCGGTCTCGCTGGACAGGAACGACAGCACGCCGTTCACGGTCTGCGGCCCTTCGATCAGCTGGTTGGTATCGTAATAGCGGACGCCGGCGTTGAAGCGCAGGTCGCGTTCCAGCACCTGGGTCGTGCCGTTGACCTCGATGTAGGCGCCCTTGGTCTTTTCGCCGACTTCACCCGACGCGGCGCCCGTCGCGGCCGAGGCCGTGAAGGGAGCGGCGCCGTTGTAGGCGTCGAACTGCGCCGTATCCAGGATGCGACGGTCGAAGGTGATGAAGTTCGTAGGGCCGGGGACGATGAAGCCGGCCAGGGCCGACTGCGGGATCAGCGACCCGGCCGCGCCGTTGCAGGGCAGAGCCGGGGTCGGCAGGGCCCCGGTGGGCGTGATGCCGCCGCCGCCGCAAACCGCCTGTTGCCAGCGTGCGCTGTTGTCGAGGGCGGTGATGGTCCGGCCGATGTCGTCATAGGAGACGCCAGCGCGGATGTTCATGCCCAGTTCGTCGCCGATGGTCAGGTCGAAGCGGGCGCCCTTGCCCGACGTCACGCGCTTTTCGTTCTGGATGTTCGTGCGGCCGCCGGCCCACATCCAGCCCGCGTTCGGATCGTTCAGGTTCAGGGCGCTCTTGATCGACGGATACTGGCCGCCGGTGTTGTCGTACTCCACCGTCGTGAAGGGCGAGTTGATCAGGATGGTGGGCGCTTCGCGGAAGAACACGCTGCGGCTCAGATTGGCCTGGCCGTCCAGGCGCAGCCAGTCGTTGATCTTCCAGGTGCCGCCGGGATTAAAGTTATAGAACTCCACCTCTTCGTCGTACGGGCGATACTCGAGGAAGAACTGCGAGTTGAGGAAGGTGCCCTTGGTGGCGACGTTGTTGCTGTCCACCTGCACGCCGACGGGAATCATGCCGTTCGAGTTACGAACGATCCAGTTCATGTCGATGCGTTCGAACTCCCGGTTCGCCTTCCCGTAGAGGGTGTCGAAATAGAAGTTCAGATCGTCATTGGGCCGCCATTCCAGGGACAGCAGGGCGGAGTCGCGATCACGCTTGCCCTCGCTGACCATGTCACGGCCCAGGCGCGGGATCAGCGCGTCGCTGAGCTGGACCAGGGTCGTGCCCGGGTTCAGGCCGGCCAGGGTCGAGGTGGTGATCGCTGAGCCTGGAACCAGACCATTGCTGGTCACGCCGGCCGGCACCGTGGTGGCGAAGTTGAAGCCGTTGCCGCCGTTGGTGTTGCACCCCGGGCAGGCGAGGTTGGCGTTGCTCCAGCCGATGGTCTCGAAGCCCTCGGTGCGGCTCTTGGAGCGCACCAGGGCCACGCCGGCCAGGACGCCGACCTCGCCGATGCCGGTCTCCCAGGTGTCGCTGACGATCAGCGAGCCGCGCGGGCTGAACTTCTCGGCGATGTCGTTGTAGCCGCCTTGGAAGGAGTAGGTGATCTGACGATCATTGTAGTCGAACGGACGCGCGCTGCGCATGTTGACCACGCCGGCGACGCCGCCTTCAACCGTGCTGGCGACGGGCGTCTTGTTCACATCCAGGCGGGTGAACAGTTCAGTGGGGAACAGGTCGAGGTCGACTTCCCGGTTCTGGTTCTGCGAGTCGGTGCGGCCCGAGGAGGCGACGGCGATCTGCGAGCCGTTCAACAGCACCTTGGTGAAGTTGGTCCCCAGACCGCGGACCGAGATGTTCAGGCCTTCGCCGTTGATCTCGCGGGTCAGCTGAACGCCAGGAACCCGGTTCAGGGATTCAGCCAGGTTCAGGTCGGGGAACTTGCCGATGTCCTCGGCGAAAATGGAGTCGCTGAAGCCGACCGATTCGCGCTTGGCGTTAGTCGAGCTGATCAGAGAGCCGCGGAAGCCGGTGACCACGACCTCCTCGACCGTCGCGTCGTCCGCCGGCGCGGTCTGTGCGAAAGCGACGGAGGTCAGACCCCCGCTGAGGAAGGTGGCGCCCAGCAAAGCCGCCTTGGCGCGCGCAATTATCCTGCGGTTTGAAATACGCATGTTTCGTCCCCTTGTGCGCGCTCTGAGGCGCTTCTTGTTTATGCGGGCCGGCCCGAAGCCTTGGTTTCCCTGCGCTTCCGCTCGCCACACCAAGGCCTCTGCAAGCCCTCGGTAATGGTACCGGTCACATCAAAATCGGTACTAGGTCAGGTCTCGGATGTCAAGTTGGTCTAACAGTGTGCAATCCAGTGGTCAGACCATAGGGCTTGCGGTTCCGTTCGCTTCGTGGTTCTGGTCTGATCAAGAAGTCTTCCGAAAGGTCCGCCTTGCGCGTCCCGCCCAGGAAGCGAGAAAAGCGGGGAGGGGCCGGCGATCGTCGGCGCCTTCGAGTCGGAGGAACACGTGCAGCAGAAGGTAGCCCGTCGACAGGGAGGCGGATCGACCATCCGCGACGTCGCGCGCCAGGCGGGCGTCTCCCCGATGACGGTCTCGCGCGTGATCAATGGCGAAAAGAGCGTCCGCGATTCAACGCGTGAGACGGTGACCGCCGCGATCCGCGATCTGAACTACGCGCCCAATCCCGCGGCCCGCAGTCTGGCCAGCGCCGAGCTCGTACGGATCGGCCTGCTCTACAGCAACCCATCCGCCGCCTATCTCAGCGAGTTCCTCGTGGGCGGGATGGAGCAGACCAGCCGCAGCGGCGCCCTGCTCATCATTGAACGCTGTGAAGAAGGCGGCGAGGCGGAAGCGGCGGCAAAGCTCGTGGCCATGGGCGTCGATGGCGTGATCCTTCCGCCGCCGCTCTGTGACTCCGAGGCGGTGCTGACCACCCTGGCCAAGGCGCGCACTCCGGCGGTGTCTGTCGCGACCGGCCGTCCGGCGGCCTCGACCTCAGCTGTACGCATCGATGACATGCACGCCGCCGAAGCCATGACCCAACACCTGATCGATCTGGGTCACCGGCGCATCGGCTTCATCAAGGGGCACCCCAACCAGACCGCCAGCGCCCAGCGCTACGAGGGCTATCTCACCGCGCTGGCCCGCGCCGGGCTGTCGGCTGACATGGCGCTGGTGACGCAGGGCTACTTCACCTATCGCTCAGGCCTGGAAGCGGCGGATCAGTTGCTCGGCTTGCCGTCGCCGCCCACCGCGATCTTCGCCAGCAACGATGACATGGCGGCCGCCACTGTGGCCGTGGCCCATCGGCTTGGCCTGGACGTGCCCCGCGACCTGACGGTCTGCGGTTTCGACGATACCGCGCTCGCCACCACCATCTGGCCCGAACTGACCACCATCCGCCAACCCATCGCCGATATGTCGCGCGAGGCGGTGACCGTGTTGATCGAGGACATCCGCGCGCGCCGTTCAGGCGAAGCGCCCGAGCGCCGTCGTACCCTGCACGACTTCGTCCTCATCCGTCGCCAGTCCGACGGTCCTCCCAGGGCATGACGTGATGACGCCTTTCCTCCAGGGGACGAAACCCTCTAAAATTGATACCGGTACCAGAGCGCCGAGGCCGTTTTCATGACCGCACCTATTCTAAGCTGCCTGCCGTCGGATCTGTCGGCGGCCCTGCTCGTCGGCCGCGTCCAGCTCCCCGAAGGCCCAACTCCGGTGATGATCGTGGAAGGCCGTCTTCGTGACGTCTCCGCTGCGGCGCCCACGGTCGCCGACCTGCTCGCTGGCTGGACAGGCGCGGCGCCTTCCGGTCGGGACCTTGGGCCGGTCGAAGAGTTCGATTTTACCGCCCACACCCTGCTGGCCCCTGTCGATCTGCAATGCGTCAAGGCCGCCGGCGTCACCTTCGCCGTCTCGGCCGTGGAGCGGGTGATCGAGGAACGCGCCCGCGGCGACGCCAGCGCGGCGCAAGCCATCCGCGATGCGCTAAGCGAGCGGGTCGGCGCGGACCTGCGCTCGGTCGTCCCCGGCTCCGACGGCGCCGCCAAGCTGAAGGCGGCCCTGATCGCCGACGGCCTGTGGTCGCAGTATCTGGAAGTGGCGATCGGGCCGGACGCCGAAATCTTCACCAAGGCCCCGGTGCTGTCGGCGGTCGGTCACGGCGCCAAGGTCGGGGTTCGCTCGGATTCGGCCTGGAACAATCCAGAGCCGGAAGTCGTGGTCGTGGTGGATCCCAAGGGGCGCATCCTGGGCGCCATGCTCGGCAACGACGTGAACCTGCGCGATTTCGAGGGCCGCAGCGCCCTATTGCTGGGCAAGGCCAAGGACAACAACGCAGCCTGCGCGCTGGGCCCTTTCATCCGTCTGTTCGACGACGGCTTTACCCTAGACAACGTCCGCGCCGCCCAGGTCGATCTGACGATCACCGGCCCCGAGGGCTACACCCTGACCGGCCGCAGTTTCATGGATCAGATCAGCCGCGATCCCGCCGAACTGGTCCGCCAGGCCATGAGCGAGCATCACTATCCCGACGGCTTCGCCCTGTTTCTTGGCACCCTTTTCGCGCCCACCCAGGATCGCGACGCGCCGGGCAAGGGCTTCACCCACAAGGTCGGCGACGTGGTCCGAATCTCCAGCCCGTTGCTCGGCGTGCTGGAGAATGAGGTGACGACATCCAAGGATGCGCCTGCCTGGACTTTCGGGGTCAGCGCCCTGATGCGAAACTTGGCCGGCCGCGGCCTGCTGAAAGCTTGAGATCATGACCAGCACCGCCATCTATCCCAGCCTCAAGGGCAAACGCGTCGTCGTCACCGGAGGCGGCTCCGGCATCGGCGCCGGGCTCGTGGAGGGCTTCGTGCGCCAGGGCGCGGAAGTCCACTTCATCGACATCGCCGAGGCGGATTCCAAGGCGCTGGCGGAGGCGTTGAAGGATGCGCCGGTCGCGCCTGTCTTCCACCAATGCGACCTGACCGATACCGACGCGATCGCCGCCGTCTTCGCCGCCATCGGCGAGGTTGAGGTCCTGGTCAACAACGCCGGAAACGACGATCGTCACACCCTGGACGAAGTGACGTCGGACTATTTCGACGAGCGCATCGCCGTGAACCTCAAGCACATGGTGTTCTGCGCAAAGGCGGTGGTCCCGGCCATGAAGGCCGCCGGCAAGGGCGTGATCATCAACTTCGGCTCCATCTCCTGGCACCTCGGCTTGCCGGATCTGGTGCTCTACGAGACCGCCAAGGCGGGGATTGAGGGCATGACCCGCGCCCTGGCTCGTGAGCTCGGCGGCGACGGCATCCGCGTCGTCTGCATCAATCCCGGCAACGTGAAGACCCCGCGCCAGATGAAATGGTACACGCCCGAAGGCGAGGCCGAGATCGTCAGCCAGCAATGCCTGAAGGGCCGCATCGAGCCGGCCGACGTCGCCTCGCTCGTGCTGTTCCTGGCCTCGGACGACGCGCGATTCTGCACTGGTCACGAGTACTGGATCGACGCAGGTTGGCGCTGATGACGACACGCCAGCCCAAACGCCCCTTCCGCTCGCGCGAGTGGTTCGCCGACCCCGCGCGCAGCGACATGACCGCCCTCTATCTGGAGCGGTTCATGAACTACGGCATCACGCCGGGAGAGCTGCGTTCCGGCCGGCCGATCATCGGCATCGCTCAGAGCGGATCGGACCTGTCGCCCTGCAACCGCATCCATGTGGAGCTGGCCAAGCGCACGGCCGCCGGCATCCGCGACGCGGGCGGCATCCCGATGGAGTTCCCTGTCCATCCGATCTTCGAAAACTGCCGCCGCCCCACCGCGGCGCTGGATCGCAATCTGGCCTATCTTGGCCTGGTCGAGATCCTGCACGGCTATCCCATCGACGCGGTAGTCCTGACCACGGGCTGCGACAAGACCACCCCGTCGGGGATCATGGCGGCCTCCACCGTCGATATCCCGGCCATCGTCCTGTCCGGCGGACCGATGCTGGATGGCTGGCACGAGGGCGAGCTGGTCGGGTCGGGCACGGTGATCTGGCGTTCGCGCCGCAAGCTGGCAGCCGGTGAGATCACCGAAGAGGAATTCCTCGACCGCGCCTGCGCCTCGGCCCCATCCGCCGGGCATTGCAACACCATGGGCACGGCCTCGACCATGAACGCCGTGGCCGAGGCGCTTGGCCTGTCCCTCACCGGCTGCGCCGCCATTCCCGCGCCCTATCGCGAGCGTGGGCAGATGGCCTACGAGACCGGCCGCCGGATCGTGGAGATGGCCTATGAAGACCTGCGTCCCAGCCACATCCTGACCCGTCAGTCATTCCTCAACGCCATCGCCGTGGTCAGCGCCATCGGCGGCTCGTCCAACGCCCAGCCGCACATTGTCGGCATGGCGCGCCACGCGGGGGTCGAGATCGGTCCTGACGACTGGAGCGCGGCCTATGACCTGCCGCTGATCGTCAACATGCAGCCAGCCGGCAAGTATCTGGGCGAACGCTTCCATCGCGCCGGCGGCGTGCCGGCCGTGATGCACGAGCTGCTGGAGGCCGGGAAGATCGACGGCTCCTGTGGGACCGTCACCGGCGAGACCCTGGCCGAGAACCTCAAGGGCCGGGTCACCCACGACCGCGAGGTGATCACCCCCTACGATCAGCCTCTGCGTGAACGCGCCGGCTTCCTGGTGCTGAAGGGCAACCTGTTCGACTTCGCCATCATGAAGACGAGTGTCATCTCCGACGGCTTCCGCGAGCGCTATATGAGTACGCCCGGACGTGAGGGAATTTTCGAGGCCAGGGCCGTCGTGTTCGACGGATCGGACGACTATCACCACCGCATCAACGACCCGTCGCTGAACATCGACGAGAACACCATTCTGGTGATCCGCGGCTCGGGTCCGCTCGGCTGGCCCGGCTCGGCCGAGGTGGTCAACATGCAGCCGCCGGACGCCCTGATCCAACGCGGGATCATGAGCCTGCCGACCCTCGGCGACGGACGTCAGTCCGGCACAGCCGACAGCCCCTCGATCCTCAACGCCTCTCCAGAGAGCGCGGCGGGCGGCGGGCTGTCGTGGCTGCGGACCGGCGACGTCATCCACATCGACCTCAATACCGGACGCTGCGACGCCTTGGTGGACGAGGCCGAAATCGCACGACGCAAGACCGACCTGCCGGCGCCGCCAATCCCGGAAAGTCAGACGCCGTGGGAAGAACTCTACCGCGAGAAGACCGGCCAGCTGGCCGAAGGCGGCGTGCTTGAGTTCGCCGTCAAATACCGACAAACCTCAAAGAAAACGCCGAGACATAACCACTGATACGCCGGGCGATGCAGAGCGGCTGATCGGGGAAAACGGCCACCTCCACAGGGCGGGGCCATAGGGAGACACAGGACAATGGCAGGACCGACGGGGGGCTCAGGCCCTGACATCGCGGGCGGCGACCGCGTCAACATGGCGTTCATCGCCCTGATCGTGGCGGTCGCCACCATCGGCGGCTTCATGTTCGGCTACGATTCCGGCGTTATCAACGGCACCCAGGACGGCCTCGAAGCGGCCTTCAACCTGTCGGCCCTCGGCACCGGCTTCAATGTCGGCGCGATCCTTCTGGGCTGCGCTTTCGGCGCCTTCGCGGCGGGGCGTCTGGCCGACGCCATGGGCCGGCGCACGGTGATGCAGATCGCCGCCGTCCTCTTCATCATCTCCGCCATCTGGGCTGGTGCGGCTGACACTTCGGCGCACTTCATCATCGCCCGCTTTATCGGCGGCCTCGGCGTCGGCGCGGCCTCGGTGCTGTCGCCGGCCTATATCTCGGAAGTCACGCCGGCCTCCATCCGGGGACGCCTGTCCTCGGTGCAGCAGATCATGATCATCACCGGTCTGACTGGCGCCTTCGTGGCCAACTATGTGCTGGCCGCGACGGCGGGCGGTTCGACCGCCGAGTTCTGGATGGGCTTCCCCGCCTGGCGCTGGATGTTCTGGCTGCAGGTCGTGCCCGCCGCCATCTATCTGCTGGCGCTGCTGGCCATCCCCGAAAGCCCCCGATACCTGGTGGTCAAGCGCAAGGACGCCGAGGCCGCGGCCGTGCTGTCCAAGCTGTTCGGCGCTGGAACCGGCGAGCGCAAGGTCGCCGAAATCCGCGCCACCCTGGCGGCCGATCACAAGCCCAAGTTCGCCGACCTGCTCGACCCGGCGACCCGCAAGGTGCGCCCCATCGTCTGGGCCGGTCTGATCCTGGCAGTATTCCAGCAACTGGTCGGCATCAACATCGTGTTCTACTACGGCGCGGTGCTGTGGCAGTCCGTGGGCTTCTCCGAAAACGACGCCCTGAAGATCAACATCCTGTCGGGCGTGCTCTCCATCGTCGCCTGTCTGGCCGCGATCTCGGTCATCGACAAGATCGGCCGTAAACCGCTGCTGCTGATCGGCTCGGCGGGCATGTTCGTCACTCTGGCGGTCATGGCCTGGTGCTTCTCGCGCGCCACCATGCTCGACGGCGCCTTGCACCTGGACGACACCACCGGCCTGATCGCCCTCATCGCTGCCAACGCCTATGTGGTGTTCTTCAACTTCAGCTGGGGCCCGGTCATGTGGGTCATGCTGGGTGAGATGTTCCCCAACCAGATGCGTGGCTCGGCGCTGGCGGTGGCGGGCTTCGCCCAATGGATCGCCAACTTCGCGATCTCCGTCAGCTTCCCGGCCATGGCGGCGGGCCTGGGCCTGGTCGTCACCTACGGCTTCTATGCGGTCAGCGCCCTGATCTCGTTCTTCCTGGTCCAGGCCTGGGTGAAGGAGACCCGTGGTCGCGAGCTTGAAGACATGGTCGGCTGACCCTGTACGATCCTGACTGACGTCGCACGGCCCGTGGGTTCGCCCCGCGGGCCGTCTGCGTTTAGGCCAGGGTCTGGTCGAACTGGGCTGGACCGATCAGCCCGACCGGAGCCAGATCCACCGTCCCGTCGGCGAAGACCAGTTGCTCGATGTCAATCAGGACGTCGGTTCCCTCCGGAGACTGCTGACGCAAATCGACGATCCGCCATGAGCCGTCGTCCTGAGCGCTCCAGTCATAATCCGCCGCCGCACCGGAGAAGACCGCGGCGTCGAACCCGTCCCGACCGTCGAGCAGGTCATCACCCGCGCCGCCGGTCAGGCGGTTGTCTCCCTGGTTCCCCTTGAGGCTGTCGTCACCCCGACCGCCCACGGCGCCGACAATCAGATTGTCCACGTCGCCCTCGCTGGCGAAATAGGCGTTGGCGATGTTGCCGACGGCCAGCTTGGCGGGATCGTTCCGCACGTCCATGCGCGCCAACTGGGCCTGCGAGATCGTGGACCACGCGCCGGGCGCAAGATCGACATCCAGATCGGTCCCATAGGCCGAGAAGTCATAGGTGACCTGCGCCCCGGCGGTCCAGGTGGTCATGAACACCCGGTTGCCGCCCGGCTTGCCCTGGCCGACGCCGTCGATGGACAGCTCGCCGGTGGTGGGGCTCCAGCTATAGACCTGCTGCTCGCCGGCCTTGTCGAAGCGCGCGCCATAGGCATGTTGCAGGCCCCGAATGTCATCCAGCATCAGGGACTGCGGATAATCCCATGTCCCATTACGGTAGCCGCCATTGTCCGTCGCCCCGACGAAGGACAGGTAGCTCATCACCGAATACTCGATGCTGTCATGGTCGGTCGGCATGGCGCCGAACGCGCCTTCGCGCTCGTCCGTGTGCTTGAGGCCCAGGGCATGGCCGGTCTCGTGCAGCAGGGTCAGATAGGCGTAGCCGCCCTTTGTGGCGTTCCCGAAATAGCCGCTGGCGCTGGAAATCCAAACATCGCCGCCCTCCGACGAGGCGTGGGGGCTGTAGGCCCAGGCCGTGCTGGTCGCGCCGGTGCGGGCGAAGCGCAGGTCAGCCCCGCTTTGGGAGCCTTCGACGAAATCCAGTTCGATTACGGCGGAATAGGCGTCCAGGACATTCAGCACGGCGGTTTGCTGGCCGGCCGTCATGGCCGAGAAGCCCTTCGCGGTCTCGCCGTAGCCATAGCTGGAGCCATAAGCTTCGACGATCTTTGGAAAGCTATAGGTAAGGCTATTTGCCGACCAGCGAAGTCCAGATAGGACGCCGTCAGTATAAACATCGCCTTTTGCGGCGAATTTCTCTGGCTTTGGCATCGCGTGGCTTCTGACCGGCTGTGATTTCCGGTGAGAATTTCGGCGATAAACCTTAATCGACGCGATATTATTGAGGTAAATCCGAATACATCTGAATATACAAAAGGTAAATCTTAAATAAGGCTTTTGTTTACTGTAATGCGACGGGGCCGCGGCGCCGGGGGAGGGAGCGAGCGGCCCGGCGCTGCGCAGGAGCCTGTTGCGTCGCAGCAAGAACTCAGTAGCGGATTTTGAGCGAACCGCTCCGGAAATCCCAATCTAGGTGAGAAAAATTTGAAATGGGGCTGGTTATGCCGAAGCCTTACCAGCTTGGCGGTTGCGTCATTTGTTAACTATAGATCGCCAAACCCTGAAGGTTATTCAGGTTAACAAAGCGTTGACAGGTAAGATTACTCTGAGCCAGCGTTCGCGCCGCGGTGGCGGGCGGCGCCTTTTTCGCGCTGCGGCGCCGTGAGTGATTGCTTGGTCTGGGCTGCGTCCCACTGACGACGCGAGTTCCGAAAACATCATCGACGATGGAGCGGGAGAGTTCCCGCCAGCGTCGTTGGGCCTGGCGATTGCAACTGCACGGCAAACGACAGGGTAGGGGGCCCACAATGGCACAGGTTCATAACAACACTGAGTTGACGACCGCGCTTGCTGGCGGTGACACGACCATCGAACTGCTCGGCGGTGACTACTCGGCGAACGTGACGATCAGTCGAGGCGTGACCATCACGCTCGGCGCTGGCGTGGGGGCGGAGGATGCCAAGATCACCGGCCAGTGGACGATCAATAGCGCGGCAAGCGTCACGATCGACGGTCTTCTGTTCGTCAACGAGACGTTGGCGGGGGATACGGGAACCTTCTATTCGGTTCAGATTCAGGGCGCGGCGGCAGGCGTCACCCACACTATTTCTGGTTCAACCTTCTTGCGGGAAGCTCCGGATTGGGAGACGGCTGGTTCCAACAATCCGAACCATTATGCGATCTATGTCACCAACACGGTGAACGCCACTGGCCGCGTGGTGATCGACAATAATGTCATCACCAGCGCCAACGATGAAAACCCTTATGGGCCCGGCGTGTGGCGCAGCGGCGTGTGGGTGACGGGGACGACTAACGGCGTCGTTGAGATCACTGAAAACGATTTCGCCCATGTTCGCGGCGCGCTTAACGCCGGAACTTATTCTGATAGCTGGCTGATTTCGGGAAATTCATTCTCCGACGCCGGGACCGCCATTGCCTTCGGCAACAGCGTGCCTGGCGACTTGTCCAAGGTTACGGACAACACCTTTGGCGAGAACGTGGATCTCGAGCTGAACCTGAAAGGTGAAACGGGCGGCGTAGATCTGTCCGACTTCGACGCGGCGCAATTCGACGATGCCGGCACCTACATCCTCGGCGGTGCCGGGTTGGACACGGCCGTCTTCAACGGCTCCATCAATACCCTGAAGCCGTTCGTGAAGTGGGATGCCGACGGGTCCGGCTGGCTCATCAACTACACGGGTCCCACCAGCTTCGCAGATCCCGACGGTGCAGGGCCTGAGACAGCGGCGACGGCGACGGCCGCCGCTTTGGTAGGCGAGAGCATGGTGGTCAACGTCGAGAAGATCGTTGCGGACAACGCAACGTTCCTGCTCGTCGGCTCAGGCGGGTTCGCGACCATCGGCGCGGCGATAGCGGCGGCCGATCCCGGCGACACCATCCGGATCGCGGCCGGGACCTACACTGAGAACGTCGTCATTAGCAAAGCGGACCTGACCATCATCGGCGACGGCGACGCGACGATCATCCAAGGGACGGGGATCAATGGTTCGATAGGCGTCAACATTCAGGCGTCCGGCGCCGCCATTCAGGACATCAAGGTCGCTGGCTTCCACTACGACGTGCGTATCACCGGGGACGTGAGCGACATCGTCATCGACGACGTCACCTTCGCGGACGCCAAGGTTGGCCTTGGCAAATCGACCGCATCGGACATCACCGGCCTGACAGTCAAGGACAGCACGTTCACGGACTTGGTCATCGGCGTTGATCTGCCCACGGCATCCTCGGAAGGTCGTGTGACGAACCTAGAGTTCCTCGACAACGCCTTCACCGACATCACCCACAAGGGCTTCTATGCCGAAGCCCTGTCGAACGCCCTGTTGGAGGGCGTGACCATGACCCGGGTGGGGCAGGAGGGGAATGACAGCGGCCTCAACGGCAACGGCATCGACATCAATCTGAAGTACGACGCCTATTCCGACATCACCATCAAGGACTTCACCTTCGTGGACGTCGGCGGTGATGACGCCAACGGCGCGGCCATCGCGGTCAAGGCGCGGAACGATGGCAGCACCTACGGCGCCGATCCCGCCAGCTTCACCGGCGCGGTGCTGATCGAAGGCGGCTCCATCACTGGCGCGACCGTCGGGGTCCGCGCGGGCGAGGCGGGCCAGACCGTCGCGGATCCCGCCGTGAAGATCGTCGATGTGACGATCAACAGTTCGGTGGCGGACATCGACAACCGGACTACCTCCACCATGACTCTTGCCGTAGCCACGCCGCTGTCGGTGGCTGGCACCTCCGTTGGCTACATCGACGACGGCGTCGCTGATGTCCTTACCGTGGGCGCCGGAGGGACCTATTCGACCATCACCGCCGCCCTGGCGGCCGCGCATGAAGGCGACACGATCAAGGTCGCGGCAGGCACCTACAACGAAAGCGTTGTCGTCAACGTCGCCAACCTCACCATCGAGGGCGCCGACGGGGTGGTGATCAAGGGCACGTTCAACGCCGACAACGGCGCGTTCAGCGGCGACCTGTCGGATTGGATCGGGACCCAGCTGTCCTACAACGGGAATTCCGGCGCGGGCGTCACCGTCCGGGCGGATGGTTTCACGCTCAAGGACGTCAAGATCGACGATTTCTTCCAGGGCGTTCGGTTCGACACGGACGTGGATGACGCCACCCTGACCGACGTCGATATCGAGAACTCGCTGTTTGGCCTGCACAAGACGACGACGGCCGACGTGGTCGGCCTGACGATCACCCGCGGTTCGATCGTCGATGGCTATCAGGGGACGGATTTCACCAAGAGCACAAGCAGTCTGACCGACGGCCAGCTCAAGGACGTCAACATCACCGGGACCCTGTTCCAGGACTTGAGCGCCAAGGGCATCTATACCGAGGCCTTGGCTGACGCCCTGATCACCGGGATCACCATGACCAATGTTGGCGTGTTCGGCCGCGGCGACTCCTTCGGCGTCATCGGCGAGCACGGCGCCGGCATCGACATCAATCTTAAGAGCGGTTCCTACAGCGACATCACGATCCAGAACTTCACGTTCACGGATGTGGGCACGTCCAACGGGGCTGGGCCGTCGCACAACAACGCCGGCGCCATCACCATCAAGGCCCGCAATGATGCGCCGAGCTACAACGCCAATCCGGCGACCATCACCGATACAGTGATCATCCGAAACGGAGCGATCGACGGCACTTCCACCGGTATTCGTGTTGGCGAAGAGGGCAAGACGGTTAGTGGGCCGAGAGTCAGCGTCACCGATGTAAAGGTGATCGACTTTGTGGACAGTACCGACCATGGAGCCTTCATCAACGACACAACCTCGCCGATGAGCGTGGTCTTTACTTCGGCCGGGTTCATTTTCGATCAGGGCGCCAGCAGCGGGGTGATCAACTTCACGCCCTACACCGCCCCGGCTCCGGATCCCGAGCCGGAAGAGGAAGAGCCCGCTCCGCCGCCTCCTCCTCCGCCTCCCCCGCCTAACCCGGGTCAGGGACCTGGCGCCCAGCTTCCTGACGCCATCGTCGAGTCCTTCGACAACGTCACCGGCGTCGATCCGACTTCTGAAAAGGCGAGCCAGCCGACCATCATCCTGCCCAGCGGCGAAGAGGTTCCCAACCCGATCTACGAAGAGGTCCTGGAAATGGCGGACCTGGTCGCTCAGCTCCAGGCGGGCCTGATCTCGGAGGAGACCGTCATCGACAAGATGGTCGAGTTCGCCACCGACACCACGGCGGTGGCGTTGCAGGCCTATCAGTTCTTCACCGGGGCCACGCCGACGAAGGAAGGCGTCACCTATCTCGTCAACAGCGACGATAACGAGAACGACCTGACCGATCCCTATTACGCCACCTTCAGCCCGGACAACCGCTACATCAACTTCGCGGTCAGCCTGGGTACGGGCGGCGAGGGCGCCGCCAATTTCGAGGCGGAGTACGGACAGCTCTCCTTCGAGGACGCCGTGAAGTCGGCCTACGACACCATCATCGGTCTGGACAACGCCGAGGCGGCCGGCATCAACGTGACGGAGGCCATCGCCTATGTCATGGCGCAACTGGCTTACTTCACGGCCTTGGGCGGCACCGCGCTGGGCGCCAAGGCGGCCATGGTCGGGTTCCTGATGTTCGCGGGCATGAACGCCAAGGTCGGCGTCTATTACGACGGCACCCGCGGCTTCCTGGCCGACGCCTTCAACGGCGAGGCTGACTACAATGTCGACCTGACCGGCGGCGCGGGCTCAGGGGGTTTCACCTCTTCGGGTCTGGAGCTTGGTCTGGCCTGATCGGGGATCAACCGGCGAGGCGGCTTAGCGCCTCGTCGGTCTCCAGGCCCTCGATCTCGACCTGCTTGAGGCGGGCGGTCTGGCCGGCGACGATCGTGATCGCGGACTTGGGCACGCCCAGCGTCTTGGCCAGCAGAATGACGAGCGCCGCATTGGCCTCGCCGTCGGCCGGCGGGGCGCTGACGCGGGCCTTCAGGAAGGCTCGTCCCTCGGCGTCCTTGTCCCAGCCGTCGATCCGGTCTCGCCCGCCGCGAGGCGTCAGGCGGACCGCGATCCGAGCGGCCATGCCTTAGCCCAGCGCGCCCACGATGATGGGGGCGAGGGTGCGGTTGAAGATGATCTGTATGAATTGCAGCAGCAACCAGGCCACGATCGGGCTGATGTCGATGCCGCCCAGGGTCGGCAGAACCCGCTGCAGCGGACGCAGGATCGGGTCGGTGATCCGCTCCAGCATCGTCAGCACCTGGTACACGAAGCGGTTGCGCGTGTTGATGATGTCGAACGCCACCAGCCAGCTCACGATCGCGCGGGCGAAGATCAGGAAGATCAACAGGCTGATGATGGTGTTCACCAGCCAAACAATGGCGTAGCCCATGGGGCCTCCAGACATGTCCAAGGCTTGGGTTGTATCCGTCGATGGACCGCCGCCGCAACCCTTGACAGGGATCGCGCCCCCACCGTATGTGCCCGCTCTCAGCCGCGAGGCAGGGGGCCGTAGCTCAGTTGGTAGAGCGCGTCGTTCGCAATGACGAGGTCAGGGGTTCGACTCCCCTCGGCTCCACCAGAAAGGCCCCGTCGCAAAACGACGGGGCCTTTTCCATGTCTGACTTGCGGATCAGCTGTCGTTGGCGGCGCGATAGCTGCGGGCGCGGCGCTTGCGGGCGCTTTCGCGTGGGGCGCGGGTGAAGAGGAAGATGCTCAGGGCGCTCATGCCCAGCATGCCGACGCGCAGGGAGGTTTCAGCCTCCGGCGACATCCAGGCGAACAGCGAGGCGGCGAGGAAAAAGAGGGCGGACAGGAGCCAGAGGGGCGAGGCGGTGTTGTTCATGGTCGTCGTCAATCAATAGGGTCTGCCGCGGCTGCGGGCCGCCGCGTTCGGATCGGTTTGTTTTTTCGGAAGCGCCTTCTGGCCGGGGGCGGCGTCAGGCTCAAGTTTCGTTTTGTTAATCACTTGGCTCGCATGCGGCCTGATGTCGCCTGAGGCGGGACCTTAACGGTTCGCGCAAATCTGGCTGGCATCATGGAAGCATGCACAAGGCTCCGTCCTTCGCGACGTTCCATCGACCGCCGCTGACCGCCGTTACCTGGACGCTGGTCGCCTTTCTGGCTTCGGCGGCCTGCACGGGGGCCAGTCTCGCCTTCGCGCGGGAGGCGGGTCAGTTCGCCGCCATCTGGCCAGCCAACGCCGTGATCCTGGCACTGATGCTGCGAGCCCCCAGGCCGTTCCGCCTGTGGATGATCGTCGCCGGCTATGTCGGCATGGTCGCCGCCTCCAGCGCGCTGGCAGCCTGGGCTCTGGGCGACGCGGCGGTGCTCTACAGCGCGAATGTGGTCGAGCTGCTGCTTTGCCTGGCCGTACTGGAGCGCATGGCGCCGCGGGGGCTGGACTTCACCCGCGGCCGGGACCTGCTGTTGTTCTGCGGTCTGACCATGCTGGCTCCGGCTGTTTCAGCCAGCCTTTCCGTACTGGCCGTGAGCGTCATGGGCCTGCCCGCATCCCCGTGGAGCTGGATGATCTGGTTCGCCCGGAATCTGATGGGTCTGCTGGTCGTGACGCCGGCCCTGCTGATGATCTCGCCCCGTCGAATGCGCACCCGTCGCCGCCGTTCATGGCGCTGGGGAGACGTGTTGGTCGGCGCACTTCTGCTGGCCGTCCTGGCGGCCGTGTTCAGCCAGTCGCGCTACCCCCTGCTGTTCCTCATTCCGCCGGCCTTGGTGCTGGTGGCCTTCCGGCGCGGCGCCTTTGGCGGGGCCTTGGGCCTGTTGGTGACGGCGGCCGTGTCGATGAGCGCCACGGTCGCTCAATCTGGCCCCATCATGCTTATCCCCGGCTCCCTGACGATCCGGGTCCTGGTGCTGCAGGGCTTCCTGATCGCCATGGCCGCCTCGACCCTTCCGGTCGCGGCCGCGCTCGCCAGGCAGCGCCGGCTCATGATCTCGCTGAAGAAGGCGCGTAGCCGGGCGGATCGTCATCGTCGCGAGGCGGAGGCGAGCGAGCGCCGTTACCGCCTGATGGCCGACAACGCCACGGACATGATCGTCCGCTACGCGCCGTCCGGCCGCATACTGTTCGTCTCGCCGGCCAGCTTGCAGGTGCAGGGTTATGCGCCGGACGCACTGATCGGACGCTTCCTGCAGGACTTCATCCATCCGGACGACATGCAGCGCCTCATCGAGAACGCGCGCCGACTGATGGCGAGCGAAGAAGCGGAGCGTCGGCCCATTGAGTTCCGCTCGCGTATGCCTGACGGCGAGTGGCACTGGTTCGAGACCAATCCCTCGGTCCGTCGCGACGACCAAGGCGCGCCCGTCGAGTTCATCGACGTGATGCGCAACATCACAGCCCGTAAGGAGGCCGAGGCCGAACTGGCCGCCGCCAGGGCGGCCGCCGGCCAAGCCGCCATCGCCAAGGCGGATTTTCTTGGCGCCATGAATCACGAACTGCGCACGCCCCTGACTTCGATCATCGGCTTCTCGGACCTGCTGGTGGAGAGCGAGGCCCTGCCGGCGGCCGAGCATCGCTACGCTGAATGCGTGCGGCTGGCGGCGGGCAATCTGTTCGGCCTGATCAATGACATCCTGGATTTCTCGCGTATCGACTCCGGTTCTCTGCGGCTGGAGCCCGAGGTCGTGAGCCCAACCGATCTCTTCGCCGAAACCATCGCCCTCGTGGAGGAAGCCGCTCGGGCCAAGGGTCTGGACCTCAGGCTGAACATCGACCCGAGTGCGACCGCGCCCGTGATGGTCGATCCCCAGCGTCTTCGCCAGATCACCCTCAATTTCCTCGCCAACGCGGTGAAGTTCACACTCCAGGGCGCCGTCACCCTGACTGTGTCGCGGGTCGACGGCCTGCTGCGGGTCGAAGTGGCCGACACCGGACCCGGCGTGGACGAGAACCAGCGTGCGGCCTTGTTCGAGCGCTTCAGCCAGGGCGATAATTCCCGAACCCGCAGCCACGGCGGGACAGGCCTGGGCCTGGCCATCTGCCGAGGTCTGGCGCTCGCCATGGGCGGCCAGGCCGGCTATTCGCCGGGCGCGCGGGGCGGATCGATATTCTGGTGCGAGGTCGCCGCGCCGGCGGCGCCGATGGAGATGGAGGCGGCGGGATGAGCATGGGCGAGAAATCAAAGACGCCGCAGATCGTTCTGGTCGAGGACGACGCCCTGATCGCCGAATGGGTCCAGGTTCGCCTTCGGGCGGCGGGCTTCGAGGTCGACTGGCTGCAGAACGGCCAGACGGGCCTGAACCGCATCAAGCGGTCGCCGCCGGACCTGGTGCTGCTGGATATATCTATGCCGTTGATGGATGGGTTCGCCGTACTGCGCGAGCTTCGCTACGACCCCAAGACCAAGACCGTTCCGGTTCTTATGATGACCGCCCAGAACACCAAGGCGGATGTGGAGCGGGCAGGGCAGCTGCGCGCCAACGGCTACATCACCAAGCCGTTCATCGCCCAGGACCTGATCGCGCGCGTGCGCAAGCTGATCCAGGCGCATCAGTCGCCGAAAGCGTCCCAGGCCGGCGTATCGCCCCGGGACGTCTCTTCGGACCCGATCATCATCTAGGGCTTGCGCCCTAGAATTCCTCCCACTCGTCCGCCACCGCCTGGGTGGTCGGCTTCATGGCGGTCACGGTGCGCGCGCCGGGCCGCTGCGCGGCTGTGACCGAAGTGCGCTTGGGCGTACGGTCCGCCTGCGCGGTCGCGATTTCGCCGACCTTGAAGCGGGCGACCATGCGGGCCAGCTCCGAGGACTCGCCTTTGAGGGCGTGGGTGGCGGCGGTGGCTTCCTCGACCATGGCGGCGTTCTGCTGGACGACGCTGTCCATCTGGTTGACCGCGACGTTCACTTCGCCAAGCCCGGTGGACTGCTCCTGCGCGGAAGCGGCGATGTCGGCGACCAGGGCGTCGATCTCGGCCACTTGGGCGACGATCTGTTCCAGGGCGTGCCCGGTCTGGCCGACCAGATCCACGCCCGATCCCACCTGCTGGGTGGAGGCGTTGATCAGGGCCTTGATCTCCTTGGCCGCTTCGGCGGAGCGCTGGGCCAGGGCCCGCACTTCGGAGGCGACGACCGCGAAGCCCTTGCCGGCGTCACCTGCACGCGCGGCTTCGACGCCGGCGTTCAGCGCCAGCAGGTTGGTCTGGAAAGCGATCTCGTCGATCACGCCGATGATGTTGCCGATTTCGCGCGAGGAGCTCTCGATCTGGCCCATGGCGGTGACCGCCTGGCGGACTACCTGGCCTGAACGTTCGGCGCCATCGCGGGCCGAGGTGACCAGGACGGTCGCTTCCTTGGCGCCGCTGGCCGTCTTCTTGACCGTGGCGGTGATCTGGTCGAGGGCGGCGGCGGTTTCTTCCAGCGATGCGGCCTGTTGTTCGGTGCGGCGCGACAGCTGGTCCGAAGCGCTGGCGATTTCGTCGGAGCTGAAGCTGACGCCGCTGGATGCGCCGGCGATCACCGCCATGGTCTCCTGCAGCTTGCTCATGGCGCCGTTGAAGTCTTCCTTGAGCTTGGCGTAGCGGCCGGCGAATTCGGCGTCGATGCGCCAGGTCAGGTCGCCGTCGGCCAGGCGAGACAGGCAGTCGGCCAGGGTGTCGACCACCATGTTCTGGATCGCCTCGGTCTTGCGGCGCTCTTCTTCCGCCGCGCTTTCGAGGCGCTCGGCCTCGAGACGCGCGGCCTCGGCCTCCGCCTGCAGGCGGATTTTGGCCATGGCGTTGTCCTTGAACGTCTGGACGGCGGCGGCCATCTCGCCGACCTCGTCGGTGCGGCCCACGGCAGGGACGTCCACCGCGTTGTCGCCCGAGGCGAGGCGGCGCATGGCGCCGGTCATGGCCGTCACCGGGACAGCGATGGAGCGACGTAGCAGCAGCCCTGCTGCGATGGCGGTCATTGCGACCAGAGCGACGCCGCCGAGCACCACCATCTTGGTCCAGAATGCGATCGACGCCTGCTGCGCGGCTTCGGCCTTCATAGAGGCTTCGGCGACGGCCTGAATCTCATCGGCGGTGTCTTCGACGGGAGCGATAAGTTTGTCGGCCACGCCGTCGTTGGAGACCATGGCCGCCCCCTGGGGACGAGTGAGGGGATCGGCGGCCAACTGAATAGCTGGATTGATGGCGCCGTCGGTCCAGGTCTGGAAGTTAGCTTTAAGGCGGGCGACGCGCGCCTCTCCCTCGGCGTCGCCCGCGAAGAGCTTGGCCAGGTCGGCGACATGGGCCTCATAGGCGGGGCGATGCGCTTCGACGAGGCGCTGACGATAGTAATCGTCTCCCGACAACAGCAAACCACGCAGCGAATTCTCCTGCCGCGACAAACGATAGCGCGCCCCCTGAATGGCGCTGATCACCGTATGGGCCTGTTCGGTCCGTCGGATGGAGGCGTCCAATCGCTCATTGCTGATGAAGATAGCGACGCCCATGGCGGCGATCACACCGATCATGACGCTGAAGATCACCATCAGCTTGGCGGGAATGCGCAGATCGTTGAACTTCATGAAGGCCCCCTAAGCCTGTTCCGGCAAGGGGTTTCCGCATCTACGGCACGCAATTTCGCGCAGCCGGTCGCCCCAAGTCTGGAGCATGAATGCGCCCGATCTTGTTTAACGAGTCTTAATATGCAGGATTTCGATACGCGTCGGATTGTCGCGTGTCAGTCATTGTATGAAAGTGATTGCTATCCATCCGCTTATATGACGCTAGCGTCAGGTTCTGCATTTGAGTGATACTATATTTGCTTGGAGAACCTTGGGGTTGATGGCTTTTTGCGCGCCCATCAGGACTCAAATATCTTCCTCGATCAATGCAATCTCAAGGCGAAAGCTCTTCGCTATCCCTTGCTGCACAAGGAAAACGCCCGGCTTGCCTAGGATGTCGCCGTCGTAGTTCTGGGCGTCGGCGAAGCCGCTCCAAGGCTCGATGCAGATGTAGTCGGCCCCCGGCTTGGTCCACACACCGAGGTGCGGGCTGTCGGGAAAGCTGACCTTGAGGCCAGGGCGACCGACCGCGCCATAGACAAGGTTGCGGCTGGCCAGTTGATCGAAGATCACCGCGTCATTGACGAACAGGTCCTCGCGCAGGGCCATGTCCCGCCCTTCGACTGGGGTGGGCAGGTGTTCAGGCCGCACCAGACCGTCGTCGCCAACTCGGCGGATCGGCTGCGGTTGCGGCTCATCAAAATGAAGCCGGTGATCGAGCTTGTCGCCGCCATAGGGAAGCGGCCAGCGGAAGGCGGGATGGAAGCCAAAGCAGGCGGGCATCTCGCCATCGCCCAGGTTGGATATCGTCGCCGTATTGATCAGCCGTCCGCCCTCCATGGCGAACGCCACGTCCAGCCGGAACTCGAACGGATAGACGGCGCGGGTCTGCTCATCCGCTTCCAGCCGCAGGACCACGCGGTCGGCCGACTGCTCAATCACGTTGAACAGCTTGGTGCGTGCGAAGCCATGCTTGGCCATTGGATAGGTCTGGTCACCCAGGCGATAGCGACCGCCGTTCAGGCCGCCGACGACGGGGAACAGCAACGGCGCGCGGCCCGTCCACCATGCCGGATCGCCATCCCACAGCAGCTCCAACCCCTCGGCGTCCGTCAGGCGCGACAACTCCGCGCCCATTGGATTGATCTCGGCGGACAGGCCTTCGCCGACGATGCGCAGCCAGGTCTCGCTCATCAGTGCGCTTCATCCCAGTTCAGTGCGGCGCGAGCCTCCACCACGAGGGGCACGGTCAGTGAAACGGCAGGCTCCGCCGCTCGCTCCATCACCGCCTTGACCACTTCACAGGTGCGCTCGGCCTCGGCTTCGGGCGCTTCGAAGACAAGTTCATCGTGGACTTGCAGCAGCATGCGGGCTTTCAGGCCAGCCTCGGCCAGGGCGGCGGGCATGCGGATCATGGCGCGGCGGATGACATCGGCGGCGGCGCCCTGGATCGGGGCGTTGATCGCGGCTCGTTCGGCGAACTGGCGCTGAGCGACGGACTTGCCGCCGATCTCGGGGATGTTGACCTTGCGCCCGAAGATCGTGGTCACGAAGCCCTGCTCGCGCACCATCGCCTTGGTGCGGTCCATGTAGGCCCCGATGCCGGGGAAGCGCTCGAAGTAGGTCTTGATGTAGGCCCCCGCCTCGCTTTGCGGGATGCCCAGCTGGTTGGCCAGGCCGAAAGCGCTGATGCCGTAGACGATGCCGAAATTGATGGCCTTGGCCTGGCGACGGATCATCGGGTCCATGCCTTCGATCGGCACGCCGAACATCTCCGACGCGGTGGAGGCGTGGATGTCCAGGCCGTCGGCGAACGCGCGCTTCAACTGCGGGATGTCGCCGATGTGGGCCAGCAGGCGCAGTTCGATCTGGCTGTAGTCGGCGCTGATCAGCACGTGGCCCGGCTCGGCGATGAAGGCCTTGCGGATCTTGCGGCCTTCCTCGGTGCGGACCGGGATGTTCTGCAAGTTCGGATCGGACGAGGACAGTCGCCCGGTCGAGGTCGAGGCCAGGGCGAACGAGGTATGTACCCGGCCGGTGCTGGGTGCGATGGCGGCGATCAGGTTGTCGGTATAGGTGCCCTTCAGCTTCGACAGCTGACGCCAGTCCAGCAGGACGCGCGGCAGTTCATGGCCCTCGGCGGCCAGGCTTTCCAGCACGTCGCTGTCGGTGGACCACTGGCCGGTGGCGGTCTTCTTGCCCCCGGTCAGCTGCATCTCGCCAAACAGCACGTCGCCGATCTGCTTGGGACTGCCCAGGTTGAACGGGCGGCCGACCATGGCCTGCGCCTTGGCCTCGAACTCGGCCATGCGCATGGAGAAGTCGTTGGATAATTTGCGCAGGGCCTCGGGATCGACCTTGATCCCGTGGTTCTCCATCTGGGCCAGGACCGGCGGCAGGCCGCGCTCCAAGGTCTCGTAGACCGTCAGCAGCCCTTCGCGCGCCAGGCGCGGACGCAGGCGATTGTATAGGCGCAGGGTGACGTCGGCGTCCTCGGCCGCGTAGCGCGTGGCCGACTTCAGCTCCACGTGCTTGAAGCTGATCTCGCCCTTGCCCGTGCCGGCCACCTGTTTGAACGGGATCGGGCTGTGACCCAGGTGCAGGCGCGACAGCTCGTCCATCCCATGACCGTGCAGGCCGGCTTCAAGCACGTACGAGATCAACATGGTGTCCTCGGTCGGGGACACGTTGATGCCGTGCCGCGCCAAGACGGCGATGTCGTACTTGGCGTTCTGGGCGATCTTCAGGACAGCCGGGTCTTCCAGCAGCGGCTTGAGCCGGTCGATCACATCCTGCAGCGGAATCTGCTCCAGGTCGGCGGCGGCCTCGAGGGCCAAGCCATCCTTCTCGCAGTGGCCGACCGGGATGTAGGCCGCCTCGCCCGGCGCAATGGCCAGGGATACGCCGCACAGGCCGGCTGTGGCCGACGACAGGGCGTCGGTCTCCGTGTCAAAGGCGACGATGCCCGCCGCCCGCGACTTGGCGACCCATGCGTCCAGGGTCTTGACGTCGCGGATGCAGACATAGTTGTCGTGATCGATGGCCGATTCTGGCGCGGCCTCCGTGGGCGCGCTCGCGGCCGTCGCAACTGAAGGCAGAGCGCCGCCGGCGCTGGCGCGGCCTATGCGCTGGCCCAGGGTCTTGAAGCCCATGTCCTCCAGGAAGGCGCCCAGCACCTCCTTGTCCGGCTCGCGCAGAACCAGATCGTCCAGCGGCTCGGGAAGGGGCGTGTCACAATCCAGTTTCACCAGGGCGCGCGACAGCCGGATCTGGTCGGCGAACTCGATCAGGGTCTCGCGGCGCTTCTGCTGCTTGATCTCGCCGGCGCGAGCCAGAAGCGTGTCGAGGTCGCCATATTCGGTGATCAGGGCGCTGGCGGTCTTGATACCGATGCCGGGCGCGCCAGGCACGTTGTCGACGCTGTCGCCGCAGAGGGCTTGGACGTCCACGACCCGCTCAGGCGGGACGCCGAACTTCTCGATCACCTGCTCGCGGCCGATGCGGACGTTCTTCATCGGATCGAACATCGACACCGAATCACCGACGAGCTGCATCAGGTCCTTGTCGGACGAGACGATGATCGCCTCGCCGCCGCTGTCGCGGGCGGCGCATGAATAGGCGGCGATCAGGTCGTCGGCCTCGTAGCCGGCCAGCTCGATGCAAGGCACGCCGAAGGCGCGCGTCGCCTCGCGCACCATCGCGAACTGCGGGACCAGATCCTCCGGCGGCGGCGGGCGGTGGGCCTTGTACTTGTCATACAGGTCGTTGCGGAACGTCTTTTCCGAATGGTCGAAGATCACCGCCAGGTGGGTGGGGGCGTCGCCCTGCATGTCCCGCATCAGCTTGAACAGCATGTTGCAGAAGCCCGACACCGCGCCGATCGGCATGCCGTCGCGCTTGCGGGTCAGGGGCGGCAAGGCGTGGTAGGCGCGGAAGATGAAGGCCGAGCCGTCCACCAGGAACAGGCGGATGGCGGGGCCGTCCTGGGTCAGCGGACGATCAGGAACGGCGGCGGCGGGCTCAAGCGTGTCGGTCATTCCCGGAAGATAGGCGCGCCCGGCCTCCGGGTCAGCCCCGAAGTCGGACTGTCCGGCCTTTACCCGACAACGACCCCGCCGCCGACAAGGACTAGAACTGCGTGATCGCGCTGATCGCCAGATAGGCGCTGGTATCGCCATTCTGCGGGGCGTTGGGCGCGTCCTGCAGGAAGCGGCCCTTGGCCAGCAGCAATCCGTTCGCCTCTAGGCGCAGGCGGTCCTTGATCGCCCAGTAGCGGACGCGGCCTTCGAGCTGATGGCCGGCGAAGTCGCCCGAGCCGCCGGCGGCGTCACGCACGCTGGTGGTGGAGAAGCTGTCAGTGTCCGAAGCTAGCCACATGGCGCGGTAGGAGGCGAAAGCGTCCAGCCGCTTGCTGGGGGTCACCTCGAGCCGCACGCCAGGCGTGATGATGTTGGCGCGGCCGATGGCGGCGTAGATGCCCGACGGCCCGAAATCGGCGCGACGCATGCCCAGCAGGGTGTCGAAACGGCCGTATCGTCCACCGGGCTTGTCGCCGCTGGCGTAGTCGAACTCCGCCGACAGGCGCGGCTTCCAGCCGCCTGCGCGCGTGTAGCCCACGTCGGCATGCACGAAGCCGGCGCGAACGTCGAGCGTAGGATCGTTGACTGCGGAGCCCCGGCTGACGGCGCCGGTCTGGCCAATGGCTTCGATCTCGTAGTCCCAGGCCGCGACGGCGGGATCCAGGATCACCCTAAGGCCGAAGGTGTCGAGATCGCGGTCACGGGTGGGGGCTCCCGGTGCGTCATGTTCCTCGAAGTGGAAGAACTCCGCCTCCAGCGCGGCCTTGCCGATCGTTCGCGGCCGCGCGACTAGCCCGCCCCAGACGACCAGATCGTCGTTCTCCGTGTCCGGATACTGGCGATTGTCCAGCAGGGAGTCGATGTCGCCGGGCCGGCGAACCTGGGGCATCACATAGATCAGGGTGGTCTTCACGCCGGCCGGCGCCATGTCGATGCGCAGGCCGGTATAGCCGTTGGTGGTGTTGCGATAGTCGTCGGCCGCGACCAGGCGGCGTGAGCCGATGTTGAGCATGAACCGCCCCGCTTGCAGCGTGACGGGCCCCAGCGCCTCACCGTCCAGCTTCAGCGCCGCATAGGCCTGCACCAGCTCGGCGGTGTTGACCTCGTTCGTGCTGATGGGCGAGCGGCGGTTCGCGCTGGTGACGCGGCTGTCATACATCTCCGCGGCCAGGGTCAGCGGACCCTGTCGCCGCTCCACCGCCAGGGTGGTGCGGATGCTGATCAGGTTTTCGTTGGAATTGAAGTTCGGCCGGACCTGGTCGTCGAGCACCTCGTACCGCGTCCGGAACGATCCGGAGAATTTCCATTCGGCGGCGTCTTCAGCTTCGGCGGCGCTGGTCAGCGCAAAGGCCAGGCTGGCCGCGGTCAACGTCAAGCGCGTGAAATTCGTCATGTCAGGTCCCCCCAAAACCTGGCCGCGCCGCAAAGGCGAAGCTTGTCTGGAGGTTTTACGCGGACGGTTCCTAACGCCCCCTGAGCCGGACGCGTTTGACTTTGAGGCGAATTGACGCGGGCCTAGTGGCCGCCGGCGCCTTCGTAGACGCCCGGAGCGAGGCGTTCGTCCTCATGACCCTCGGAGCCGTGGGCCAGGACGAATCGTCGGTCGCAGTAGGGGCAGTCGATATAGCCAGCCGCGCCCATCTCCAGCCATACGCGCGGGTGGCCCAGGGCGCCGCCGACGCCGTCGCAGGCGATGCGGTGCGAGCGCACGGTCACCGTCTCCGGCGCGGGCCCGACACCCACGTCGGGAGCGGACATCGTGGCGGCGGTGTCGGGGATCGGCTTGGCCTTGCGCGCCATGATCTAAGCTTTCTGTGCGGCCCGACTCCCTAAAGTGAAGTTTGGCGGGCGAATTGTCTGAGCGGCCTTGGCGACAGGGCCGACGGGCCATACCTATGCGACAGGCCGCCGGGGCGTCAATTCGCCTCGACGCCGCATAATCCTTATCTCTCCAGACCGCCGTAGGCTTCATGGACCTTCCCGACTACGCCATTGAGGCCCAGGGCCTCTTCAAGACCTACGCGGCCACCAAGACCACGCCCGAGAAGCGCGCCCTCAACGGCATCGACCTGAAGATTCCGCGCGGCTCGATCTTCGGCCTGCTCGGCCCGAACGGGGCGGGCAAGTCCACCTTCATCAACATCCTGGCCGGCCTGACCCGCAAGACCAGCGGCTCGGTCAAGATCTGGGGCCGCGATATCGACACCCATCCGCGCGACGCTCGCGCCGCGATCGGGGTCGTGCCGCAGGAGTTGGCGGCCGATGTCTTCTTCACGCCCAGGGAATCCCTCAACGTGCAGTCGGGCCTCTACGGCGTGCCCAAAAGCGAGCGCCGCACCGACGAGCTGCTGGCCGCCCTGGGCCTGTTCGACAAGGCCAACGCCTATGTGCGTCAGCTGTCCGGCGGTATGAAGCGACGCCTGATGGTGGCCAAGGCCATGGTCCACCATCCGCCGGTGCTCGTGCTGGACGAGCCGACCGCCGGCGTGGACGTCGAACTACGCCGCCAGCTCTGGCAGTATGTGGTGGGCCTGAACCAGCAGGGCGTGACTGTCGTTCTGACCACCCACTATCTGGAAGAGGCTCAGGAACTCTGCGACCAGATCGCCATCGTCAACCGCGGCGAAGTGGTGGCCTGTGAGCCGACCTCGACCCTGCTTCGCCGCCTGGATATCCGCAATGTGGTGGTCACGCCCGAGGAACCGGTGACGGTGGCGCCGGTCCTGCCGGGCTTCGACACCAAGATCCGCGCCGGCGGCGCCTTCGCCGTCAGCTACAAGACCGGCCAGTCCAGCGTGGAGCAGGTTCTCGCCGCCGTCCGCGCGGCCGGCCTGCACATCAAGGACATCGCCACCGAGGACCCCGACCTGGAGGACGTCTTCGTCTCCCTGACCTATGGCTCGGCCACGGCCGCCGATCCGGTCAAGGACTAGGCGCCCCTGGCGGGGCAAGGCGTTTGCGCGGCCTCGCGCTTTCAGCTAGAACCCGCCTCCCGGAACGCACCCGTAGCTCAGCTGGATAGAGCGTTGCCCTCCGAAGGCAAAGGTCACACGTTCGAATCGTGTCGGGTGCGCCACTTCCCTGAAATCGAAGCCTGAAATCCCGTCGCGCGCTGCGCGTCGCGGTGATGTCGCGCCGGCCTCAAGTCTCGCGCTGACAATTGGCTATTTCCCTTGTCGCCGTTTGGTGGTCTGATGAGTTGTCAGTCCATAAAATAGCCATTGGTCAGTCCAATGAGCCGGGCGGCATAGGGAAGGGGATAATCTGGGATGGAAGACACGAGCCGACGTGGGCTGTTGATGGCCGCCGGGACCGCGGGTCTCGCCTCGCTGGCGGGGGCCGCCATCGCCCAGCCGCCGACACCCAAGCCTCTATCCCCCGTGCTTGAGGTGGCCGAGCCGGGCATAGACCCGAACGCCAAGCCCAAGCATTCCATCCGCTTTGCGGTGATTGGCTGCGATCACAACCACATCTTCGGTATGACCGCCGCCGTGCAGCGAGGCGGGGGACAACTGGTCAAGTTCTACGCGGCCGATCCCAAGCAGATCGCCGACTTCCGCAAGCAGTTCGGGGATGTGCCGCTGGCTCGTAATGAGGCGGATATCATCGAAGATGAGTCCATCCAGCTGGTGGTCGCCGCCCCGATCCCCGATTTGCGGGCGCCGCTGGGTCTGAGGGTTATGGCGGCGGGCAAGGACTATCTGGCGGACAAGCCGGGCATCGTCACCCTGGAGCAGCTGGCCCAGGTGCGCGCGGCGGTGAAGGAGACCGGTCGCAAGTACGCGATCATGTACTCCGAGCGGCTGGAGGTCCCCTCGGCGGTCAAGGCCGGCGAGCTGGTCATGGCCGGGGCCATCGGCAAGGTGATCCAGACCGTGAACTTGGCGCCCCATCGCGTGGGGACAGGCCGGCCCGACTGGTTCTGGGACAAGCGCCGCTATGGGGGGATACTGACCGACATCGGGTCTCACCAGGCCGACCAGTTCCTCTACTACACCGGATCGAACCGAGCCTCGGTGATCGCCGCCCAGACAGGGAATCTGGCGCATCCGGAGCGGGCGGGGTTCGAGGATTTCGGGGATATGACCGTCACCGGGAACGGGGGCACGGGCTATATCCGCGTGGACTGGTTCACGCCGGACGGCCTGGGAGTCTGGGGTGACGGGCGGCTGTTCATCCTCGGGACCGAGGGCTACATCGAGCTGCGCAAATACATCGATCCGATCGGCCGGCCGGGCGGTAACCACCTGCTGATCGTGGACCAGAAACGCGCGCGCTACATCGATTGCAGCAAGGTCGCCCTGCCGTTCGGGCCACAGTTCGTCACCGACATCGTCGAGCGCACATCCGTCGCACAGGACCAGGAGCAATCCCTGCTGGCCGCCGAACTTGTCCTCACCGCTCAGAAGCGCGCCACGCCGCCCATCGCGGCCTGAAACGGCCTTCCCCGAAACAGGAGAATTCGATGACCGGAAAACGGATACAAAGAAGACGCCTGCTACAGGGCCTGGGCGTCGCGGCGATGGGCTTTCCGGCCATCGTGCCGTCCACGGTGTTCGGCCAGAACGCGCCTTCCAACCGCATCAATGTCGGGGTGATCGGAGCGGGGCGGATCGCCCGCGTCCACGACATGCCCGAGACCTGGAAATACGACCACGCCCAGATCCTGGCGGTCTGCGACGTGGACTCCAAGCGGGTCGAGGCCGGCAAGGCGCTGATCAACGAAACCTATTCCAAGAAGCTGGGCCGACCCTGGGACGGCGCGGTCGGCTATGGCGACTATCGCGAGCTGCTGGCGTCCAAGGACATCGACGCGGTCATCATCGCCACGCCCGACCACCAGCACGCTATCCCCGCCGTCCACGCGGTGCGGGCCGGCAAGGACGTCTATCTGCAGAAACCCGCCGCCCTGACCATCGCCGAGGGCCGCTTCATGGCCGATGCGGTCAAGGCGTCTGGCCGCATCCTGCAGATCGGCTCGCAGCAGCGCTCGCTCAATCCCTGGCCACAATTCCACCGCGCCTGCGAGCTGGTCCGCAACGGCCGCATCGGCGAGCTGAAGCATGTGGAGATCGGCCTGCCCGGCGATCCGGCGGGACCCGAGGCGCCGCCGATGCCGGTGCCGCCGAACCTGGATTACGACGCCTGGCTCGGCTCGACGCCGGAGGCCTATTACACCGAGATGCGGGTGCATCCGCAGGCCTCCTTCGACCGGCCGGGCTGGCTGCGTTGCGAGCAGTTCGGGGCCGGCATGATCACCGGCTGGGGCGCCCACCATGTGGACACCGCCCACTGGGGCATGGACATGGAGCATTCCGGCCCGGTGGAGATCTGGGGCTCGGCCGAGTTTCCGACCAGCGGCCTTTGGAACGTGCATGGCAAGTTCCTGACCCACGCCCGCTACGCCAACGGCGTGACCATGGACATCAGCGGCGACTTCCCCAACGGGGTGAAGTTCATCGGAACCAAGGGCTGGATCTTCGTCACCCGCGACGGCGGCGTGACCGCCAGCGATCCGGCGGCGGGCGCGGTCAAAGGGCTCACCGCCAGCGACCCGAAAATCCTGACCAGCGTCATTGGTCCGGGCGAGGTGCGCCTCTATCGCAGCGAGGAGCAGCACGGAAACTGGCTGGACTCCATCCGCACCCGCAAGGCCCCCGTGGCGCCGGCGGAGACGGGGCATCGCGCCTGCTCCACCTGCCTGCTGCACCACGCGGCCATGAAGACCGGGCGGCGGCTGAAATGGGACCCGGTCGCCGAGCGCTTCATCGGCGACGACGAAGCCAACGCCCTGCTCAGCCGGCCGCAGCGCAAGGGTCACAGTTTCTCGGAGGCCGCATGATGCTGACCAAACGCGACATCGCCGTCGCCGTCATCGCGGCCGGGCTCAGCCTGGCCGCGGTCGCCGTGGCCCAGGCGCCCAAACCCGCCATCCTCGGCCCCGCCGTCTTCACCTGGGAGGCCATGAAGCACGGCCCCACCGACGTGGGCGCCTACGCCCAGCTCGTGCGCCAGCCGACCGCGACCCTGGACGAGCTGGAGATGCACGTCACCACCCTGAACCCCGGGACCAATTCGCACCCGCCGCACACCCATCCCAACGAGGAACTGGTGATCATCCGCGAGGGGACGGTGGAGGTGCTGAACGGGGGCGAGTGGAAGCGGGTCGGCCCGGGCGGGGTGGTGTTCAACGCCTCGAACTCGCCCCATGCGTTGAGGAACGTCGGCGACGGGCGGGCGGTCTATCACGTGATCAACTGGAAGGTGGGGAAGGGCCAATAGAGCCCGCCTCCCTAGGCCTTGTGCCTAGGGTCCCTGTGTCCGCCGGCTCGGCGCCCGCCGCCTGTCCGCGCTCTGCCCGCTGAACGAGGGACCCCAGACACAAGGCCTGGGGAATCGGGGTTTACAGGCCGTGCGTCCTTCGAGACGCGGACTTTCAGCCCGCTCCTCAGGATGACGTGCTTTGGCGCCACTGAAGCCGTCATGCTGAGGAGCGGCGCAGCCGCGTCTCGAAGCACGCAACAACGCCCCCAACGTCGTCACCCTAGGCCTTGTGCCTAGGGCCCAGAGACTCCGCGTCGGCCGCGGGGGCGAGGCGACGCCGCCTGCGCGGACCTGGAACCTCAGCCGTTTCTGGGTCCTCGCCACAAGGGCGAGGATGACGGGGAGGGGGAGGGCCGCTATAGCCCCCGCATCATCCCGGGAGCCCGCCATGACCGCCATGACCCACAGCGAACTGAACCTGCCGCTGATCGCGCGGGGCAAGGTGCGGGACGTCTATGCGGTGGACGCCGACCGGCTGTTGCTGGTCGCCTCGGACCGGGTCAGCGCCTTTGACGTGGTCATGGCCGAACCCGTGCCGTTCAAGGGCGTGGTCCTGACCCAGATCAGCGCCTGGTGGTTTCGCCAGCTTAAGGACGTGGTCGACCATCACCTGATCAGCGCCGACGCGGACGAGATCATCGCCGCCGTCCCCGCGCTCGCCGCCCAGCGCGACCAGATCAACGGCCGCGCCATGCTGTGCAAGCGCACCAAGGTCGTGCCGTTCGAATGCGTGGTGCGCGGCTACATCTCCGGCTCGGCGTGGAAGGAGTATGCGGCCCAGGGCACCCTGGCGGGCGAGGCCCTGCCCGCCGGCCTGGTCGAGAGCGACCGCCTCGACCCGCCGATCTTCAGCCCCGCCACCAAGGCCGAGACCGGCCACGACGAGAACGTCACCATCGCCCAGATGGCCGCCGCCCTCGGCGCCGACGAGACGGCGCGGCTGGAGCGGCTGTCCCGCGCCGTCTATGGCCGGGTGCGGGACGTGGCCGCCACGCGCGGGGTGATCATCGCCGACACCAAGTTCGAGTTCGGCAAGACCCCCGACGGGCGCATCATCCTGATCGACGAGGTGGCCACCCCCGACAGCTCGCGCTTCTGGCCGGCGGACGTCTATGCCCCGGGCGGCCCGCAGCCCAGCTTCGACAAGCAGCCCCTGCGCGACTGGCTGGACATCGAGCGCAAGGCCGGCCGCTGGAACGGCGAGGCCCCCGCGCCGGCCCTGCCGGAAAGCGTGATCGCGGCGATGAGCGCGCGATACCTGGAGGCGTTCGAGCGGGTTACGGGCGAGGCGCTGGATACGGGGCGGTTTGGGTAGGGCTGGTCTCGCGACTTTCCGACTACAGCCTAAGCTGCATTGGCCGAGCCACGTTCGAGACGAAGCTCTTCCGCTGCCTTCTTAATCTCGCGCGCTACTTGGGTCAGGGCGTCATCTTGGTTAGGCTGACTTGCGATCGCCTTTCCACCTAACGTCGCATGAAGGTTGCTAAACTCAAGGCCTTCCCAAAGGCAGTTCATCCCTATGACCGGTATTACTCTAGCCTGCTTAGCCTTATGCCGCTCAACCGCCGCTGCGAGTTCTTTTTTGTAGCAGTATTCGGAGTTGATAAAGTCGATCGTGATCAGCAGCAGAATAATATCTGCGGACTCGAAATTTGACCAAATCTCATGTTCCCACTCACTGCCGACAACAATATCGCCGTCATGCCAGTGATCGATCAGGCCGCTTCGCCTCAACGGCTCCAGATGCTTTAGAAGATTGGTCTTCAAATCCTTGTCGGCGTGGCAGTAAGATACGAAGGCCTTAAGTGCGCTCGGCGCTACCGGCTCTGGGGCGGGCGCTTTTATGCATTCCAAGAGGCCCCCAGCTCCGCCCGGTAGCGCGCGTACCAAGCCTCGCATAATTAGCCGTTTGCGCGCATTCGAAAACGCGTTCTCCCGCGTCCAGCCCAAAGCCGCTTCCAGCGCGTTGCTACTTACGCGGCCCGAAGGTGAGTGGGCGCACATCTTCTCCAAGCGCATGAGAAACATTTCGTCAGGGGTCTTTTTCGCCATTTCCAACCCGGTACATGATTTTATCACTGCAAGTTGAGCAGAAGCTTGGCGGTGACGTCCAGAGTGAATGACGGGGTAGGAAAAATTGGACAAGTCCCGCGAGCGAAGGGCGAGGGCGGTCGGCGCTTAGCCTCTATTCCCAACCTGGTCGAAAGTTAGAACGGTGACATGCAGGGCAGTGAATACCTGACATAGGCCGTCGCTCTTCGCGTGCTCTTCTCTCCTCCTCAGGTGTCATTACCTCCACCTCAAATCTCTCGCCACAATTGAGGCAGCGATAAGGGCGACGCTCACTCATATTCCACCCCCGCGCGTTCTACGAACTGGTTCCATAGCCATTCGGCGGCCCGCTCGGGCGACATCTTTTCAGTGTCATCACCTCTGCTGCCGAACATTCGGTCTACCGTTAGGAAAAGGTCGTACTCGTCCGCTTCGACTTGGATTGACCCGTTGGAGGTGTTGGCCTCGGCGTAAGCTTCGAACACGTAGCTAATGTCACCAAACATCCCACGCCCCTTCTTGTTGTGGACGGTGATGTGGGCCTCCTGATTGCCTCGACGCGCTCGATTCACAATTGTTCCGGTGAATGCAGTGGGGCTCATCTCTTCAAACCGAGTGCGCAGGTCGTCGCTCGCGCTAGCGAGCTCAACGGCAGCAGCTCGAAAATAGTCCCGCATCGCGGCAAAGGTCTTGTCTGCTAAATCCGCCTTCTCGATGACGTCAAAGTCGCGCTTGAGGCGGACGCGCCTGCTCGGTTCGCCCTGCTGGGACGCGGGTACACCGGCCGCTTTAAGATCTGGAGCAGCGTCCACCAGTCGGCGAAGGCCGGTGACTACGTCCAGAAAGGCTGTGTTCGCATTCGTCCATTCGGAAATCGGCTTGCCGTCCTTCGGCAGCGCCATGAACTTCTGGAAGGGCGAGGAGAGCCAATCGCATGGCTCTACTATGACGGGGACTATACGCAAATCCCCCCGCTCGCTCCGCAAAAGAGCTCGCTCAAATTCCGTTTCGTAGCAGTAGTTTGAAGCTAGGTAGTCGGCGCTTACTAAGGCGACAAAGACGTCGCTAGTGTCCAACTGATTTGCGATCCCCTCATCCAATTGGTCACCGGGGAGTATGGCTCGATCATGCCATGCGGACACCAAGCCGTCGCGCTGAAGCATCGCCAGATGCTTATGGAGTCGATCCAGCACGCGTTCATCCGCGTGAGAGTAAGAAATGAAGATCGAGGCGGTCATATCTGGGAGCCTGCAGCTAGAGCGTGTAGTCTCTGCTGTCTCAACCAATTCTTCAAGTCAATGTTCTGGCCCTGTTCCGGGCGCGTCTTTGCATTCTGAGTGCTTAGATTGCGGCCCGTCGAGCATTCCAGAACGGTGTAATTTTCGATATCGGCTCGCCCCCTCCGTTCTGGAAAACCTTGACTTCGGTTCGTCGCAGCCTCCCCATCGATCCTCAGGACAGTTTTGACGTGCGATGGACACTCCCCCAAAGCCCGGCCCCGGCCCAACTCTGAAGACCATCCTGCAGACCGTCGGGGGGCTAGCGCTCCTTTTGGCGATGGCGGAAGCGTATGGCCGGATTGAGCATACTGGAGCGATTGACTTCGGCTCCATCAGCGGCGCGCTCGAAACGGTCGGCCTTTACCCGGGCCTCGTCATTCTCTTCCTCTTCTGGTGGGCGCCTACGTTCGCTGTGGTGGTGGGCGTACCGATGTCCATAGTCGCCTACCTAAGGGCGCGGCCACAGGACGATCGATAGCCGGAGTGTCGGCGCAGCCGGTGATCGACGCCAGCGGGCCTAACTCGGCGCCTTCGCCGCCACGCGCCGGAACTTGCCCTGCAATACCCAAGCGCCAATGATCCAATAGAACATCGCCAGCACCATCAGCAGTCGCTGTCCGCCGCTGACGTGGCTGTTGCCGGAATCCGCGCGCTCCAAAATGCCGGCGGATTTCCATATGCACGCCAGATAGCTCAACCCGGCGAGGATGAAGAAGGCGTGGTGAAGGCGGAATTCCTCACCCGGAGGCGCGTTGAGCGCCGCGATCCCCGCGAGCACGCCGAATGTCACCGGCAACATATAGAGCCACCCGCCTCGGCCATCCTGGGGCCGCGCGCGTGAAGCGAGGTCAAAGACCGCGAACTGGAACGCAGTCGGAACGCCTAGCGTCAGTAGGACCTCGCCCATCACCGCAAGGGGGGTGGGCTCCCCGCCCTCCATGTACGCCGACATCATGATCGCCTGCGCCACAAAGGCGACCAAGCAAAGCGCCGTCCACAGGAATGGGTTCAACGAAATCCGGCGAAGCATCAAGGTCCTCAGGCATCACGCCCCAAGGTGGAGCTTCGTCACCTTCCCTTGTTCCACCCCAAGAGGGCAAGCAATGGTTGTGAGGCGGGAGGCTCTAGTTCTTCAACCGCCACCCCGTCCGGAAGATCCTGTAGATCACCGCCAGGCACGTGGCCATGAAGCCCAGGGTGGCCAGGAAGCTCACCTGAATCCCCACGTCCGAGACGCCGTAGAAGCTCCAGCGGAAGCCGCTGACCAGATAGACCACGGGGTTGAACAGGGTGATGTTGCGCCAGACCTCGGGCAGCATGTTGATCGAATAGAAGCTGCCGCCCAGGAAGGTCAGGGGCGTGACGATCAGCATGGGCACGATCTGCAGCTTCTCGAAGCCGTCGGCCCACAGGCCGATGATGAAGCCAAACAGGCTGAAGGTCACCGCGGTCAGGACCAGAAAGCCGATCATCCAGAACGGGTGGGCGATCTCGAACGGCACGAACAGGCGGGCGGTGGCCAGGATGACCAGGCCCAGCATGATCGACTTGCTGGCGGCGGCGCCCACATAGCCGATCACCGTCTCGATCCACGAGACGGGGGCCGACAGCAGCTCGTAGATCGTGCCGGCCCACTTGGGCATGTAGATGCCGAACGAGGCGTTGGAGATGCTTTCCGTCAGCAGGGACAGCATGATCAGGCCCGGCACGATGAAGGCGCCGTAGCTGACGCCGTCGATCGAGGCCATGCGGCTGCCGATGGCCGAGCCGAAGACCACGAAATAGAGCGAGGTGGAGATCACCGGCGACAGCAGGCTCTGGCCCAGGGTGCGGAACCAGCGCGCCATCTCGAAACGGTAGATGGCCTTGATGGCGTGGATGTTCATGGCTCGCCCCTCACCAGGCTGACGAAGATCTCTTCCAGCGAGCTTTCCTCGGTGCGCAGGTCCTTGAAGTCGATGCCGTCGGCGGCCAGGCGGCGGAGCAGGGCGGCGATGCCGGTGTCCTCGCTCTGGGCGTCGAAGGTGTAGGTCAGGTCCAGGCCGTCGTCGGACAGCGACAGGTGCGGGCCGGCCAGGTCTGCGGGGATGGCGGCGAGCGGCGTCTGCAGGTGCAGGGTCAGCTGCTTCTTGCCCAGCTTGCGCATGAGGACGTCCTTGTCCTCGACCAGGATGATCTCGCCCTTGCGGATCACCCCGATCCGGTCGGCCATCTCCTCGGCCTCCTCGATGTAATGGGTGGTCAGGATGATGGTCACGCCGCTTTCGCGCAGGCCGCGGACCATCGCCCACATGTCCTGGCGCAGCTCGACGTCGACGCCGGCGGTGGGCTCGTCCAGGAACAGGATGTCGGGCTCGTGGCTGAGGGCCTTGGCGATCATCACCCGGCGCTTCATGCCGCCGGACAGGGCCATGATCTTGCTGTCCTTCTTGTCCCACAGGGACAGGTCGCGCAGGATCTTCTCGATCAGCTTGTCGTTGGGCGCCTTGCCGAACAGGCCGCGGCTGAAGCGGACGGTGGCCCAGACGGTCTCGAAGGCGTCGGTGGTCAGCTCCTGGGGCACCAGGCCGATCTTGGTCCGGGCGGCGCGGTAGTCGCGCACCACGTCATGGCCGGCCGCGACAATGGAGCCTTGGCTCGGATTGACGATGCCGCAGATGATGCTGATCAGCGTGGTCTTGCCGGCGCCGTTGGGGCCGAGCAGGGCGAAGATCTCGCCCTTACGAATCTCGAGATCGACGCTTTTCAGCGCCGAGAATCCCGAGGCGTAGGTCTTCGACAGACCCGAAACAGAAATGATCGGTTCCAAACCGCCCCCTTGATGCCGGCTGGGTTCCGGCTTGGGCGCAACATGGTGATGCTTTTGCACTTCGCCTAGCCCTGGGCATTCAGTTTGGCGGGGGCGCGCCCCCTTCCGGGGGGAAGGAAGGGGGCGGCCATGAAGCCGGCGGCTGGGGGGAGGGAGCCGGCCTCGCTGGATCGCGCCGCCTGGGGGATCGGCGCGCCATGTCGATGAGCGCACCATGCCCCCAAAATCGTGACGGAAATTGCAGCTTCCGGCAGTCCGTTGGATGGAACGCGCCTAGTCGGCCTTGTTGGGCGCGGTCTGGGCCGAGACGCTGGTCAGGGGCGCGCCCTTGCCCCGCGCCGAGGCGACCAGGCCCTGGCAGTCGGCGTCCTTCTCCAGCCCCGGATCGACGAAGGGCAGCAGGACGGCCAGGGGCGTCAGCAGGGCGCCGAGCGCGGCGGCGACCCCGCCCTGGGCCACGGCCGAACCCGCGTCGACCCCGACCTTGGGCTGCATCAGCGGGCCCTCGACCGTGATCGGCAGGAACAGGCGGACCAGGCGCGGCTTCTTGGAATCGCCCTCGATGCGGAAGGCCATGCGCTCGGTCTCCAGGTCGACGGTGCCCGTGCCCTTGGCCAGGACCACGCCGGTGTCGAAGACGATGGTGTTGGCGCGCAGGACGCCGTCGACGACCTTGAAGTCGGCCACGGCGCAGCGGACGTCAGTCTCCTTGTTGCTCTTGGCCAGAAGCAGCAGCAGGCCCTTGCTTGCGTTGACCCCCAGCAATTCGGCGAAGGCCTGGCGGATCTTGCCGCGCGGCACGACCATGGTCACCGAGCCGTTGGCGCTGCTGGCGGCGCGGTGGACCGAGTTGCCATAGCCGGTCAGCTTGGCGCGGGCGGCCATGGCGCCTTCGATGGCGGGCACGCCGTCGGTCTTGATGGGGATGAAGTCCTGCAAGGCGGCGTTGGTCAGGCGCACGTCGGCGTCGGTGCGGGGCGTCTTGCCGGTGGCGTCCAGCTTGATCTGGCTGGTCAGACGGCCACGCGCGAAATCGAAGGACAGCGGGTCCATGACCAGCACCCCGTCATTCAGGTTCAGGTCCAGCGACACCCGGCGCAGCGGCAGGTTGGGGGCGTTCACCGCCAGGGCGCGGTAGCGGACCTTGGCGTCCATGGCCCGGATGCGCTCCACCTGAAGGGTGGAGTCGGGCAGCAGGCGTTGCTGGGCCCGCAGCTGGCCGGCGATCTGCTTTTGGCCGTCCGAAGCGGTCTCGCCGCCGCCAGTAGCCGGTGTACCGCCCAGTAGACTCCCCAAGTCATCGAAATCGAGTCGGCGCGAGCGCAGGTCGGCGGTGAGCAGGGGGCGCTCCCGGCCGGTCTCGACCGACAGCTTGCCGCCGATGTCGCTGTCGCCGATGCGGCCCTTGAGGTTTCCAACGTCGTACAGCGACCCCTTGCGCTCCAGGCGGCCGGAGACGCGATAGGGCGGGGTGTTCGGCAGGGCCAGGCCCGTCAGGTAATAGAGATTGTTCAGGTCCTGGCCGGCGAGAGTCAGGTCCGCGCCGAAGCGGCCCAGGTCGAAAGGCTTGTTGATCGCGCCCTTGGCCAGCACCAGGGTCGTGCCCGCCCGCACCTCGGCGTCGAAGGGATAGGGCCGGTTCGGCGACACGTTCAGCAGCGGCCCGCCGGTGATGCGGGCCAGGAACGGCGCGCGGTTCAGCTCGCCCTTGCCCTCGAGCAGGAACCTTCCGCGCTCGGAGCCGATGGCGCGCTCGTTCGAGCTGACCATGCCCCGGAAACTCAGACCCTTCTGCGCATCGTCGTAGCGCAATTCCCCGTCATCAATGATGAAATGCTGGATCGCGGGCAATTTGAGCGGCTTGTCGCGCTTCTTGTTGGGGTCGCCGAAGGTCCAGTTGGCGCGGCCGGACGCTTCGCGCAGCAGGATCACATCCGGCTTCTCGATGGCGAGCAGTGGAAGGACGATGTCGCCCTTGAACAGCGGCAGCAGCTTCACCTGAACCGCGATGCGATCGACCTTCGCCATATGTCCTTGAGGCGCCCATTTGGGCTGTCCGACGCGCAGGCCCTCGATGCTGGCGCGGGGGGTCAGGGACCAGGGGTGAACCCGAAGGTTCCCCTCGATCTTCACCTCACGTTGAAGCTGGGCCGAGGCGAACTTCGACACCGGTCCCCGCAACCAGTTCCAGTCGAAGATGAACAGGAAGAAGATCAACGCCGCCAACAGCGCCAGGGCCCCGCCGACGCCCCAGCGCGCTGTCGTTGATAGCCCGCTCAACGGGGCGAGCGCCCACCGGCTGCGGCGGGCATGCGGCGTCGGCTGTTCAGGGGTCTTATCCAAGGCTGCGCTCCGGTCGTTCCGTCAAGAACGCGCGGAATGCGCAGAAGTGTTCCCGCCAAGCTTCAGTTTACAGACTGCGCGACGGCGGCGCGTCGCATCGGCTATTAGATCTGGCCGCCTCGGAACCCTCACCATGCCTATGCGCCTGCATCTCGTTCTGGCTCTCGCCCTCGCCATGCTCGCTGGTCCGGCGCTCGCCGCCGAGCCCCTGAGGGTGTTCGCCGCCGCCTCGCTGCGGGAGTCGCTCACGGCGGCGGGCGCCGCCTACACAAGACAGACCGGCACGCCAGTAACATTCAGCTTCGCCGGCTCGAACGCCATTGCGCGCCAGATCGAGCAGGGCGCGCCGGCGGATGTCGTCGTCACGGCGGACGCCGAATGGATGGACTGGATGGCGGAGCGCAAGCTGGTGGCCGCGGCCTCCCGCAAAACGTTGGCGGGCAATACGCTGGTGCTGATCGCGCCAGCCGGCTCCAATACGAAGCTGGTGGCCCGCAGGGGCTTTCCTCTTGCAGCCGCTTTGGGCTCCGGCCGCCTCGCACTAGCCGACCCCACCGTACCCGCCGGCCGCTACGGCCGCGCCGCCCTGACGTCGCTCGGCGTGTGGGGCGGCGTTGCGGCCAAGACCGCGCCGGCGGCTGATGTGCGCGCGGCGCTGGCCTATGTGGCGCGTGGCGAGGCGCCTCTCGGGATCGTCTACGCGACCGACGCCAAGGCCGAGCCGAAGGTGCGGGTGGTGTCGGTCTTGCCCGCTTCCAGTCACCCGAAGATCATCTATCCGGCCGCTCTGGTGAGTGGGTCCAGGAACCCGCAGGCCGGCGCATTTCTACGTTTCCTGCAAGGGCCGCAGGCCAAGGCGATCTTCCGTGACGCCGGGTTCAATCCGCTCTAGCGTCCGCCGAAATCAAAAACGACGAAGGGCGAACGTATGACGGTGAAGGCTGTGATCTTCGATTTCGGCGGAGTGATCACTTCGTCGCCCTTCGAGGCCTTCACACGCTACGAGGCGGAACGGGGCCTTCCCGATGGCCTGCTGCGACGGGTCAACGCCACCAATCCGGATTCCAACGCCTGGGCCCTGTTCGAGCGCAACGAGATCGATGCGTCGGCCTTCGACGTCCGGTTCCTCGAAGAATCGACGGCCCTGGGCCATCCCGTGCGCGGGAGTGAGGTTCTGCCCCTGCTGTCCGGCGACATCCGCCTGGGAATGGTCGCGGCGCTGAAAGCCTGCAAGGCGGCATTCAAAGTCGGCTGCATCACCAACAATGTCATCACCGGCCATGGCGCGGGCATGTCGGGCACGAGCGAGAAGGCGGCTGCGGTCGCCGGGATCATGGAGCTGTTCGACGCGGTGATCGAAAGCTCCAAGGTCGGGCTGCGCAAGCCCGACCCCCGGATTTATGAGATGATGTGCGAACTGCTTTCGGTAGACCCGGCGTCCTGCGTGTATCTCGACGACCTCGGGATCAACTGCAAGCCGGCGGCGATGCTGGGCATGACGGCCATCAAGGTGACGAGCGAGGCCCAGGCCCTGGCTGATTTGTCGGCAGCCACGGGCCTGAACTTCAAGGGAAACTGAAATGACCACGCGCATTGGGGCCAACGCCGCCCTTGCTCAACTGCAAGGCCACGGGTGGACTGCATCGGAGCATCGCGACGCCATCGCCAAGACCTTCACTTTCAACGATTTTGGCCAAGCGTTCGGCTTCATGGCCCGTATCGCGATCGCGGCGGAGAAGCTGGATCATCACCCGGAATGGTTCAATGTCTACAACCGGGTCGAGGTGATCCTGACGACCCACGACGTCGATGGCGTCAGCGAACGGGATGTCACCCTTGCAAAGATCATGGACGCCGCGGTCTAGCTCATTCAAACTGATGTTTGAAATTAGGGAGTGAGGCAAATGACCCAGAAAACGGGGCGCGTCGCCGGCAAGAAGGCGTTTATCACCGGTGCGGCTCAGGGCCTGGGGGCCGCCGCCGCCCGCCGGTTGGCGGAGGAAGGCGCGAAGGTTTCGCTCGCCGACATTAATCTGGCGGGCGCGCAGGGCGTCGCCGACGAGATCAACGCCGCTCACGGCGCCGGCACGGCTTTCGCCTTCAAGCTGGATGTCACCCAGGAAGACCAATGGATCTACGCCCTTGAGGAAGCCGACGCGGCCATGGGCGGCATCTCGGTCCTGGTGAACAACGCCGGAGTCAGCCGTGACCGCAATATCGAGGAACTGTCCTTCGACACCTGGAAACAGGTGATGGCGATCAATGTGGATTCGGTGTTCCTGGGCGCCAAGCACGCCCTGAAGTACATGCGCCAGAACCAGCCCGGCTCGATCGTGAACCTGTCCTCGATCGCCGGCCTGATCGCCAACCACAATGGCCCGTCCTACAACGCCTCCAAGGCGGCGGTCTGGCTGCTGAGCAAGAACATCGCCCTGCACTGCGCCAAGCAGAAGCTCGACATCCGGTCCAACTCGATCCACCCGACCTTCATCGACACCCCGATCCTCGACAACATCCGCCAGATGATCGGCAAGGAGGAGGCGGAGTCCAAGCTGGCGCGGCAGATCCCGCTGGGCCGCATCGGCGAGCCGAACGACATCGCCAACGCCGTGCTTTACCTTGCGTCAGACGAAAGCCGGTTCATGACTGGGGCGGAGCTCAAGCTGGATGGCGGTATCTCCGCCATGTGAGCGGCTATTGGAGGATCACGCCGCCCAGCATCACCTGGGCGCCACGACCGCCAAGCACGGTGTCCGTCGCCTTTTGCAGTTGCGCGGCGATCCGATCGACATTGGGCGGTCGCCCCGCGTCCGTGCCGCCGGCGTAACGAGCCAGAACCTCGGTGTAGGCGGCGCGAAGCCGGGGAATTGACAGCTGAGCCTTCTGCCGCAGCGGCTCTGCTGGGATGTTGAGGTCCGCCTCGATCGTCATCACCGCCCAGCGGCCGGTGGGCCGGCGTACGCTGATGGAAATGGGGTCCACGTCCACGATCGGACCTGAGGATTCCTCGCCCTTCTTCTCCTTGCCAGCGGCGCCGGCCGCCAGGGCCGGGTTGGGCGCGGCCAGGCAAAAGGCGATCAGTAAAAGGGTGGAGAGAAGGCGCATGGGTTCACCCTAACCCCCCGCAGGTTGACGCAGGGTTGATGCGACGGTGACACCGCGCGGGACTCAGCCGAGACTCGGGGAAAGGCCGCTTGTTCGCGGCCATAGGGGGTTTGCCTTGGGCCGTTTCGCGCCAACTTCGCTTGATCTCGACGACAAGGTGATCCTGATCACCGGCGGCACGGGCTCGTTCGGCCGCCGCTTCGTGGAGGAGGTGCTGACCCGCGCCACGCCCCGCAAGCTGATTGTCTATTCGCGCGATGAGCTGAAGCAAAGCGACATGCAGATGGAGTTGCGGGAGAAGTTCTCGGTCGAGGACTTCAAGCGCATGCGCTTCTTTCTTGGCGACGTGCGGGATCGCGAGCGCCTGACCCTGGCGTTGCGTGGGGTGGACATCGTCATCCACGCCGCCGCGCTGAAGCAGGTGCCGGCGGCGGAGTACAATCCGTCGGAATGCATCCACACCAACGTCATCGGCGCCGAAAATGTCGTATGGGCCAGCCTGGCGAACAGCGTCAAACAGGTGCTCGCCCTGTCCACGGACAAGGCCTGCAATCCGATCAATCTCTACGGCGCCACGAAGTTGGCGTCCGACAAGACCTTCGTGGCCGCCAACAACCTGTCCGGCGATATCGGCACGCGGTTCGCCGTGGTCCGCTACGGCAACGTGGTCGGTTCGCGAGGCAGCGTGGTGCCGCTGTTCCGTCGTCTGTTGGCTCAGGGCGTCACGGAGCTCCCCATCACCGATGTGCGTATGACGCGGTTCTGGATCACCCTGCCTCAGGGTGTCGATTTCGTTCTGTCGTCGCTGCAGATGATGCGCGGCGGCGAAATCTTCGTGCCCAAGATTCCCTCCATGAAGATGACTGATCTGGCCGCGGCCATGGCTCCGGGTGCAACGATCAAGGTCGTCGGCATCCGCCCTGGCGAGAAGCTGCACGAGGTGATGATCAGCGCCGACGACGCCCGGCAAACAATCGAACTGTCTGACCGCTATATCATTGAACCAACCTTCAATGAGTTCGCCCGAAAAGCGTTTCGGGAGGCCGAAAGCGCGACCCCGGTCGCGGAGGACTTCGCCTACGCGAGCGACATCAATGACGACTGGCTGAGCCCGGAAGGTCTGCTGGCCATGCTGGAGGAGGGCGGGGCGTGACCGCCCGGCCGTTCCTGCCCTACGGCCGCCAGACCATCGAGGACGATGACGTCGAAGCGGTGGTCGCTGCTCTTCGCGCTGACTTCCTGACGACCGGTCCAACTGTCGCCGCTTTCGAGACGGCGGTAGCCGAGAAGGTGGGCGCGGCCCACGCGGTGGCCGCATCTAACGGCACGGCGACCCTGCATCTGGCGATGATGGCGCTGGGCGTCGGGGAGGGCGACGTCTGTATTGTCCCATCTGTGACCTTCCTGGCGACAGCCAACTGCGCCCGATATGTCGGGGCGGAGGTGGTCTTCGCCGATGTCGATCCGGACAGCGGGTTGATGACGCCGGGGACGTTGGCTGATGCGCTGAAGCGCGCCGCCGGGCGGCGGGTGAAGGCGGTCCTGCCGGTGCATCTACGTGGTGATGTCGTTGATCTGCCGGGGCTGAAAGCGCTGGCCGATAACGCCGGGGCGGTGCTGGTCGAGGACGCGCCTCACGCGCTTGGTTCGACCGCCGTGTTCGGTAACGAGGCGATGACCGTGGGCGACTGCCGCTGGTCGGCCATGGCCAGCTTTTCCTTCCACCCGGTCAAGACCATCGCCACCGGCGAGGGCGGGATGCTGACCACCAATGACGCCGAACTCGCCGCCCGCCTGCGGTCCTTGCGCAGTCACGGCATGAGTCGGCCCGCGGGCGCCGATCCCTGGGTCTATGAAATGGCCGAGCCGGGCTTCAACTACCGGCTGCCTGACATCAACTGCGCGCTCGGCCTGGCGCAATTGGCCAAGCTTGATCGGTTCGCAGAGCGTCGGCGTGCTCTGGCGGCCCGTTATGACGAACTGCTGACGCCCCTTGGGCCGACCGTTCGCCTCGCCAGATCGCCGGAGGGCTCGCGACCTGTCCTGCATCTGCTTACCGTGCTGATCGACTTCGCGGGGGCCGACGCAACCCGCGCCGATGTAGTTCGGCGCTTGGCCGAGCAGGGCGTCGGTTCGCAGGTCCACTACATCCCGGTCCACACCCAGCCCTATTATCGGGCGCGTTATGGCGAACTCGATCTGCCGGGCGCACGGGCTTGGTACGAGCGATGCCTGACCCTGCCGCTGTTCCCCGGCATGGCCGATGACGACGTCGACCGGGTCGTCGACGCCCTGCGCGACGCCTTAGGGTTCTAGGCCGCCTTCTGGGTGCTTTCGACGAAGCTACGCACCAGGGCCAGCACCTGTGGCGACTTGGCCAGGGCCTCACGCGACTCCGGCATGCGGACGAGCTTCAGAGCCTCGGCCCTCGCCTTGTCGGCGGCGGGGCCGATGGGGCCGGTTTCGCCCGTGGCGAGTCGGATCAGCACGCTCAGCTTGAAGGTCAGGGGCGATGGGGCGCGGAGCAGCGTGTTGATCACCCGCGTCTCGCTCTCGATCCGCGCGCCTAGCTGGCCGAAATGGTCCTGGATCGGCTTGTAGTCTTCGGGAACCAGACCCGAGCGGGACACAAGACGCTGCAGGGTGGCGAGCGCCGCCAGCTTGGCGGCCGCCGCGTCTGGGCCCTGCTGAATCTCGCGTTCGAAGCGCAGGCCGGTGGCGTTGGCCAGCAGCCAGCGCGAGGCCGCCCGCTTATTGGCGCCGCCGGTGACGTTCTCGGTCAGCTTGACCAGCACCTCGATCTCCTCGCGGGCGGAGCGGTCACGGCCGAGCAGGCTGGTGACGAACTCGCCGGTGAGCAGCATCTTGGAACGCTCGGTGAAGGCGTTGTGGATGTCCTCGTGTTCGAGGATGCGGCCGGCCGCGGCGGTCAGGGCCATGGCGAGAGCGCGCAGATACTCGATTTCGGCTTCCGCATCGCCAGGCTTTAGGCGCTTGGGACTGGTCAGCTCCTTGAGCACGCGCTGTGAGATGGCCTTGCGGACCTGTTCGAAGTGCTTGCTGCCCAGCCAGTTGGCCAGCCGGGCGGCGGGGCCTTCCAGCGCGGGCATCACCGCGGCCACGCGCGGTTCGATGCCGATCAGCATCTCGACCTGTTCGGAACCGGCCAGGCGGGTCATAGCCGCCAGGGACGAGCCCAGGTCCATGTCCGAGCCCAGCAGGTCGTTGAGGCCGGCGGCGGAATTCAGGATTTCACAGATCGGCTGCTCGATGACCGCCAGGGCCATGGCGCGGGCCTTGGGCTCCTGCGGGGCGGCGTCGGCCAGGTCAAGGAGACGGGTGATCTTGTCGGCCCAGCCGTGGGCGGGCGCGATGGAGGCGGCCACGCCGGCGCCCAGCAGGTAGGCGCGGTCGGGATCGGCCACCAGCCGCTCGGCGGCCGCGGCGAAGCCCTCGCGGTCCACGTCGGGCAGTTTGCCCTTCTTGAAGTCCTTCAGCAGGCGCTCGATGGCCCGCTGGGCCAGGCCCTGGAAGGTCTTCATAACATCGTGGACCTTCAGCCCGCGGGCTTCCGCCTCGGGAATGGAGATCTTCTGGATGGCGTGCTGCAGCTCGACCGAGGCTTCGAGGTTCTCGACAAGGTCGGGGCGGTGCAGGAGTTCGAACGGGGTCGCCTTGTGGCGCGCGAGATAGCCATCCAGCAGGCGACCGATGCGTTCCCGAGCGTGGGCGCTGTAGAGATCGGCGGGGCTGACGCACAGCGGCGCGCGGTCCTCATCGACCTTTTTCTTCTTGTCGGGACCCATGACGGCTCCCTTGCTCATGATGGTGACGGTCTGAAACTCGCGAGTTTCCTCGTCGAGGGTCTCCTTGGTGACGCGAACAGCGGCGGCGCGCCCCTCGGCCAGGCAATCCTCAGCGGATTGAAGCGCGCGCGCGCGATCCTCGGACGCCAGGTCCAGGACCCAAGGCGCGCCCGGCTTGCGCCGCACGTATAGCTCGTAATGGACTTGCCGGCTCATCTTGAAGGAACATTGGCGCGCCAGACCTTAAGACGCGGTTGAGATGCGCCACATTGCCGTCATGCTGCCGGGGCAAAAAGCTTCACCTTTCAGGAAGCCTTGAGCCGAGCCATGCGTTGTAGAGGCTCAAGCTGGGCGGTAGATTTCGGCGACTTGCCCCCGCCATAGTTCGGAGACCCCTTCCCCGATGGCCGACATCACCCTCGTGGATGACGACGAAAACATCGTCACCTCCGTATCCCTGGCGCTCGAAAGCCATGGCCATACGGTCAAGGCGTACTATGACGGCGCATCTGGCTTGGCCGCTCTGGAGAGCGACCCGCCGGATTTGGCGATCCTGGACGTGAAGATGCCCCGGATGGATGGCATGGAGGTTCTGCGCCGCCTGCGTCAGACATCCGATCTGCCGGTGATCATCCTTACGTCGAAGGATGAGGAGATCGACGAGATCCTCGGCTTCAACCTCGGCGCCGACGACTACATGCATAAGCCGTTCAGCCAGCGCCTGCTGCTGGAGCGGGTGAAGGCGGTGCTGCGCCGCGCGCGCGCCGATGAGGACGACGCCCAATCCGCCGCGGCGGCCGCGGAAAGCGCCGCCAAGGCGATCAAGCGCGGTCGTCTGACCCTGGATTCGGCCCGTCACGACTGTCTCTGGGACGGCAAGCCGGTTCGCCTGACCGTGACCGAGTTCCTGCTGCTGCAGTCGCTGGCCCAGCGGCCGGGCTTCGTGAAGAGCCGCGACAACCTGATGGACGCGGCCTATGACGATCAGGTCTATGTCGACGATCGAACCATCGACAGCCACATAAAGCGCATGCGCAAGAAGTTCCGTCAGGTCGACCGCGAGTTCGACGCCATCGAAACCCTTTATGGCGTCGGCTACCGATACCGCGAATCCTGAGGAGACGCGCCGTCCCCGGCGCGCCATGCCCTTCAGCGTGCGGTCTAGCAGCCGCCGCTGGTTCGCGGGATCGCGCCTTGGCCGGGTCATCCTTGCGCTTAACCTGCTTGGCTTGGCTATCATCATCGGCGGCGCGCTGGTGCTCAATGAATTGCGACGGGGTCTGATCGAAGCCCGCATCGATAGCCTGACGACCCAGGGGCAGTTCATCGCCAAGATTCTGGATCAGACCGCCACGGTGGGCGATCCGGAGCCCGCCTTGCAGGCCGCCGAGGCTAGCGCCTTCCTCCAGCTGCTGTTCATTCCCACCAATCAGCGGGCGCGCCTGTTCGACTCCCAGGGCCGGATTCTGGCCGACTCCTACGTGGTCGCCGATCGGGTGGAGTGGAAGCTGCTGCCGCCGGCGCGTCGGCCGGACCAGGGCGGATTGTCGTTCACCCGTCAGGACGCCGACGCCCGGCCGCAGACGGTCGAGAAGGCTCGCACCGCCCTGGCAGACGAAGTCGCCCGCGCCATGCGCGGCGAACAGCAGGCCGGTGTCCGCCTGGCCGAGAACGGCCAGCGCGTGGTGTCCGTCTCCATCCCCGTGCAGCACGTACGCGCGGTGCTCGGCGTTCTGACCCTCGAGGCCGGCGACGTGGACGAGATCATCGCCGCCGAGCGGAAGGCCCTGATCCCCTTCATCCTGGTCGCCATCGGCGTGACCCTGGGGTCGTCTCTGTTGCTGCACCTGTTGGTGGTGGTCCCCGTGCTGCGCCTGGCGAGGGCGGCGGACCGGGTGCGCCTGTTCGGGGTGAAGGGCATCGTGCTTCCCGATCTGGCTAAACGTAACGACGAAGTCGGCGACTTGACCCGATCTCTGGAGGACATGACCGAGGCCCTGTCCGAGCGGATGGACGCCATCGAGCGGTTCGCAGCCGATGTCGCCCACGAGATCAAGAATCCACTCACCTCCATCCGCTCGGCGGTGGAGACGCTGGATATCGTCACCGATGAAAAGGCCCGCGAGCGCCTGTTGGCTATCCTCAAGCAGGACAGCGGCCGTCTGGATCGCCTGGTCACAGACATCTCCAACGCCTCGCGCCTGGACGCCGAGCTGGCGCGGGAGCCTCTGGCCACGGTCGATCTCACCCGTCTGCTCGCCGAGGTGGCGAGTCTCTATGGCGCGCGGGAGCGCGCTGGCGCCGCGCCCGACAGCGTCCATGTGACCTTTGTTGAGGCCGCCTTCCCAGACCCCATCCGCGTCCAGGGCCGGGAAATCCCGCTAGGGCAGGTGTTTCGAAATCTCGTCGACAACGCCCGGTCCTTCAGCCCAGCCGGCGGCGAGGTGCGCATCAGCGTAACCCGCGGTCCTAAGGGCAAGGTGGTGGCCGCCGTCGAGGATGACGGCCCAGGCATTCCACCCGAAAATCTGGAGACGGTTTTCGAGCGCTTCTATACTTCGCGCCCCAAGGGCAGCGCGTTTGGCGGCAATTCGGGCCTGGGCCTGTCCATCGCCCGCCAGATCATCGAGGCGCACGATGGCGAGATTCACGCCGAGAACCGCATGGACGAGACCGGAAAGATCCTCGGCGCGCGCTTTTCGGTGACACTCAAGGAAGTCCGGACGTGATCCTGCACGCCGGCTTGATCGCCGCGCGGCTCAGCGGCGGCTGGCGAGGCGCGCTGATCATGGGAGAGTCGGGCTCGGGCAAAAGCGATCTGGCTCTTCGCGCCATGGAACACGGCTTTCGGCTGGTGGCTGATGACCGGGTGCTGGCCTGGACCTCCGAGGGCCGCTTGTTCGGGCGTGCGCCCGACCCCTTGGCCGGGCTGATGGAATCTCGGGGCTTGGGCGTGCTTTCGGAGCCGCACCTCGCGTTCTGCGAAATATCGCTTGTGGTGCGGTGCTCGGACGCGCCCGAGGGGGTCGAACGCCTTCCGGACCCTACGTCAACTTCGATCCTGGACGTCGCTTCGCCCTCTCTGGAGCTTTGGCCTTGCGACGTCGCCGCGCCGTTAAAGTTGCTTCGGGCGATGCAGCATCTTGGAGCCGGGCTCCGATGAGCGTATCAAGCGCCCTTCGGGCGGCTCTCGGGCCGCGAACGGGCAGGGGATCCCGTTGAGAGATCACAAATGATCGGCCTCGTGATTGTTACGCACGGGCGTCTGGCGGAGGAGTTCGTCTTCGCCATGGAACACGTGGTCGGCCCGCAAACAGCGGTCAAGGCCATCTGTATCGGACCGGAAGACGACATGGAGCGTCGCCGGACCGATATCCTGAAGGCATGCGCCGAGGTCGACACCGGCCGCGGGGTGATCCTGCTGACCGACATGTTCGGCGGCACGCCCTCCAACCTGGCCATCTCGGTGATGGAGCAGACGCGCGCCGAGGTCATCGCCGGCCTCAACCTGCCCATGCTGATCAAGCTGGCCAGCGTACGGAACCGCGACAGCCTGGAAGCCTGCGTCGCCCACGCCCAGGAGGCGGGACGCAAATACATCTCCGTGGCGTCCTACGTGCTTGCGGGCGACAAGTGACCCTGAAGGCCACGGTCGAGATCGTGAACGAACGCGGGCTGCACGCCCGCGCTTCGGCCAAGTTCGTCAAGCTGGCCGCCAGCTTCGACGCCGAGGTCAAGGTCAGCAGGGATGGTCACACGGTCGATGCCCGCTCGATCATGGGCCTGATGATGCTCGCCGCGGGCATCGGTTCGACCATCGATATCGAGGCGGACGGCGCCGAGGCTAAAGTCGCTCTCGACGCCCTGACCGAACTGGTCGCCAACCGCTTCGACGAAGAGCGCTAGGCTCTTATTCCGCCGCGACCGCGGCGCTCGCCATGGTCATCGGCCGCACGCCCAGATCCGCGAACAGCGCCCTATCGGCATCCATTTCCGGCAGGGGGGTAGTCAGCAGCTTGCCGCCCACGAAGATCGAATTGGCCCCGGCCATCAGGCACAGGGTCTGAAGCTCGCGGCTCATGCCTTCGCGGCCGGCTGACAGGCGAACCATGGATTTGGGGCAGACGATGCGCGCCACGGCGATGGTGCGTACGAACTCCAGGCCGTCGATCTCGCCCTTCTTCAGAATTCGCTCGCCCAGCGGCGTTCCGGTCACCGGCACCAGGCCATTGATGGGCAGGCTGTCGGGGTGCGCCGGCAGGGTGGCGAGCTGGTGCAGGAAGCTGGCGCGGTCGCGGCGGCTCTCGCCCATGCCGACGATACCCCCGCAGCAGGTGCTCATGCCCGCGTCGCGCACGTGCGCCAGGGTGTCGAGACGGTCCTGGTAGGTCCGGGTGGTGACGACCTCGCCGTAGTACTCTGGCGAGGTGTCCAGGTTGTGGTTGTAGTAGTCCAAGCCCGCGGCCTTCAGGCTCTTGGCCTGTTCGGCGGTCAGCATGCCGAGCGTGGCGCAGGTCTCCATGCCAAGCGCCTTCACCCCGCCGATCATGGCGGCCAGCTTGGGCACGTCACGGTCCTTCAGTTCGCGCCAGGCGGCGCCCATGCAAAAGCGCTGAGCTCCGCCGTCGCGAGCGGCCTTGGCGGCGGCGATGACATCGTTCGCTTCCATCAACTTCGAGGCCTTCAGGCCGGTGTCGAACGAAGCGGACTGGCTGCAATAGCCGCAATTCTCGGCGCAGCCGCCGGTCTTGATCGACAGCAGCTGTGACAGCTGAACTTCGCTGGGGTCGAACCAGCGGCGGTGGACGGTGGCCGCTTCAAACACCAGCTCCATGAACGGCCGCTCGAACAGGGCTTCCACCTCGGCTACGGTCCAGTCGTAGCGGGGCGTGGCGAGGTCGTGCGTAGCGGTCATGCGGAACTCCCGAAAATCGGTGGCCTTGATCGCGCGGACGGGCGGCGGACTCAAGGACTGATCGCCATTCACAAAACGAGCCAGAAATGACAGCGTTGTCAATTTTGCTTGCGGCCGAGCTTTTGACCCGCCTTACTGGACGCACAACGACGCTGAATGAAATGCGTCGACATGGGAGGTCTTCATGCGTCTTCGATCCGCTCTCGCGGCCCTGCTGTGCTGCACATCCATCGCCACGGGCGCTTCGGCCGCGGGCTTTCTTCGCGCCGAGGGCAAGCAGATCGTCGACGAGACCGGCGCGCCGGTGATTCTGCGCGGCATGGGCCTGGGCGGCTGGATGCTGCAGGAGGGCTACATGCTGCAGATGGGCGACGTCGGCAGGGGCCAACAGCATGTCATCCGCGGCAAGATCGCCGAGCTGATCGGCGAGGAGAAGACCGCCCGCTTCTATGAGGCCTGGCTCGACAACCACACCACCAAGGCCGACATCGACTACATGGCCGCGCAGGGCTTCAACTCCGTGCGCTTGCCCATGCACTACGACCTGCTGACCCTGCCCATCGACAAGGAGCCCAAGCCCGGCGTCGATACATGGCTTGAGGACGGCTTCCGGCGGATCGACGACCTGCTGGCCTGGTCCAAGGCCAATGGCCTGTACCTGATCCTGGACCTGCACGCCGCGCCGGGCGGACAGGGGAACGACCTGCCGATCTCCGACCGCGACCCGTCCAAGCCGTCCCTGTGGGACAGTGCTGAGAACCGTCGCAAGACGGTGGCGATCTGGAGGAAACTGGCCGAGCGCTACAAGGACGAGCCGTGGATCGGCGCCTATGACCTCATCAACGAGCCTAACTGGGACTTTGACGGGCCGGGCGGCGGTCACGGTTGCAAGGACGAGAAGAACGCCCTGCTGCGCAGCCACATGATGGAGATCACCGCCGCCATCCGCGAGGTGGACAAGCGGCACACGGTGATCATCGAGGGCAACTGCTGGGGCAACAACTACAAGGGCGTCATGCCGCCCTGGGACGACAACCTAGTCGTCAGCTTCCACAAGTACTGGAACGTCAACGACAGGGCGTCGATCGAGCCGCTGCTGAAGCTGCGCGACGAGCACGACGTGCCGTTGTGGCTGGGCGAGTCCGGCGAGAACTCCAACGTCTGGTTCCGCGACTCCATCGCCCTGGTGGAGGGCGAGGGGATCGGCTGGGCTTATTGGCCGCTGAAGAAGATCGGCTTCAACCAGCCGCTCGAGGTGAAGACCAATCCCGACTACGCCAAGGTCGTCGCCTATCTGACGGGCAAGGGCCCTAGACCCTCGGCGGCCGAGGCCGAGCGCGGCCTGATGAAGCTGGCCGCCGATGTTAGGTTCGAGAACAACCTCGCCCATTCGGACGTCATCGACGCGATGATCCGCCAGCCGCACGCCGACGAGACGCGGCCGTTCAAACCGCATGTCCTAGCCGCCAACGGCGGGGAGGTTCGCGCCGTCGACTACGACATGGGCCGCAACGGCATCGCCTATTACGACCTCGACGCCGCCAACTATCACGTCTCCACGGGCAAGGAGCGGACCCAGTGGAACAACGGGCGGACCTACCGCAACGACGGCGTCGATATCGCCCTTGGCGAAGACGGTCGCCCCTATGTCAGCGACTTCAAGACGGGCGAACGGCTGACCTACACGATCACCGCGCCGAAGGATGGCGTCTATCGTCTCTGCCCCTATGTCAGCGACTTCAAGACGGGCGAACGGCTGACCTACACGATCACCGCGCCGAAGGATGGCGTCTATCGTCTCGAACTGGAGGTCGAGGCTTTGCAGGCTGGAAGCATGGCGGTCACCGTGAACCAGACGCTGGCCTTCACCGCCCCGGTACCTGCGTCAACGGGCTGGGCCCGGACCGGGGGCGAGGTCCGGCTGATGGCGGGGACCAACAAGGTGATGCTGGAGGCCCGAGCCTGCGACTGCAAGGCGGCGGCCCTGAAGTTCTCCGCGCCTAGGCGGTGACGAGGCCGCGCTTTGTCGGAGCCTGGGGCCCGCCGCGCGCCTCTTCGGCCTGTTCCAGCAGAAGATCGAGCACGGGCATGTGCGACGACACCTCGATGATCCCGGCCGAGATGGTCGGTCGCAGGGTCGTCAGGCTGCGCATGGCCACGAGCTCGAAGTGGCTCCGGACTCGCTGGACGAGCGCCTCGGCGCCCGAACGATCGACGCTGGGAAGCAGAAGGTTGAAATGTCCGCCGCTGCTGCGGGACAGAATCTGGTCCGCATGTCCGTGGCGGGAGGCCGCGGCGACGACGAACTGAAGCAGGCGCTCGGCGGCGGCCGGGCCGCTGGCCTCGCTGACCCGTTCCAGGCCTTCGATCTTCAGGGATACGACGGAAAGGGTTTCGTGGCTGGGCGCCACGGCGTCCCGCCAGCGCTCGAACGACGCCTTCAGGCCGGCGGCGTTCAGGGCGCCGGTGACCGGATCGCGGAACACCAAACGCTCCCACGCCTTGTCCGAGCGCTCGACGGCCATCAGCAGGAACGAGAGGCTGCGAAGCGCGACGACGGTGCTGGCCACCACGGCGAGGCCGGTCTGCAACGGAGGACTGGTGGCGAACAGGTCTTCGCCGAGCCAACCCGCCAGCGCCGCGAACGTCCGGGCGCAATAGATGGTCGCCGTCAGGGCGAACAGGCCCTGGGTGATGAGGGCGGAGGTCAGGCCCTCCTCACGATAGAGCTTCACGGCCTGCCTGAAGATCAGCAGGTCGCACACGGCGCAGAGGGCGGAAATCAACGCCACGCGAGGGGCGAAGTCCGCCGGATCGGACCACAGTCCAAACAGAAGCGGCGCCATCGGAGCCGCGACCAGGCCATAGGCGACCCAGTTCGGGCGCTTGCCCGCGAACATCCGCATGGTGGCCAGCAGCATCAGATAGCCGGGGACCGTCGCCAGATTACCGGCATGGACGGCGATCGCCGGGGGCAACAGGTCTCGCAGACCGGTCAGCAGCACCCCGAGTCCCAGCAACACGCTGCTGACGCCCCAGAACATCACCCACCGGTCGAAACGGCGCGTCGAGAACGCCGTCAGCTGCAGCATTCCCAAGCATAGGGAGACGCAGCCGGTAGTGATGTAGAGAGTCCGCAGATCGATCATCGGTCCCGAAGGGTCCCCAGAGGCGCTGAAGATAGGCCCGCCTATCGGCTAAGCTTTATTATGTAACGCAAAAATGCGGGTCAGCGGCGCGGTTTCGAATTGAGCGGAGTTCGGTCGGGGGACTGCCGTTAACCACGCGCCAGGGTCGCCTTTGGCTGTTGGGGGTAAAAAAGGGAAAATTCGAACCCGATCTGGCGACTTTTTCGGCAGCATTTTGTCTGAACCCGACGCGCCGGTGAACGCGGCCGCGAAGAATATGCGACAACGCGCCGCGACTGGACATCTGTGTTCGAACGGAGACGCGGCATGGTGCCGACGACTGAGGTCGAGTGGAAATTCGAGGTGACGGCCTCGGATCTCGACAAAGCGCAAGCGCTGCTTGCGGAGGTGGAATTCTCCGTCGCCGAGCTCGTCTCCGTCTATTTCGATACGCCTGACCGGGCTCTGCATCGGGCGGGCTGCACCCTGCGCGTGCGGTCAGGGAAGGGCGGATCCAAGCAAACTTTCAAGCGGGAAACCAGCGACGGCACGATGGCTCGCGATGAGTGGGAAACGCCTTCCGGTCCCGAGCCGGATGCAGCGTTCCTGAAGGACACTCCGGCCCACGATCTGACTGGTGGGCGGCCCTTGGTTCCGTTGTTCAAGGTCGCCAATCGCCGGCGCTCGGGGCTGTTGCACCTCGACGGGGGTGTTGTGGAAGTGGCGCTGGACGATGCGGTGGTCGAGGCTGGCGGTCGCTCGCAGCCCTTTTGCGAGATCGAACTGGAGCTGAAGTCCGGCGATCCCGCGGCGCTCGGCATGGCGGCGGATCGTTTGAAGAGTCTGGCCCTGAAGCCCTCGGAGCTGGGCAAGGGCGAGCGAGGGTATCGGCTTCTCACTGGCACATAAAGAAATCTTTATGTCTTCATTGCGAAGATAGCCTCAAACGGCTATACCCGCCGTCAAAGCCGATACGCCAAAGGAGCCTCCCGTGGCCGACTACATCATCCGTGACATCTCCCTCGCCCCGTGGGGCCGCAAGGAGATCGACATCGCCGAAACCGAAATGCCCGGCCTGATGTCGACCCGCGCCGAGTACGGCAAGGCTCAGCCGCTGAAGGGCGCCCGCATCGCCGGTTCCCTGCACATGACCATCCAGACGGCCGTGCTGATCGAGACCCTGCAGGCCCTGGGCGCGGAAGTCCGCTGGGCGTCCTGCAACATCTTCTCGACGCAAGACCACGCCGCCGCCGCCATCGCGGCCACCGGCACGCCGGTCTTCGCCACCAAGGGCGAGACCCTGGTCGAGTACTGGGAATACGCCCACAAGATCTTCGAATGGCATGACGGCGGCTATCCGAACCTGATCCTCGACGACGGCGGCGACGCCACCCTGCTGTGCGTGCTTGGCCCGAAGGCCGAGAAGGACCCGTCGGTCCTGAACAACCCGCAGAACGAGGAAGAAGAAGCCCTCTACGCCGTGATGAAGAAGTATCTGGCTGAAAAGCCGGGCTTCTATTCGGCCATCCGCGACGCCTGCACCGGCGTGTCGGAAGAGACCACGACGGGCGTCCATCGCCTGTACCAGATGGCCGCAAAGGGCGAGCTGCCGTTCCCGGCCATCAACGTCAACGACAGCGTCACCAAGTCGAAGTTCGACAACCTGTACGGCTGCCGTGAAAGCCTGGTGGACGCCATCCGCCGCGGCACTGACGTGATGCTGGCCGGCAAGGTGGCCGTGGTCTGCGGTTACGGCGACGTCGGCAAGGGTTCGGCCGCTTCGCTGCGTAACGGCGGCGCCCGCGTGATCGTCACCGAAATCGACCCGATCTGCGCCCTGCAGGCGGCGATGGAAGGCTATGAAGTCCTGACCATCGAAGACGCCCTGCCCGTGGCCGACATCTATGTCACCGCCACCGGCAACAAGGACGTCATCACCGTCGATCACATGCGGGCGATGAAGAACAACGCCATCGTCTGCAACATCGGCCACTTCGACTCCGAAATTCAGATCGCCGGCCTGCGCAACTTCAAGTGGGACGAGATCAAGCCGCAGGTCCACCACGTGGAGTTCCCGGGCGGCAACAAGATCATCGTGCTGTCGGAAGGCCGCCTGGTGAACCTGGGCAACGCCACGGGCCACCCGTCCTTCGTGATGTCGGCCTCGTTCACCAACCAGACGCTGGCCCAGATCGAGCTGTGGACCAACCGTTCGGCCTACAAGAACGACGTCTACACCCTGCCCAAGGTGCTGGATGAAAAGGTCGCCAAGCTCCACCTCGATAAGCTGGGCGTGAAGCTGACCACCCCGACCAAGGAACAGGCCGACTACATCAACGTGCCGGTCACCGGCCCGTTCAAGCCGGAGCACTACCGCTACTAAGCGGCGGTCCCCAGAAGGCAATGACAGCGGCGGGCGTCCTAGCGGCGCCCGCCGTTTTCGTTTTCGGCTTGCCTCACGCGTGTCGAGTACGCACTTGAACGGTATGATCAATTTTGCCGCCAACGGCGTATGCGCCGACCGTTTCTCGCCGGTGCGCGAGGCTTTCGAAGCCAACTTCAACGAAGGCAAGGAGCTGGGCGCCCGCTTCACCCTGGTGGTGGATGGCGAGACGGTGGTCGATCTGTGGGGCGGCCATATGGACCGCGCGAAATCCAGACCCTTCGCGGCCGACACCCTGACCCCGGTCTTCTCGAGCACCAAGGCCGTCGCCAGCCTGATGATCGCCCGGCTAGTGGAGCAGGACCGTCTGTCCTACGGCCAGACGGTCGCCAGCGTGTGGCCGGAGTTCGCCCAAGCCGGCAAGGACGCGGTTACCATCGAGCAACTGCTTTCGCACCAGGCGGGCCTGTCGGGCTTTCCCGAGCAGATGGACCCGACGCTCTGGTACGACCCGCCCGCTATCGCCGCGAAGCTGGCGGCCATGGCCCCGATCTGGCCGGTCGGCGCGGCCAGCGGCTACCACCCCACCACCATCGGCTACATGACCGGAGAGATCTTCCGGCGGGTGGACGGCCGCAGCATGGGAACAGCCCTGCGCGAGGACATCGCCGGCCCGCTGGGCCTTGATATCTGGCTAGGCCTTCCCGACAGCGAGCATGGGCGGGTGGCCGACCTGCAGCGGCCCAGCGCCCTTCCGAAGTTCGGGGATCTGAACGAGGCCGTGAAGGCCGCCTTCATGACGCCATGGGCCACGGCCAGCGGCAAGAGCGCCGACGAATGGCGGCGCATCGAGATCCCATCCGCCAACATGCACGCTACGGCCGAGGGCCTGGCGCGGCTGATGAGCGCCCTAGCCGGCGACGGGGCGCTGGACGGTCGGATGATCCTGTCGCCGCGCGGCGTCGCCGAGGCGACCCGCCAGCGTATCCGCGGACGCGATCTGGTGCTGCCGTTCGAAATCAGCTGGGGCGCGGGCTTCATGCGCAATGAGCCCAATTTCTTCTACGGCCCGACGGCCGAGGCCTTCGGCCACAGCGGCTGGGGCGGCTCCTGCGTCTTCGCCGATCCGCAGCGGGGCGTGGCGGGAGCCTATGTGATGAACAAGCAGGGGGCCGACCTGATCGGCGACCCCCGTGCCGTTCGGCTGATCGAGGCGGCCTACGCCGCGCTCTGAACCGCTAGCCGGGCGCGTTGTCCAGCTTTCCAGGCGCCATAGGCGAACACCGCAACCCCCGCCCAGATGAAGGCGAAGGACAGGGCGCGCAGGGGCGTGAACGCCTCGCCCAGGGCGACGCCTATAAGGAACTGGATGGTCGGCGCCAGGAATTGCAGAAAGCCCATGGTCGAGAGCGGCATCCGGCGTGCGGCCCAGGCGAACAGAGCCAGGGGCGCAACGGTCGCCGGGCCCGCCAGCATCAGCAGAAGAGCGATGTTGGCGCCGTCGGTGAAGTGGCCGGCGCCGGTCCTTTCAAGCCACAACACATAGGCCAGGCCGGGCAGGGCCAGATAGGCGCACTCGAAGAACAACCCGGTCTGCGCGTCCACCGCCACGCGCTTGCGGATCACGGCATAGGCGCAGAACGACGCCGCCAGGGCCAGCGACAGGACAGGGAGGTGACCGATGGCGATGGTCTGGACGATCACTCCGATCCCGGCCAGGCTGATGGCGATCTTGCCCGCGCCGGTCATCCGTTCGCGGAACAGCAGGGCGCCGGCCGCCATGTTCATCAGCGGGTTGATGTAGTAGCCGAGGCTGGCCTCGATCACGTGGCCGGCATGCACGGCCACCACATAGACCGTCCAGTTGATGAAGATGGCGGCCGTCGAGGCGGCCAGCCAAGCCAGAACCTTTGGCTCACTGAGGACGCGGCGCACCTGCTTGGCTTGCTTGGCCAGAACGACAAGGCCGCCGGCCCACACGACCGACCAGACCGTGCGATGGGCGATCGTCTCGAACGCGTTCACCCCGAACAGGCTGAGCAGGTGGAAATAAAGGGGCAGAAAGCCCCACAGCAGGTAGCAAACCACCCCGGCCGTGATGGCCGCGCGCTGGTTCTGTTCGACAGCCATAAGGCTCCCCCGGATTGGCCCTCAGGCAGGGCCCAAAGAAAAAGCGGGCGGCGATCCGATCGCCACCCGCTTCTTGTGAAGGTCGACCACAAAGGTCGGGTGACAGGTCGTTACGCGAGCGCCTTCTGCTTCAGCCAGCCACGCTCGTGCATGAGCTGTGCGATCTGAATGGCGTTCAGGGCGGCGCCCTTGCGCAGGTTGTCGGCCACGCACCACAGATTGATGGTATTGGGCTGGGTCGGGTCGTTGCGGATGCGCGAGATATACACCGGGAACTCGCCCTGGCTTTCCTTCGGCGTGATGTAACCGCCGTCCTCGCGCTTATCGATGACGGCGACGCCATCGGCTTCACGCAGGATGTCGCGGGCCTCGTCCTCGTCCAGCGGGCTTTCGAACTCGATGTTCACGGCCTCGGAGTGACCGACGAACACCGGAACGCGCACGCAGGTCGCGGTCAGCTGGATAGCCGGATCCAGAATCTTCTGGGTCTCGACCGCCATCTTCCACTCTTCCTTGGTCTGCCCGTCGTCCATGAAGACGTCGATGTGCGGGATGACGTTGAAGGCGATCTGCTTGGTGAACTTCTTGGGGTCCGACGCGCCCAGGACGAAGACGCCCTTGGTCTGCTCCCAAAGCTCGTCCATGCCTTCCTTGCCCGCGCCGGAGACCGATTGGTAGGTCGACACCACCACGCGCCTGATCTTGGCGCGGTCGTGCAGCGGCTTGAGCGCGACCACTAGCTGCGCTGTCGAGCAGTTGGGGTTGGCGATGATGTTCTTTGGCGTGACGCCCGCGGCTTCCGGGTTCACTTCCGGCACCACCAGCGGCACTTGCGGATCCATGCGGAAATGACTGGAGTTGTCGATGACGATCGGGCCGGCGGCGCCGATCTTCTCGCCCCAGGCCTTCGAGATCGAACCGCCGGCGCTCATCAGCACCAGATCGACGGTGGAGAAATCGAACTGCTCGATGTCCTCGCAGGCGACGACCCCGGCTTTCCAACCCACTTCGACACCAATGGATTTTCGCGAGGCGATCGCATGCAGCTTGTCCACGGGGAAGTTCACTTCCTCGAGGATGTTCAACATTTCGCGGCCCACGTTGCCCGTGGCGCCGACGACGGCGACCCGGTAACCCATCGGTCTCTCCTTCGACTTGGATATCCCCAGTATAATGGGGACGCTCCCGTTACGCCTCATGCCTTACGGGCGCAAGGCGAGGCTTTCTGACAGGGCTCTCAGGGTTGGCGCCAGCCCAAGGTTCGGCGGGCGAACTGCGTGCGCTGAAGCGGCGACGCGCGTCTCCATGACGATTGTAGGGGCATTGGGGCGTTCAGACGCCTTGGCAAGGCTGGACGATACGCGTATGCACCCGCCAAGGCGAAAAAGGGGGCCGCGCGTTCGCGACGCGCAACCTTGTGCGTCTGAGAGATGAGTTGCCGACCGCGGAACCCCCGAAAACGGGCGGTCCGGGCGGCGAAACGGGCCGTGAGGGACATGAAGGCGCAACTTTTGGGTATGCGGCGGATGATGGCGGGTCTGGCCGCGTTCGCAGCGACGGCGGCGTTCGGCGCTCAGGCGCTCGCCGAGGATCTGATGGGGCAACCGACCCCCAAGGGCATCGGACTGCAGCCCGCGGCCTCGCCGCTGAAGCACCACGCGCACTTCTTCCACGACGCGATCCTGATGCCGATCATCACGATCATCACGCTGTTCGTGCTGGGCCTGCTGATCTGGATCGTGGTTCGCTACAACAAGCGCGCCAATCCGGTGCCGGCCAAGTTCAGCCACAACACGGTGATCGAGATCGTCTGGACCGTCGTGCCGGTCCTGATCCTGATGTTCATCGCGATCTTCTCGTTCCGGCTGTTGTTCGACTATCACGACATGCCCAAGCCCTACATGACCGTGAAGGCCACGGGCTATCAGTGGTACTGGGGCTATGAGTATCCGGACCAGCAGATCGGCGAGATCACCTCGATCATGCTGCCCGAGGCCGAGGCCAAGTCGCGCGGGGTTCCGTTCCGACTGGCCGCCACCGAGCCGCTGGTTGTTCCGGTGAATCAGGTGGTCCGCGTGCAGGTCACCGCCGCCGACGTCATTCACGCCTTCGCCCTGCCGGCTTTTGGTCTGAAGACCGACGCCATCCCGGGCCGCCTCAACGAAACCTGGTTCAAGGCCGAACGCACCGGCACCTTCTACGGCCAGTGCTCGGAACTGTGCGGCGTGGACCACGCCTTCATGCCGATCGAGATCAAGGTCGTCAGCCAGGCGGAGTTCGACGCCTGGGTCGCCCAGAAGGCGCCGCCGGCTCCCGCCCCGGCCGCCGCAGACGCTGCGACGCCGGCCGCCGAAACCACTCCCGCTCCGGTCGCGGCTCCCGCCGCGCCGGCGGCTTAAGTTCGCAGGATAGAGTCCGATGGCTCACGCCGCAGACCACGCACACGATCACGACGCCGATCACAAGCCGGGCTTTTTCGCCCGCTGGTTCTTCTCCACGAACCACAAGGACATCGGCACCCTCTACATCCTGTTCGCCATCATGGCGGGCCTTGTCGGCGGCGCCCTGTCGGGCCTGATCCGCTGGGAACTGGCCGAGCCGGGCATCCAGGTGTTCTCCGACACCGGCCTGCTGGCTCAGCTGGGCGTCTTCAAGGGCAAGCACGGCTATAACGCCGTGGTCACCGCCCACGCCCTGATCATGATCTTCTTCATGGTCATGCCGGCGATGATCGGCGGGTTCGGCAACTGGTTCGTTCCGATCATGATCGGCGCGCCGGACATGGCCTTCCCGCGGATGAACAACATCTCGTTCTGGCTGCTGGTCGCGGCCTGGGTGCTGCTCTGCACCTCGATGTTCGTCGACGGCGGTCCGGGCCACGGCTTCGGCGGCGGTTGGACGATCTATCCGCCGCTATCCACGACGGGCCACACCGGTCCGGCCATGGATCTGGCCATCTTCTCGCTGCACGTGGCGGGCGCCAGCTCGATCCTGGGCGCGATCAACTTCATCACCACGATCTTCAACATGCGCGCGCCGGGCATGACCCTGCACCGCATGCCGCTGTTCGCCTGGTCGGTGCTGATCACCGCCTTCCTGCTGCTGCTGTCGCTGCCCGTCCTGGCCGGCGCCATCACCATGCTGCTGACCGACCGTAACTTCGGCACCCACTTCTTCGACCCGACGGCCGGCGGCGACCCGGTGATGTTCCAGCATCTGTTCTGGTTCTTCGGTCACCCGGAAGTGTACATCCTGATCCTGCCCGGGTTCGGCATCATCAGCCATATCGTGTCGACCTTCTCTAAGAAGCCGGTGTTCGGTTATCTGGCCATGGCCTACGCCATGGTGGCCATCGGCTTCGTCGGCTTCATCGTGTGGGCTCACCACATGTACACGGTCGGCATGAACATCAATCTGCGCGCCTACTTCGTGGCCGCCACGATGATCATCGCGGTGCCGACGGGCGTGAAGATCTTCTCCTGGATCGCCACCATGTGGGGCGGCTCCATCAGCTTCAAGACGCCGATGCTGTGGGCGATCGGCTTCATCTTCCTGTTCACGGTCGGCGGCGTGACCGGCGTGGTCTTGTCCAACGCGGGCATCGATTACAGCCTGCACGACACTTATTACGTGGTGGCTCACTTCCACTACGTTCTGTCGCTTGGCGCCGTGTTCGCCATCTTCGCGGGCTTCTACTACTGGTTCGAGAAGATGTGGGGCGTGAAGTACAACGAGTTCCTCGGCGCGACCCACTTCTGGATCATGTTCGTCGGCGTGAACCTCGTGTTCTTCCCGCAGCACTTCCTGGGCCTGCAGGGCATGCCGCGCCGCTACGTCGACTATCCGGACGCGTTCGCCTACTGGAACTGGGTCTCGTCGGTCGGCTATGTGATCACCCTGGTGGCCGTGGGCGTGTTCCTCCTGGTCCTGCTGGAAGCGGCCATCCGTCGCCGTCCGGCGGAAGCCAACCCGTGGGGCGAAGGCGCGACGACGCTGGAGTGGACCCTGTCCTCGCCGCCGCCGTTCCACCAGTTCAACGAACCCCCGGTGATCAAGGCCGACGGCCACCACTGATCGCCAGGTTCGGGGTAAAAATCGGGGGGCGCGGATCGGACGCACGTCCGGCCGCGCCCTTCGGCCTATAAGACGCATGATGAGCAAGCCCGCCGCCATAGAAGAGACCGTCAAGGCCGCGCCCGCCAGCTGGCGCGACTACCTGCAGCTGATGAAGCCGCGGGTGATGAGCCTGGTCGTCTTCACCGCCCTAACCGGCGTGGTCGCCGCCCGCAGCCACATCCATCCGGTTCTGGCCGCCGTCGCGGTGCTGTGCATCGCCATCGGGGCCGGCGCTTCCGGCGCCCTGAACATGTGGTTCGACGCCGACATCGACGCCAAGATGCGCCGCACTCGCGCCCGCCCCGTACCCGCCGGCCGGGTCGTGGGCGCGGAGGCGGCGTCCCTGGGCGTGGTGCTGAGCTTGCTCTCGGTGATGCTGATGGGCATGGCGCTGAACTGGCTGGCCGCGGGTCTGCTGGCTTTCACCATCCTGTTCTACGCCGTGGTCTACACCATGTGGCTGAAGCGCTGGACGGTGCAGAACATCGTCATCGGCGGACTGGCCGGCGCGCTGCCGCCGGCCATTGGCTGGGCCGCCGCGACGGGCGAGGCGCCGCTGAACGCCTGGCTGATGGTGCTGATCATCTTCCTTTGGACGCCGCCGCACTTCTGGGCGCTCGCGCTTTACACCAAGCAGGATTACGCCAAGGCCGGCGTGCCCATGCTGCCGGTGGTCAAGGGGGCCAAGAACACGCGGCTGCAGATCCTGATCTACAGCCTGATCCTGATCCCGGTGTGCATCGCGCCGGCCTTCACGGGTCTGGGCGGCCTGCTGTACCTGGCCATCGCGGCCGGCGGCGGTCTGGTGTTCTTGATCCTGGCCTGGCGGCTGTTCGCCAGTCGAGCGGGCGACGAGGCGGACGACCGCACGGGCGAGAACGGCGACCTGCTGTACGCGGTTCGGGCGGGGTCCAAGGACGCCCGCAACCTGTTCGCCTTCTCGATCCTGTATCTCTTCGTGCTGTTTGCGGCCCTGTTGGTCGAGGCGGTGGCTGGCCTTTCTCCCATGCACTGGGTAATCAACCTGTCATGACCGAGCCGCAGAACACTTCGTCGAAGTCCGCCGCCGACCGGGCTGCTTCCGACAAGGCGCGCCGTGGGCGCAATATCGCTCTGGCCCTTGGCCTCGTCGCCTTCGTGGTGCTGGTCTTCGTGGTGACCCTCGTTCGATTGGGAGGCAACATTGTCGACCGCCCGCTCTGAGCTGACCCCGCAGCAAAAGCGTAATCGCCGCGTAGGCCTGATCTGCGCCGCCGGCTTCTTCGGCATGGTGGGCGCGGCCTACGCCTCGGTGCCGCTGTACAAGATGTTCTGCCAGGTCACCGGCTTCGACGGCACGGTCCGCAAGGCCGAGGTCGCGCCGGGCAAGGTGCTCGACAAGAAGCTGACCATCCGCTTTGACGCCAATGTGCGCACGCTTCCCTGGGACTTCACCACCGAGCAGGTGAGCCAGGAGGTCAATATCGGGGCGACCGGCCTAGCCTTCTTCAAGGTCACCAACAACGGCGACAAGCCGATGACCGGCCGCGCCGCCTACAACGTCGTGCCTGAGGCGGCCGGCCCGTATTTCCAGAAGCTTGAGTGCTTCTGCTTCAACGATCAGACCATCCAGCCCGGCCAGACGGTCGAGTTCCCGGTGGTCTATTTCGTCGACCCCCGCTACGCCGACGACTTCGAGACGAAGGGCAAGGAAGAGATCACTCTGTCCTACACCTTCTTCCCCTCGACCAAGGTTGCGGAAAGCGGTGCTTCGGCCTCTGGCGGAAGCTGACGACGGGCGTTATAGCACGAACGATTTTCAAGGCTGGGCCCGCCCGGCCGGGGGACAAGAAGGTTTAGGCGAACATGGCATCCGGCGCCGTCAAACACGACTACCACATTCTTCCGCCCAGCCCGTGGCCGTTCGTCGGCTCGGCCGCGGCGACCGTTCTGGCCATCGGCGCTGTCGTCTGGCTCAAGGGCGGCGTGTTCGGTCTCGAGAAGGGCACCTGGTGGGTGTTCGCGCTCGGCCTGCTCGGCATCATCTACACGATGATCGGCTGGTGGGGCGACATCATCAAGGAAGCCAACGCCGGCGACCACACCCCCGTCGTCTCGATCGGCCTGCGCTACGGCATGATCCTGTTCATCGCGTCCGAAGTGATGTTCTTCGTGGCGTGGTTCTGGATGTTCTTCGAAATGGCGCTCTTCCATGAGCACCGCACCCTGTCGGCGCTCGAGGAAGTGAAGACCGCCTGGGCCCAATGGCCCCCGGCCGGCGTGGAAACCGTCTCGGCCTGGCGTCTGCCGCTGGTCAACACCCTGACCCTGCTGCTGTCGGGCACTACAGTGACCTGGGCTCACCACGCGATCATCAAGAACGACCGCAAGGGCGCCAAGCTGGCCCTGATCCTGACCATCGGCCTTGGCCTGCTGTTCAGCGCGATCCAGTTCTACGAGTACGCGCACATTAACCACGAGCACCTGTTCTACTCGGAAGCCGCCGCCAATTCGGGCCTGTACGGTTCGACCTTCTTCCTGGCCACCGGCTTCCACGGCGCTCACGTGATCATCGGCACGATCTTCCTGATCGTCTGCCTGATCCGCCTGATGAACGGCGCCTTCACGCCGCAGAAGCACTTCGGCTTCGAAGCGGCCGCTTGGTACTGGCACTTCGTGGACGTGGTCTGGCTGTTCCTGTTCGCCTTCGTCTACGTCGTCTTCGGCTAGTGGCGGGGCCGGCGAATCCCTACCTGTCAGGGCTCGCCGGCCGCTGCCCGCACTGTGGCGAGGGAATGCTCTTCGAGGGCTTCCTTCGCATCAGCCCGGCCTGCGAGGCCTGCGGCTATGATCTTTCCAAGGCCGACAGCGGCGACGGCCCCGCGGTCTTCATTATCCTCATCGCCGGCTTCCTGGTCTGCTTCACGGCCCTGTTCGTGGAGTTCACTTTCCACCCGCCGATCTGGCTGCACCTGATCCTGTGGCTCCCCCTGATCACCGTCGTCTCCGTCGGCTTGCTACGGCCGATGAAGGGTCTGATGGTCGCCGCCCAAGTCGCGAACAAGGCCTCTGAAGCGGGCCGTCACGACGTCTGACGCCATGACCCAGACCAGCAGGTTTCCGATCGGCCTGACCATCGCCACCGCGATCAGCTTGGCGATCCTTTGCACCCTCGGCGGCTGGCAGATGCAGCGCCTGGCCTGGAAGCAGGACCTGCTCACCCGCATCGCCGCTCTCCAGGGCGCGCCGGCCACGCCATGGATGCCGAGTTCGGCGGAGTTCACCCGCGTCTCCCTGACCTGTCCGGGCCTAGCCAAGGCGCCCTTTGTCGAGCTGTACGCAATCCGCGAGGGCAAGGCCGGGTCACGCATCATTTCCGCCTGTAAGACGCCGCAAGGAAGCGTACTGGTCGATCGTGGCTTCGTGCCCGACACCATCTCGGCCCGCCCACCGGTCGACGCCGCCGACCGCACGCCCGTCGCCGTGGCCGGCGTTCTGCGCGGCGGCGATCCGCGCAGCTTCATCACCCCGCCAGACCGTCCGGCCGAGCGTCAGTTCTTCGCCCGCGAGGTCGGCCCCATCGCCGCCGCCCTGGGCGCCGCCAATCCCGCTCCGATGTTCCTGATGGCCGAAACGTCGAGCAATCCGGAATGGGCCGCGCTGGAGCCAGCGCCCCTCCCGGCGGAGATCACCAACCGCCATCTGGAATACGCCCTGACCTGGTTCGGCCTTGCCGCTACGCTGGCCTGCGTCTATGCCGCCATGCTCTGGCGCAGGCGAAGAGACTGATGAAGTACATCTCCACCCGGGGAGAAGCCCCCGCGATCGGCTTTCTGGATGCGGTCCTGTCGGGCCTCGCGCCCGATGGCGGCCTGTATGTTCCTGAAAGCTGGCCCAGCTTCACCGCTGACGAGATCGCCGCCTTCGCTGGCAAGCCGTATCACGAGGTCGCCACCGAAGTGCTAGCCCGCTTCGCCGGTGATGAGATCGCCCGCGAGGATCTGGCCGCTATCTGCCAGGAGGCCTATGCCAGCTTCGCCCACCCGGCGACGACGCCGCTGAAGCAGCTCGCGCCGGGCCTGTTCCTGCTGGAGCTGTTCCACGGCCCGACCCTGGCGTTCAAGGACGTGGCGATGCAGCTGCTGGGGCGGCTGTACGACCACATCCTTTCCACGCGTAGTCGAAGTCTGACCATCGTCTGCGCCACGTCGGGCGACACCGGCGGCGCGGCGGTCGAGGCGTTTCGCGGCCGGTCCAATGTGAAGATCGTCGCCATGTTCCCGGACGGTCGGATCAGCGAGGTCCAGCGCCGGTTCATGACCACGGTCGAGGACGATAACGTCCAATGCCTGTCGGTGGGCGGTACGTTCGACGACTGCCAGGCGATCCTCAAGGGGATGTTCGCCGACGGCCAGTTCGCCAACGCCGTGGACCTGTCGGCGGTCAACTCGATCAACTGGGCGCGGGTCGCGGCGCAGAGCGTCTATTACTTCACCGCTGCCGTGGCCCTGGGCGCGCCGCTGCGCGAGGTGGCCTTCGCCATCCCGACCGGTAACTTTGGCGACGCCTATGCCGGCTATGTGGCCAGCAAGATGGGCTTGCCGATCCGCAGCCTGACGGCGGCCACCAACGCCAACGACATTGTCGCCCGCGCCATCGAGGAAGGCCGCTATGTGCGCGGCCAGGTGGCGGCGACCTCATCGCCGGCCATGGACATCCAGGTGTCATCCAACTTCGAGCGTCTCTACTTCGAAGCCGTGGGCCGCGATGGGGTCGAGACCGGTCGCGCCTTCCGCGCTTTCGCCGAGTCGGGCGTGCTGGATATCCCGCCGTCGGCCCTGGCGGCGATGCGCGAGATATTCCGAGGCCGGGCGGTGAGTGAGGCCGAAACCGCCCGGACCATGGTCGCCACGCTGAACGAGACCGGCGAGATGATCGATCCGCACACGGCTGTCGGCGTGACCGCCGCCCAGGCCATGCTGGCCGCCGGCGATGTCGGCGCGCCGCTGGTTGTGTTGTCCACCGCTCATCCGGCCAAGTTCCCGGAAGCGGTCCTGGCGGCCTGCGGCGTCGACGCCCCGGCGCCGCGCGGCGCGGGCGACCTGTTCCAGCGTCCGGAGCGCTTCGACAACGTTTCCGCCGACGCCGAGGCGGTGAAGGCCCGGGTCCGCGCCTTCGCGAGAGCCGAGTGACGACGCCGAAGGTTCACACTCTCCCCAACGGTGTTCGGGTCGTCTGCGATCCGATGCCGGGCCTGGAGACGGTCGCCCTTTCGGTCGTGGCGGGCCGTGGATCACGGTTCGAGGACAAGGGTCGCTCGGGCTGGTCGCATCTGCTGGAGCACATGGTGTTCAAGGGCGCGGGCGAACGCTCGGCTCGCGATATCGTCGAGGTCATCGAGAACGAGGGCGGCAATCTCAACGCCGCCACTGGCTATGAGCGCACCAGTTTCCAGGTCCGCGCCCTGAAGGGTGGTGAGGGTCTGGGCATGGCGGTCGTCGCTGACCTGTTGCTTCGCCCGACCCTCGACGCCGAGGACCTGGAGAAGGAAAAGCAGGTCATCGGCCAGGAGATCGCCGAGGCCGCCGACACTCCCGACGACCTCGTCTTCGATCAAGTCCAGGGCGCCGCCTGGGGTGACACCGGCTTGGGCCGGCCGATCCTGGGCACCGACGCCAGCCTGGCCCCGGCCACGCCACAGGCCGTGGGCGAATGGCGCGCGGCGCTATACGCCGCCGACGCCCTGGTGGTCAGCGCCGCGGGCGCGGTCGATGAGGCGCGGCTACTGGATCTGGCCGAGCGAGAGTTCGGCTCCATGCCCACGGCGGCTGGTGCGCCGGCCTCGCCGACACCCGATTTTCAAGGCGGCCACAGCGAGACGCCCAAGCGGCTTGAGCAGGCGCATCTGGTGATGCTGCTGCCGGCGTTCGGCGCGCGCGATCCCGACTATTTCGTCCTGCGCCTGTTCGCCGAGGCTCTGGGCGGCGGCATGTCGTCTCGCCTGTTCCAGGAGGTGCGCGAAAGCCGTGGCCTCGCCTACGCCATCGACGCCTATGCCGACACCTATTCCGATGTGGGCGTGCTTGGGGTCTATGCCGGCTGCGCCGCCAAGGACGCGGCCGAGGCCGCCAGGGTGACGGCCGCCCAGATCGCTGGTCTGGCGCAGAAGATCGAGCCGGTGGAGCTGTCGCGCGCCAAGGCCCAGCTAAAGGCCTCGATGTTCATGGGCCGCGAGCAGCCCCTGTCGCGCGCCGAGCAGGCGGCGGGCCAGACTCTGCTGTTCGGAAAGACTCTCAGCGCTGGCGAGATCGGCGCGGCCATCGACGCGGTCGAGGCCGGCGATATCGCTCGGGTCGGAACGCGCCTGCTGAGTTCGGGCAAGTGCGCCACCGCCGTGCTGGGCGCCAAGGGCGCCATGAAGGCGGGCCAGGCGTTCGAGTCCGGGCTGTTCGGCTGATCCAACCAAGCTAGGCTGGCGTCATGGGCATGCTCGACTGGCTTTCCCCGAGGACCGAGATCGCTCTGCAGGGCGAGGGCGTCACGCTGCGCAGTCCCCGGCCTTCCGACCATGCTGAATGGGCGAGGGTTCGGGAGGCGTCACGCGACTTCCTGCAACGCTGGGAGCCCACCTGGCCGGACGACGACCTGACTCGCGCTGCGTTCCGCCGACGCATCGACGCCTATGACCGCGAACTGCTGGAAGGGCAGGGGGTGGCGCTGGCGATCCGCGAAACGCGGGAGAACCGGCTGGTCGGCCTGATCCGCATGCACAATGTCCGCCGGGGCGTCGCCGAGACCGCATCGCTTGGCTACTGGATCGGCCAGCCCTTCGCCCGCCGCGGCTATGGTCTGGCGGCGGTGCGGGCGGTGAGCGCCTTCGCCTTCGGCCCGTACCGACTGTCGCGCCTGGAAGCGCAGTGCCTGCCCGATAACGAGCCTTCCCGTCGTTTATTGCTCAAAGCCTGCTTCACGGAGGAAGGTTACGCGCGGGCTTATCTGAAAATTAACGGCGAATGGCGAGACCATAGGTTGTTCGGACTGGTCTCGCGCGCGCGTGCGTCGGAAGGTCCGGACAAAGCCGGGGCCTAGAATGGGTTTTCGGCGGGGCTCGGGATGGCGCTGAAGCAAAACCTGAAACGAGGCTGGGACGCCTCGGCCATGCTGGAGGCCTTGGGCGCTGCTGACGTGGCGCTGTGGGTCTGGGAGCCCGAAGCCGACCGCCTGCGCCTCAACGGTCCCGCCCGCGCTCTGGGTCTGGGCCCGCTCGCGCCTGAATGCGCTTCCGCCGCCATCCTCGCCCTCGCCATTCCCCAGGACCGCGCCCAGGTCGAGCGCATGCTGCGCACCCAGGCGCCGGGTTCCGAAGTCGTCGTCCGCGTCCGCATGCGTGGGGCCGAAAGCTGTCTGTGGCGCGGCGTCTGGCTGGAGGAAGGCGTACGGGCCGCCGGGGTGGTCGCCCCGGAAACGAAATATGCCGCCTCGCAGCACGATCAACTCACGGGTCTGCTCGACCGCTCCAGCTTCATCGCCCGCGCCCGCGACCGTATGCAGTCGGCGGGCGAGTACGAGATGGTGGTCGCCGACCTCGACCGTCTGCGCCGCCTGAACGAAGCCCTGGGCCATGAGCGCGCCGATCTGGTGCTGGCCGCCCTGGGGTCGCGTCTGGCCGCCGCCTTTCCCCCCAACGCCGTCATCGGCCGTATCGGCGAGGACGAATTCGCCGTCCTGATCGAGGCGGTCAGCGGCCGAGAGCCGGCCGAGATGCTCCGCCAGGCCGTTGAACAACCTCTGCGCGTCGTGGGCTTTGATATCTTCCCGACCCTGTCGCTGGGCGCGGTATCGGCCGAGGGCGGCGAGAACGCCCCCGAGGCCACCGAACTGCTGCGCCGGGCCGAACTGGCCGTGGAGGCCGCCCGTATGGGTGGTCGTGGCGGCGCCGCCGCCTATGGCCGGGCCATGGAAAGCGACGGCCTGTCCCAACTGGCGCTGGAGGCGGACCTGCGCGGCGCCCTGGGCCGGGGCGAGATCATTCCCTTCTTTCAGCCTGTGGTCAGGCTGTCCGACGGCGCGCTGGCGGGCTTCGAGGCGCTGGCACGGTGGCGTCACCCGCGCCGCGGCTTCCTGCCGCCTGACGACTTCCTGCCCTTGGTCGAGGAAATGGGCCTGATGAGCGAGCTGGGCGGCCACATGGTCCGGGCCGCCGCCACGCAACTGGCCGCCTGGCGCCGTACGCACAGCCAGGTTGAGGGCATGACGGTCAGCGTCAACCTTTCCACGGGCGAGATCGACCGCGCCAGCCTGATCGCCGAGGTCGCCTCGGTCATCAAGGAGAACGATCTGCCGCCGGCGGCCCTGAAGCTGGAGATCACCGAAAGCGAAGTGATGCGCGATCCCAAGCGCGCCGCCTCGGTGCTCAACGCCCTGCGCGCCACCGGCGTCGGTCTGGCGCTGGACGACTTCGGAACGGGCTTCTCCTCGCTGTCCTACCTGTCGCAACTGCCTGTCGATACGCTGAAGATCGACCGCTATTTCGTGCGGACCATGGCCGCCAATGAAGGCTCGGCCAAGATCGTCCGCTCGATCGTGCAGCTCGGTCGCGACCTGGATCTGGAAGTTGTGGGCGAGGGGGTCGAGAACGCCGCCATGGCCGCCAAGCTCTTGGAGCTAGGCTGCGACTACGGCCAGGGTTTTGGCTATGCGCCCGCCCTGCCGGCCACCGAGGCCGAGGTCTACCTCAACGAGGCGTATCTCGACGGCGTCGCGCCGCTTCGGGCTTGGGGTTAGGCCCGTCCGGCCTGGCCTGAAAGCTGGTCAGCGCTGATGCCGAGCTTGGCCAGGGCTTGGGACCATTTGTGCTCATGGTCCGACCCGAACAGGATCGCCTCGTCCGGATCGCAGATCAGCCAGACGTTCTCGCGCAGCTCCTGCTCAAGCTGGCCGCCGTCCCATCCCGCATAGCCCAGGGCCAGGACGGAGCGTCGCGGCTTGGTGCGATAGTCGGTCATCGCCACCAGCACGTCGCGGGTGGCGGTTAGGCTGAGGTCGTCGGTGATCGGCACGCTGGCGCCCTGCGCCTCATAGTCTGCGGTATGCAGGACAAAACCACGCTCGCGCTGCACCGGTCCACCCATCAGGACAAGATCGGCGGGACCATCCGCAGCCTGGGGCACGCCCAGCTTCTCCAGCAGGTCGCTGACCATCAGCCCGTCCACCGGCCGGTTCACGGCCAGCCCCATAGCGGCGTCCTCGTCGTGCGAGCAGACGAAGACAACGGCCCGCTCGAAGCGCGGATCGTCGATGCCGGGCATGGCCACCAGCAGGCGGCCGGTGAGGAATTCAGTTTCAGCCATGGCTTGAGAATCGGCGGGGAAAGCGGCGGTTTCAAGCCCCGTGCCGGAGATGTCGCTTGGCGGCGGCCCTGAGCGTCTCTATCTGCCTAGCTCAACATTCAGAACGGAGATCGGCCATGACCATCAAAGTCGGCGATACGCTGCCCGCCGCCACCTTCATGACCACCTCGCCCGAGGGCCCCAAGCCGATCACCGGCGATGAAGCCTTCAAGGGCACGGTAGCCTTGTTCGCCGTTCCTGGCGCCTTCACCCCGACCTGCTCGGCCAAGCACCTGCCGGGCTTCAAGGAGAAAGCCGCCGACCTGAAGGCCAAGGGCGTCGACTCCATCGCCTGCGTCTCGGTCAACGACGTCTTCGTGATGAAGGCTTGGGCCAAGGACCAAGGCGTCGGCGATGAGATCCTCATGCTGGCCGACGGCAACGGCGACTTCACCCGCGCCATCGGCCTGGACTTCGACGGCTCGAAGTTCGGCATGGGTCCGCGCTCGCAGCGCTATTCGATGATCATCAAGGACGGCGTCGTCCAGCAGCTGAACATCGAAGAAGGCGGCGAATTCCGCGTTTCTTCGGCCGACTACATGCTGGGCCAGCTCTAAGCGGCCCCGGAGCGTGGGCGGGCTCAGCCCGTCCACGCCTCCAGCAACGCGGCGCCTTGCGTGACCGCCGCGACCAGGCCGGGGGTCCCGGCCAAGACCTGATCGGCGTAGAGCCGGGCCAGCGCGGCGTCGTCGCCCTTGGCCAGCATCCAGCCGCCCGTCGTCTCACCCATCAACTGCAGGAACGCCGTCGCGCCCGCCAGGGCGTCGGGCGTGCCCTTGCGCGCCGCCAACCAGGCGGACGCTTCACGCGCCGCGGCGGCGGCGGCGGTCAGGCGCGGACCGATCGTGCCTTCCGCCGTGGCGGCCGTGGCCTCGATCTCGGCCAGCAACTCCTCCAGCGCCAGGCCGCCGGCCATGGACAGCTTGCGGCCAGCCAGATCCATGGCCTGAATGCCGTTGGTGCCCTCGTAGATCGGCAGGATGCGGGCGTCGCGATAGTGCTGGGCCGCGCCGGTTTCCTCGATGAAGCCCATGCCGCCGTGAACTTGCAGGCCCTCGGACGCCGCCCAGACGCCGATGTCGGTGGACCAGCCCTTGGCGATTGGGGTCAGCAATTCCTCGCGGCGCTTGGCCTTGTCGCGGGCTTCCGGCGTATCGGCCAGGCGCGACAGGTCGGCGGCGATGGCGGTAGACAGGCAGATCCCACGCGCTGCGACGGTCTTAGCCTTGATCAACATCAGGGTGCGACGCACGTCGGGGTGATCGAAGATCGGCGCCTTGGTCTCGCCGGTCCAGGCGCTGCGACCCTGGCGGCGCTCCTGGGCGAAAGCCAGCGCCTGCTGATAGGCCCGCTCGGCGATGGCGACGCCTTGCGTCCCCACCTGCAGGCGGGCGGCGTTCATCATCGTGAACATGTGGGCCAGGCCCTGGCCCTCTTCGCCGACCAGTTCGGCCTTGGCGCCTTCGAACAGCATGACGCAGGTGGGCGAGGCGTGGATGCCCAGCTTGTGTTCGATGCCGCCGGGGCGGACGTCGTTGAGCGAACCCAGGGCGCCATCGTCGGCGACCATGACCTTCGGGGCCAGGAACAACGAGATCCCCTTCACCCCCTCAGGCGCGCCCGGCAGGCGGGCGAGGACCAAGTGGACGATGTTGTCGGCGGCGTCGTGGTCGCCCCAGGTGATGAAAATCTTCTGGCCATGCAGGCGATAGCCGCCTTCGCCATCGGGTTCAGCGCGGGTGGCGACGGCGGCCAGATCCGAACCGGCCTGCGGCTCGGTCAGGTTCATGGTGCCGGTCCACTCGCCGCTGATCAGCTTGGGGAGGTACAGGTTCTGCTGCCGCTCGGTGCCGTGAGCATGCAGCGCCTCGATCGCGCCCTGGGTCAGCATGGGGCACAGGCCAAAGGCCAGGCTGGCGGCCTGTATCATTTCGAACACGGCGATCTCCAGCGCCTTGGGCAGGCCCTGGCCACCAAACCGCGGATCGGCTGACAGGCTATTCCAGCCATCGGCGGCGAAGCGGCGATAGGCGTCGGCATAGCCCGGAGCCGCCGCGACTTTGCCGTTGGCATAGGTAGCGCCCGCCAGGTCGCCGGGGCGGTTCAGCGGCGCAATGACCTCGCTGGCGAAGGCTCCCGCGGCTTCAAGGATCGCGGCGGCTGTTTCCTCGTCCACCTCGGGAAACAGAGCGGCAAGCTGGTCAAAACCAGCGGCGCGGAGAGAGGCGAGCAAGTCCTGGACGGGGGCGATGTAGGTCATACGGGCGTTTTACGGCCCGACTGCGTCGCCGTCCATCACGCGTTCGTGAACGCCGTCGCCCTTTCATCTACGAGGTTCGATCTTAGCTGTGCGAGAATTGAAACAGCAACTATTGCAGTAACGAGGTTCTCTCTCATGCGCCGCTCTCTCGCCTACGCCGCCTTCGCCTTCGCCCTGGCCGCGTCCCCCCTGGCCTACGCCGCTTCCACCAACCCCGCCGAAATGCCGGCTGGGACCTATGCCTTGGACAAGACCCACGCCAGCATCACCGCCCAGATCGATCACTTCGGCTTTAGCGGCTACACCTTCCGCTTCGACAAGTTCGACGCCAGCTATTCGTACGATCCGGCCAAGCCTGACGCTTCGGTCCTGAAGGTCACGGTGGACGTCAATTCGCTGAGCACTGGTTACGACAAGGCAGACGCCGCCTTTCCGGCCGAGTTCCTGGCCGCCGACAAGCACCCGACCGCTACCTTTGTCTCCAAGTCGATACAGCGCGGGGCGGGCAACAAGGGCGTTGTGACCGGCGACCTGACCCTGGCCGGCGTCACCAAGCCGGTGAAGCTGGATGTGACCTTCAACGGCTCGGGCAAGGACATGTTCGGCGCGATCCGTTCGGGCTTCTCGGCTTCGACCGTGATCAAGCGCACCGAGTTCGGTTCGACCAAGTACGCCCCGGCCCTGGGCGATGAGGTCAAGCTCGTCATGGATGTTGAGTTCACCAAGCAATAATCCCGGCCTAAGCTCCGCCCCGGGTACGCCGGGGCGGATTCCGTTTCAGGAGACAGGCATGGCCGAGGGCCGCAATCGCTACACGACCGTCGCCATCATCCTGCACTGGCTGATCGCCGCGGCGATCATCTTCCAGATCATCCTGGGCTGGCGGGCCGGCGACGCCCCTAAGGGGCCGTCGGCCTTCGCCATGATCCAGCTGCACAAGTCGATCGGCATCACCATCCTGCTGCTTAGCCTGGCGCGACTGGGCTGGAGGCTGACGCACCGGCCGCCGTCGCACCCCGCCAATCAGAAGCGCTGGGAGACCATGGCCGCCACGGCGGTGCATTGGGCCTTCTACGTCATCATGATCGCCCTGCCCCTGACCGGCTGGATCATGGTCTCGGCCAGCCGGCTGAACGTGCCGACCCTCCTGTTCGGCGTCATCCCCTGGCCCCACCTGCCGTTCCTGCCGGAATTGCCGGTGGTGGCCAAATCCATCTGGCATGACGGTGGTGAGATCGCGCATGGCGCGCTGGTGAAGCTGACGTATCTGCTGCTGCTCCTGCATCTCGGAGCGGTGGCCAAGCACCAGATCCTCGACCGCGACGAAACCCTAGATCATATGGCCCCAGGCTCGCGTCCAGGCTGGAGGGAGCCTCGCGCCTGGGCCGCCGCCATTGGCCTGATCGCCGTGGTGGGCGCGGCGTACGCCTGGTCGCCCAAGCCCAAGCCGGTGACGACGCCCGCCGCCCAGGAGGAAGTCGCCGAGGTCGCCGACGTCGCTGAACCCGCCGCTGTCGCGGCCGCGACGCCTGAGACAGCCGCGACGCCGGAGGTTTCCGCCGAAGAGGCCGCGCCCGCTCCCATGCCGCCGGTCGCCTGGACCGTCAGCAAGAGCTCGACGCTCGGCTTCTCCACCACCTGGGGCGGCGAAGCGGTCGAAGGCCGCTTCTCGCGCTGGACCGCCGACATCCTGTTCTCACCCGATGCCCTGGAGGGTTCGAAGGTGTCGGTGAAGATCGACCTGGCGTCGGTCGGTACCGGCGACGGCCAGCGTGACGAGTCGCTGGTGGGCGCCGACTTCTTCGATACGGGCTCGCATCCGACCGCCACCTTCACCGCGACCAAGTTCCGCAAGACCGCCGAGGGTCGCTTCGTAGCCGATGGAACGCTTGATCTTCGCGGCGTGAAGAAGTCGGTGAGCCTGCCGTTCAGCCTGAAGATCGACGGCGACACGGCCCGCATGCGCGGTGTAACCAGCCTCGACCGTACGGCTTTCGGAGTTGGGCAGGGCGAATGGACGGCGACGGACGAGATTCCGGCCAAGGTGAGCGTCAGGGTCAATCTGACCGCGACCAAGCGGTAGCCGCCCTGCGCGCGGGCGGGTTGGTGATCCTGCCCACCGAGACGGTCTATGGGCTCGCCGGCGATGCGGCGAAACCCGAGGCCGTGGCCGCCATCTTCGAAGCCAAGGGCCGACCGCGGTTCAACCCCCTGATCGCCCATGTGGCCGACCTGGCGACCGCCGAGCGCATCGCCGTCTTCGACGACCGGGCGCGCAAGCTGGCGACGGCGTTCTGGCCAGGGCCCCTGACCCTGGTCCTGCCGATCCGCGATGTTTCCACCGTCTGCGATCTGGCCCGCGCCGGGCTGGAGACGGTGGCGATCCGCGTGCCTGGTCATCCGATGGCGCGCGCTCTGTTGGCGGAGTTCGGCGGACCGGTGGTGGCGCCCAGCGCCAACCGCTCGGGCCGGCCCAGCCCCACGACCTATGCGGACGCCCTGTCGGAGACGGGCGTTTCGGTCGCCGCATCCCTGGATGGCGGACCCTGCGAGGTCGGCCTGGAATCCACGGTGGTCGCCTTGCTCGACGGGGCGCCGCGCCTCCTGCGGCCTGGCGCGGTGACGCGGGCGCAGATCGAGGCGCTGGTCGGCCCGCTGGCCGAGGCCGCCGACGACGCCAAGCGCTCGCCCGGCCGTCTCGCTGTCCACTACGCCCCCGACGCGCCGGTTCGGATCAATGCGGTGAGCCCGGAGGAGGGTGAGGCCTATCTCGCCTTCGGGCCGCATGCGGCAGGGGAATGGGTTTTCAATCTCAGCCCGTCTTCAAGCCTGTCCGAAGCAGCGGCCAACCTGTTCGCCTTCCTGCGCGCCGCCGACCGGACCAAGCCCTCGGCGATCGCCGTGGCGCCGATCCCGGACGAAGGCTTGGGCGAGGCGATCAACGACCGCTTGCGCCGCGCCGCGGGGTTCGTGGGATGAGCGCGCCGGCCGATGTGATCGATCGCCTGAAGACGGCGCTGGGCGCGGACGGCTGGAGCCAGGATCCCGACCGTCTTGCGCCAAAGCTGGTGGAATGGCGTCGCCGCTGGTCTGGGAACACGCCGTTGCTGGCCCTGCCGGACACGACCGCCAAGGTCGCCGCCGTGGTCGCCATCTGCGCCGAGGCGGGCCTCGCCATCACCCCGCAAGGGGGCAACACGGGTCTGGTCGGCGGCCAGATTCCGCAGGGCGAAATCCTGCTTTCCACCGAGCGCCTGCGCGCCGTGCGCGCCGCCGACGCCTTCGACGACGCCCTGGTGGTTGAGGCGGGCGTCACCCTAGCCGCAGCGCATGAAGCCGCTCTGGCGGCGGGGCGCCGCTTTCCGCTCAGCCTAGCGTCTGAAGGCTCTGCCACCATTGGCGGCCTGATCAGCACCAATGCCGGCGGGACCCAGGTCCTGCGCTACGGGACCATGCGCGACCTGGTGCTGGGCATCGAGGCGGTGCTGCCCAACGGCGAGGTCTGGAATGGGCTCAAACGCTTGCGCAAGGACAACACCGGCTATGATTTGAAGCACCTGCTGATCGGTGCGGAGGGGACGCTGGGAGTCATTACCGCCGCCAGCCTGAAGTTGTTCCCGATCCTTCCGTCCCGGGCTGTCGCCATCGTTGGCCTCGCCAGCCCCGCCAAGGCGATCGCCCTGCTGGCGCGAGCCAAGGACGAGACGGGCGGGGCGCTGGAGGCTTTCGAACTGATGGGCCGCGTCGGCGTCGCCCTGGCCGTGAAGCATCTGCCGGGCGTGCGCGAACCGCTTGTCGAGGCCCATCCCTGGTACGTGCTGATCGAGGCCGCTAGCGGCGAACCAGGCGCGGCCGAGGCGGCGCTGGAGCGGCTGCTGGCACGCGCCCTGGAGGAAGGCCTGATCGACGATGCGACGCTCGCCCAGAACGCGACCCAGGCGGCGGCCTTCTGGAGCCTTCGTGAAGGCCAGTCCGCCGCCCAAAACCCGGAGGGGGCCTGCTGGAAGCACGACGTCTCCGTCCCCGTCTCCCAGATCGCCGCCTTCATGAGTGACGCTGATGTGGCGGTGCAACGGGTGGCGCCCGGTGCGCGTATTGTCGCCTTCGGCCACGTGGGCGACGGCAATGTCCATTACAATGTCCTTCGGCCCGTCGACGGGTCGGACGCCGAGCATAATGACCGCCGCGAGGCCGGCGCCTTGGCCGTTCATGACATCGTCGCCCGTGTCGGCGGCTCGATCAGCGCCGAGCACGGCCTGGGCGTGATGAAGGTCGGCGAGGCGCTGCGCTACAAGTCGCCGACCGAGATCGCCGCCCAGCGTGTGGTTCGGGCGGCGCTCGATCCTCACAGGATCATGAACCCCCGGGTGTTGTTCTGACGCCCGCCTCGGCTTAAGGCCTGCCCATGCTGATGGTCATCTCTCCCGCCAAGGCGCTGGATTTCACCCCACCCGCGCAAACCCTGCCGCTCACCACACCAGAGCTGAAGGGCGACATCGCCGAGCTGGCCAAAACCACCTCCAAGCTGACGGCGGCCGATCTGCGCCGACTGATGCACATCTCCGAGAACCTGGCCAAGCTGAACCACGAGCGGTTCCAGGCTTTCGACCCCGCCGTCGAGGACGGCCTGCAAGCTGCCTTCGCCTTCAATGGCGACGTCTATTCGGGGCTTGAGGCTCGCAAGCTGGACAAGGCCGGGCTGGTCTGGTCCCAGGACCACCTGCGCATCCTGTCGGGCCTCTATGGCGTGTTGCGCCCGTTGGACGCGATGCAGCCCTACCGCCTGGAGATGGGCACGCGACTGAAGACCAAGCGCGGCGCGAGCCTCTATGATTTCTGGGGTGATCGGATTTCCATGACCCTTAACACGGTGCTTGAAGGCCACAAGGACAAGACCTTGGTGAACTTGGCCAGCCAGGAATACTTCGGCGCCGTCGATGCAAAGGCCCTGAAGGCGCCAGTGGTCACCTGCCACTTCAAGGAAGAGAAGGAGGGCATGCTGCGTGTCCTCAGCTTCTACGCCAAGAAGGCCCGCGGCCGCATGGCCCGCTTCGCCATCGACGGCCGTATCGACAAGGCCGAAGAGCTGAAGAGCTTCGACCTCGACGGTTATCGCTTCCAGCCCAAGCTCTCCACTGACGCCGACTGGATTTTTGCTCGCCCGCAGCCATAAATTCATCTAGCGGTGAATTAAAGCGGACTCGCCGCTGGCGCGCGGCCGGACTATGCTGCGCTGCAACAAAAAGAATGCGGAGCGTAGGGGATGAGCGTGGATTTCGGTTTGCGTGGCCAGGCGGCCATCGTCACGGGGTCGACCAGCGGCATCGGTCACGCCATGGCCGAGGCGCTCGCCGCCCAAGGCGTGGATGTGGTTCTCAATGGGCTTGGCGATCCGGTCGCTATCGAGACCACTCGCTCCAAGCTTGAGGCCGACCACGGCGTTCGCGTCGTCTATCACGGCGCCGACATGACCAAGCCTGGCGAGATCGCCGAGATGGTCGCCTTCGCCAAGGCCGAGTTCGGCCGTCTGGATATTCTGGTCAACAACGCCGGCATCCAGCACGTGGCCCCCGTCGATGAATTCCCCCTCGAGAAGTGGGACCAGATCATCGCCATCAACCTGTCTTCCGCTTTCCACGGGACGCGTGCGGCCCTGCCGATCATGAAGGCTCAGGGACGGGGCCGGATCGTCAATCTGGCCTCCGCCCACGCTCTGGTCGCCTCGCCGTTCAAGTCCGCCTATGTGGCCGCTAAGCATGGCGTGCTGGGTCTGACCAAGACCGTGGCGCTCGAGGTCGCTCAGCAGAACATCACCTGCAACGCCATCTGCCCCGGATATGTGAAGACGCCCATCGTCGAGGGCCAGATCACCGACCAGGCCAGGGCACGCGGCATCAGCGAGGAAGAGGTCCTCAAGAACGTCATCCTGGCCGCCCAGCCGACCAAGCGGTTCGTGACGACTGAAGAAATCTCCGGCCTGCTGCTTTATCTGGTCTCCGATGCGGGAGCTTCCGTGAACGGCACGGCGTTATCAGTCGATGGCGGCTGGACCGCCCAATAGGAGAAGGCTGTATGCTGGGCGTCCGAAAGAAGTCGGGGCCCAAGCCCATCAGCTTGGCCCTGCAGGGCGGCGGCTCTCATGGAGCTTTCGCCTGGGGGGTGATCGATCGCCTGCTCGAGGAGGAGAGCCTGGAGATCAAGGCGGTCACCGCCGCCTCCGCCGGCGCGATGAACGCGGTGGCCATGACGGCCGGACTGATCGAGAACGGCCGCGAAGGCGCCAAGGCCAAGCTGGCCGACTTCTGGAAAAAGGTGAACCAGGCGGGCGGGCGCAACATCTTCGGCGACTCCAGCATCTGGAACGCCGCGCTCAGTCCAGACTGGATCAAGAACACCCCGGGCTGGCGACTGGCCGAGACCTTCGCGATGTCGCTCAGCCCGTACGATTTCAACCCCTTCAACCTGAACCCGCTGCATGACGCTCTGGAGCGGGTGGTGGACTTCGACGCCATCCGCGAGCGCTCGCCCGTAGCGCTGTACATCTCGGCGACCGAGGTGCGGACGAGCCAGGCCAAAATCTTCCGCGAGCATGAGCTGACCGTGAAGCACGTCATGGCGTCAGCTTGCCTGCCGCACCTGTTCCATGCGGTGGAGATCGACGGCGAACCCTATTGGGATGGCGGCTACCTGGCCAATCCGGGGCTGTGGCCGCTGTTCTACGATAAGACGCCGGACGACGTGCTGGTGGTCACGCTAAACCCCTTCATCCGCAAGGAGGCGCCCAAGACGCCGGGGGACATCGTCGATCGCCTGAACGAGATCACCTTCAACGCTTCCCTGGCGGCTGAGCTGCGCGCTATCGGCCTGCTGCAGAAGCTGCTGGAAGAGGGCTTGCTGAAGGATGCGGCCAAGGGGCGTTACAGGCGCATGCTGCTGCACTCAATCGCCGCCGACGGCCACTTGGACGACCTGTCCCTTTCGACCAAATTCAACACTGAGTGGAGCTTCCTCACCGACCTGAAAGAGCGCGGGCGCAAGGCGGCTGACGAATGGCTGGGCTCTTGCCTAGGCCATGTGGGCGAGAGGGCCACGCTCGACATTCCGGCGAGCGCGGTTTGAACGCGCCGGTCCCGACCGCCGGCGTGGTCTGCTTTCGCGGCGACGAGGTTTTGCTGATCAAGCGCGGCAAGGCCCCGCGACTGGGCCAGTGGAGCATTCCCGGCGGCCGCATCGAATGGGGCGAGGCCGCCATCGCCGCCGCGCGCCGCGAACTGCTGGAGGAAACCGGCGTGGAGGCCGAAATCCTCGCCCTGGTCGATGTGGTGGACGGCGTGTTCGTGAACGACCTTGGCAAGGTCGAGCGCCACTACATCATGATCGATTACGCCGCCCGTTGGATGTCGGGCGAGCCGGTGGCTGGGGACGACGCGGCGGACGCGCGCTTCGTGCGCATGGGTGAGGTGGACGCCATGGTCGAGTGGCCAGAGACGCGCCGGGTGATCCACGAAGCCTGGTCCCGCTTCGGCGGCGCTTGACCGCCGCCGCGTCAGCCGGGTCTTTTGGCTTCAACAAAAACGAGGAGCGACCCCATGGCCTACAAACCCTTCGACCTGAGCGGCAAGGTCGCCCTGATCACCGGCGGCAACCGCGGCATCGGCTTTGGCATGGCCCATGCGCTGGCGCAGGCGGGCGCCGACATCGTCATCTGGGGCTCCAACGCCGAGCGCAACCTTGAAGCCGAGGGCAAGCTGAACACCCTGGGCGTTCGGGTCCTGGCCCAACAGGTCGATGTCTCCGACGAGGCGCAGGTCGTGGCCGCCATGGCCGAGGCGGCGGTCAGCATGGGCCGCATCGACAGCGTCTTCGCCAACGCCGGCGTCGGCTACGGCGCGCCGTCCTTCGTGGATATGTCGACCGAGACCTATCGCAAGGTGCTGGCGGTCAATCTGGACGGGGTGTTTTTCACCTTCCGCGAAGCCTGCCGCCACATGGTCGAGCGGGCCAAGGCTGGCGATCCCGGCGGCTCCATCGTGGGTATCGCCTCGCTGGCGGCCATTGAGGGCGCGGCTCGCAACGAGGCCTACGCCGCCACGAAAGGCGCCGTCATCTCGATGATGAAGTCGGTGGCGGTGGAGCACGCCCGCTGGGGCGTGCGGGCCAACGCCATCCTGCCGGGCTGGATCGCCACCGATATGACCGCCGGCGCGCAGGCCGCCCCCGCCTTCGCCGAGAAAGTCATTCCCCGGGTGCCGGCCCGCCGTTGGGGCGAACCGGCCGACTTCGGCGGCATGGCGGTGTATCTCGCCTCCGACGCCAGCGCCTATCATTCCGGCGACACCCTGGTGATCGACGGCGGCTACTCGATTTTCTGAGAGCCCTCACCGCCTGTTTCTGGACCCCCAAGCAGCGCTGAGATGACGTCGGGTCACCATTGCGGGGTTGCCCCCGACGGTCCCATCCTTCCGGAAAAGACCGGGAGGACGGCTAATGACGCTGCGCACGCCGATTTGCGATCTGCTTGAAATCGAACATCCGATCCTCCTCGCCGGCATGGGCGGTGTCTCTTACGCCGAACTGGCGGCGGCGGTGTCCAACGCTGGCGGCTATGGCGTGCTTGGGATGGCCGGGACCAGCCCCGACTTCATCGCCAGCCAGATGCGCCGGGTGCGTGAGCTGACCGACAAGCCGTTCGGCGTCGATCTGCTGGCCGCCACGCCCGACGCCCTGACCGCCAGCGTCGAGGTGATCATCGCCGGCGGCGCGAGCAGCTTCGTCGCGGGCCTCGGCGTGCCTGCCCCGATCATCGCCCGGCTGAAGGACGCAGGCCTGAAGGTCATGGTTGTCTGCGGCGCGGTGAAACATGCGGTGAGGGCCCAGACCGCTGGCTGTGACGCCGTGATCTGCCAGGGTGGAGAGGGCGGGGGTCATACCGGCCTTGTCGGAACCTTCCCCTTGGTGGCGCAGGCGGTGGAGGCCGTGGACATCCCCGTGATCGCCGCCGGCGGCCTCTACGATGGTCGAGGCCTCGCCGCCGCCCTGGCCCTGGGCGCTCAGGGTGTGTGGATGGGCACCCGCTTCATCGCCTCGCAGGAGGCGCACGCCGGCGAGGTTTACCGTCAGGCGATTCTGGACGCCGCCGACGAAGACACCGTCCGTACTCGCAGCTATTCGGGCAAGCCGATGCGGGTGCTGAAGAACCCTTATGTCGAGGCGTGGGAAGCTCGCCCCGCCGACATCCAGCCCTTTCCGCAGCAAGCCATCCATTCCATCCAGACTGGCGTCATGGGCGGCATTGGCGGCCAGACCGAAGGCCTCGAACTCGACCGCTCCTGCCTGGCCATGGGTCAGTCCGCGGGCGGGGTGCGCCAGGTGCTGCCGGCGGGCGAGATCGTCCGCAATCTGGTGGCGGAGGCGGTCGCCGCCATCGACCGCGTCGCCGCCTTGCGGGCCGCCGGTCAAGCTTCTACCAAAGTCGAATGAGCTTTGATCCGAACCTGACGCTTGAAACCGAACGGCTGCTGCTCCGCATCCCGCGCAGCGAGGATTTGGAGTCTTGGGCGGCGATGATGGCGGACGAGGAGGTCGCCCGCTTCATCGGCGGCGCCATGGGCCGCGAGCAGACCTGGCGGGTGATGGCGGCGGTGACCGGCTCATGGGTCCTGCAAGGGTTTTCCATGTTCTCGGTAGTCGAGAAAGAAACCGGTCGCTGGATCGGTCGCATCGGGCCGTGGCGGCCCGAAGGTTGGCCGGGGACCGAGATCGGTTGGGGGCTTTCGCGGGAGTCTTGGGGCAAGGGATACGCGGTCGAAGCCGCCGTCGCCTGCATGGACTTCGCCGTGGATGTGCTCGGCTGGACCGACATCATCCACACGATCGATCCGGAGAATGTCGGCTCGCAAAAGGTGGCCCAGCGCCTGGGCTCCGCCAATCGCGGAGCCTCGCGTCTGCCGCCGCCTCTGGACGGGTACAAGGTCGACGGCTGGGGCCAGACGGCGGAGCAGTGGCGCGCCCGGCGGGCTGGCCGCTAGAACCACCCAGCCTCGCGCAGGGCCTTGGCGTAGGCCCGGCTGACGGGGACCCGCACGCCGCTCTTCAGTGTCAGGATCGCGCGGCCGTCGCCCCGCTTGGCGTCCGTGAGGGCGTCACGCGCCACCCACCAGGACCGATGGGTGCGGGCCCCTTCGATGCCGGCCAGTTCCTCCACCGCATCCGACAGGCGCATCAGGATCAGGTCCTGGCCACGGTCGGTGTGCAGGCGCAGGTAATGATCTTCGGCCTCGACAGCATACAGCGCCGCGCCGCGCAGTTTGAGCGGCAGGCGGTCGAGGAAGCGTGGCGGAGCGGTGTCGGATGGCGAGGCCGAGGTCAACTGATCGTGCGGACGGGTGATGAAATAGCTCAGCAAGGTCATGGCCACCGTCACCACGAGGACGGCGATGAGGAAGCCGGGCAGGTCCTGCACGCGGATAGGGTGATTGAAGGCGAGGGCTGATCCTAGCCAGACGACCAGCGTGCCGGGCGGTGTCAGGATTGCGACGATCAAGGCCCCGCCAAGCCAGGGCCGCTCATCGAACAGGCCGCGCACAGCCGCGTGTCGTGCGGTCATGTTGCCCGCCAACCCGCCCAGAACAGACGTGCCGACCCAGAAGGCCAGTCGCTGCGGGAAGGGTGCGTCGTCCGTGCCGAACGCGCCGACGAAGGCGAGGAACACGCCGGCTATGGCGGCGAAGGCGAGGCCCCGCCGGAAGCGCGGCGCGGGCGTTCGCGCTTCGTGAACGGCGTCCGCCGCCCGCTCACGCATTTCGGATGCTCCTTCACGCACCTTGTAATGAACCTCGTCCGCGTCCCGTCTAGTCCCTCTCCCACGAGCGGCCAGCGCCGCCGAACGGAGATCGAAGATGTCGCAGCATTCGCCCCTGACCGGAACCCGCAACCTGATCCGCACGATCGCCATCAGCGTGGCGGCCACCGGTCTGCTGACATGGCTGGCCTTGGGCGGACGGACAGACGGCTTTCTAAGATTCTTGAGCGGGCTGGACATGCGACTGCATTGGCCAGACTTCGGTCTGATCGCGCGGGCGCCGCTGCAAATCCAGATTCACGTGGCGTCGGTCGCGGTCGCCCTGATCATTGGCGGCGCGCTGCTGACCGGTGTGAAGGGAAACACACAGCATCGCGTGCTTGGCTGGACCTGGTCGGTAGCCATGGCCTCCGCGGCGATCTCGTCCCTGTTCATCCAGACCATCCGGCCGGGTCATTTCAGCTTCCTGCACCTGTTCGCCGGCTGGACCCTGATCGCCCTGCCGTTCGCCATCGCCCAGGCGCGTCGCCACAATGTCCGGGTTCACGGCCGGATGATGACCGGCCTGTTCGTGGGCGGTCTGGTGATCGCCGGGATCACCGCCTTTGTGCCCGGCCGGATGATGTGGGAGATGATGTTCGGCTAGTCCCGCCATTGCCAAGCCCGCCGTGGCGGGCCTACGAACGGGACCATGAACGCTGCTACGCCGAAAAAGCCCCGGGCCAGCGGACGGGGGCGTCCGTCCAAACACGCGGGGCTGGATCTCAAGGAGACGATCCTCGATTCGGCCGAGCAGCTGTTCGCCCGTCACGGCTTCTATGGCGTCACCACCCGCCAGGTGGCGGCCGAGGCCGGCGTCGATACCGCCCTGATCCACTACTACTTCGGCGCCAAGCGCGAGCTGTTCGATGCGGTATTCCTGCGCCGGGCCGAGATTCTGAACCGCGAACGGGTGGCGTCCATGGACGCCTATGAGAAAGCCTCCGGCGGCGTTCTGACCAGCGAGGGCGTGATCGAAGCGTTCATCGATCCCCTGCTGCGCATCTCCGAAAACGGCGGGCCGGGCTGGAAGAGCTATTTCGCCTTGGTGGCCCAGGTGAACAACACGCCGGGCTGGGGCGGGGACACCATGCACCGCTTCTTCGATCCGGTGGTGCGCCGGCTGGTGGACGCGCTCAGCCGCGCTCTGCCAAAGGCCAGCCAGGCTGACCTGTTCTGGTGCTACGAGTTTCTGACCGGCTCGATGATGCTAGCCCTGTCGGAGACTGGCCGTATCGACGCCCTGTCCGACGGCCTGTGCCGGTCCAGCGACCTGGCGGCCATCCGCGCCCGTCTGTTCGCCTATTGCGCGGCCGGTTTCGAGGCCGTGGCGGCGCGCGGCAAGGGCTAAGCTCGCCAAGCGTCGGCGATGGCTTCACTGTGGCGCCAATTCATCATCTGATGAAAAATAATCGTGCTGCGTTCGGTCGCACTTTCGCGATGCATGAACTTCCGCAAAAACTGCGCCTAATTCGCACTTCGATGAATTTGCGAATCAACAAGGCGACCGAACGAACGGGCGCTAGGGAGGACGAGGATTATGAAATCCATTCTTAAAGTCGCGCTGCTCGCCAGCGCGGCGCAAGTCGCGTTCGTCTCGGGAGCTTTCGCCCAGGACGCCGCCCCCGCCACGCAACCCGGATTCAACATCGAGGAAGTGGTCGTCACGGCCCGCCGCCGTGAAGAGTCGCTCAAGGACGTCCCGGTCTCGGTCTCGGCTCTGGGAGCCGAGCGCCTGGAGGCCATGGGCGCCAGCGACATCACCACCCTGCAACAGCAGACCCCCAACGCCACGGTCCAGATCGCCCGCGGCTCGAACTCGACCCTGATCTCCTTCATCCGCGGCGTCGGCCAGCAGGACCCGCTTTGGGGCTTCGAGCCAGGCGTCGGCCTCTATGTGGACGACGTCTACGTGGCCCGTCCGCAGGGCGCGGTGCTGGATATCTTCGATATCGAGCGCATCGAAGTGCTGCGCGGCCCGCAAGGCACGCTGTACGGCCGCAACACCATCGGCGGCGCGATCAAGTACGTCACCAAGAAGCTCGACCTGACCCGCCCTCAGTTCACCGCCCGCGGCTCGCTGGGCTCCTACGACCAGCGCGACGTCGTGGTCACCGGCTCGGTGCCGCTGACTGACCAACTGGCCATCGGTGGCTCGGTCGCGTCCTATGACCGTGACGGTTTCGGCAAGAACCTGAACACCGGCGACGAGCACTACGACAAGGATGTCTTCGCCTACCGCGCCAGCGCTGAATACGCGCCGAACGACGACCTGTTCTTCCGGGTCGCCTATGACCGTGTGAAGGACGACTCCAACCCGCGTCACGGTCACCGGGAACTGCCGGGCACGGGGGCTGACGCCGCCGTCCTGGACGACGTCTATGACACCCGCGCCGGCATCGCCGGCAAGAACTCGGTCGAGACCGAGGGGTGGTCGGTCACCGGTCAGTGGAACGTCAACGACATCATCACCCTGAAGTCGATCAGCGCCGGCCGCGAAAGCTACACCGACACCATCATCGACTTTGACGGCACCCCGGCCCCGACGCTCGACATTCCGGCCTTCTACGCCGACGAGCAGTTCAGCCAGGAGTTCCAGGTCCAGTTCAACACCGACCGCGTCCAAGGCGTGGCCGGCGTCTACTACATGAACGGTTTCGCCAAGGGCGCCTTCGATACCGTCGCCGGCAACCTGGGCCTCGCCATCAATTCGTCGGGCAAGGTCTCCACCACCTCGCTGGCCGCCTTCGCCGACGTCAGCTTCGACATCACCGACCGCCTGAAGGCGTCGGTGGGCGGTCGCTGGACCCAGGACAGCAAGAACGCCAACGTGTTCCGCGCCTTCTATCTGGGCGCCACGCGCACCCCGATCCTGGGGGGCACGCCGCGCGCAATCTTGCAGACCCGCACCAACTATGTGGCGGACAAGGACTTCGAGGAGTTCACCCCGCGCTTCAGCGTCTCCTACGAGCTGAGCGACGATCTGACGGCTTACGCCTCCTACAGCGATGGCTTCAAGTCGGGCGGTTGGGACATGCGCGGCGACGCCTTCCTGACGCCGCAGACGGTCAACGGCTACGAGCCGGAGACAGTGAAGGCCTATGAAATCGGACTGAAAGGCTCGCTCTTCGAGCGCCGCCTGCAGTTCAGCTCCGCCTGGTTCTATTCAGACTACAAGGACCAGCAGATCACGACCCAGCAGGTGGCCACGCCGCCGCAGGTCGGCATCGCCTCCATCGTCGACAACGCCGGCGCCTCGACCATCTGGGGTGCGGAGTTCGAAGGTTCGGCCTATCTGACCCAAAGCCTGACGGCGAACTTCGCGGTCGGCTATCTGAACGCCGAATTCGACGAGTTCATCACCAACATCACTGGCACGCCGGTGGATATTTCCGACACCCGCGAGTTCCAGAACTCGCCGGAATGGTCGGGCTATCTGGGCGTCACCTACAAGACGGCCTTGGCCGGCGGCACGCTGCGCGTAACTCCGTCGCTGTCCTATCGCGACGACTATCACCTGTTCGACGTGGCTGATCCGGTCCTTGATCAGAAGGGCTACACCCTCGTTGACCTGGGCATCGTCTGGGATGCGCCGGGCGACCAGTGGCAGGTGGCCCTGTACGGCAAGAACCTGACCGACGAGGAATATCGCGTCGGCGGCTACAGCTTCCCGGGCGCGACCTACAACAACTCGATCATCGGCTTCTACGGCCCGCCGCGGACCTGGACCGCGACGATCCAGTACAAGTTCTAAGCACGACTTGAGGGGGCGGCGGTTTCGAAAGGAGCCGCCGCCCTTTCCTTGTCCGCCTTCCGTCTGCAAGAGTGCAGGCCAAGCTTCATGATCATGGATCGCTGATGACCACCCCGACGACGACCCCGGCGCCGAGCCCGCGCTATCGCGCCTATGTCCTGTTCATTCTGGTGGTGGTCTACACCTTCAATTTTCTGGATCGGCAGATCCTCGGCATCCTCAAGGAGCCGATCAAGGCTGATCTTGGCCTGACCGACACCCAACTGGGCCTGATGGGCGGCGTAGCCTTCGCCGCGCTCTACACGACCCTGGCCGTGCCGATCGCCTGGATGGCCGATCGGTTCAGCCGCACTTGGATCATGACGGGCGCCTTGACGGTCTGGAGCGGCTTCACCGCCGTCTGCGGCCTGGCGGGCGGCTTCTGGTCGCTGTTTTTCGCCCGCATGGGCGTCGGCGTGGGCGAGGCGGGCGGCGTGGCCCCGGCCTATTCGATGATCGCCGACTATTTCCCCAAGGCGCAGCGCGCCCGCGCTCTGGCTGTCTATTCCTTCGGCATTCCCGTGGGCACCGCCATGGGCGTGCTGTTCGGCGGGCTGATCGCGGCGGCGGTGGACTGGCGCGCGGCCTTTATCGTCGTGGGTCTGGCCGGGGTGCTGATCGCGCCAATCTTCCGCCTGACCGTCAAGGATCCGCGCCGCGGCGGCTATGAGAACCTGCCTGCGGTCGAGGCGACGCCCGAAAAAGCGCCTAGCCTGATGCAGGTGGTGCGCACCGTGGCACCCAAGCCCAGCTTCTGGTTGCTGTCGTTCGGCGCGGCCTGTTCGTCGGTCTGCGGCTACGGCGTGGCCTTCTGGCTGCCGTCCTTCTTCATGCGCAGCCTGGGCCTGACCCTGGTGGAGACCTCCTGGTTCTACAGCGGCGTCGCCCTGTTCGGCGGTGTGGCGGGTATTTGGCTCGGCGGCTGGCTGGGCGACCGCTTCGGCGGCAAGACCAAGGGCGCCTACGCTTTTGTGCCGGCGATCTGCTTCCTGGTGGCCCTGCCATGCTTCCTTCTGGCCATGAACACCAAGTCCCTGGTGCTGTCGTTCCTGATCTTCCTGATTCCCACCGGACTGAACCTGGCTTGGGCGGGACCGGTGATCACCGCCGCCCAACACATGGCCCCCGCGACCATGCGTTCGACGGCCTCGGCGCTGTTCCTGCTGATCAACAATCTGTTCGGCATCGCCGTCGGTCTTTGGTTCTTCGGATTCGCCTCTGACCTGCTGGCGCCGCGCTTTGGAGCCGAATCCATGCGCTACGCCATCTATTTCGGGCTCGGATTCTACCTGCTCAGCGCAACGCTTCTGCTGCTGGCGTCGCGTCGTCTGGCGAAAGATTGGGTGGATTAGGGGCGGGTTGGGGTTGATCGGCCCCAACAAGCGCGGCTTTTTGGTTCGAACGGCGCTATTCGACCGAGCCCGGTTGCGCCTGCGAAATGCCGCTCCTATAACGCCGCGACTTCCCGAAAGCGCATCGGCGACCGGAACCTCATGAACATCCACGAACATCAAGCCAAAGCCGTTCTCGCAGAGTTCGGCGTTCCCGTTCCGCGCGGCTTCGCCGCCTTCACCCCCGCGGAGGCCGAAGAGGCCGCCAAGAAGCTGGGTGGTCCGGTCTTCGTCGTGAAGAGCCAGATCCACGCCGGCGGCCGCGGCAAGGGCAAGTTCGAGGGCCTCGCCCCCGACGCCAAAGGCGGCGTCCGCGTCGTCAAGTCGGTGGAAGAGGTCAAGTCCAACGCCGCCGAAATGCTCGGCCGCGTGCTGGTGACCCACCAGACAGGCCCCAAGGGCAAGCAGGTCAACCGCCTCTACATCGAAGAAGGCGCGGCGATCGCGAAAGAATTCTACCTGTCGCTGCTGGTCGACCGTGAGACCAGCCACGTTTCGGTGGTCTGCTCCACCGAAGGCGGCATGGACATCGAGGACGTGGCGCACGCCACCCCTGAAAAAATCCACACCTTCTCGATCGACCCCGCCACCGGCGTGTGGCCGACCCACCAGCGCGCGCTCGCCAAGAGCCTGGGCCTGACCGGCGGTCTGGCCAAGGAAGCGGCCTCGCTGCTGACCCAGCTCTATACGGCGTTCCTGGCCAAGGACATGGCCATGCTGGAGATCAACCCGCTGATCGTCACCGCTGACGACCACCTGCGAGTTCTGGACGCCAAGGTGTCCTTCGACGGCAACGCCCTGTTCCGTCACCCCGACATCCGCGAGCTGCGCGACACCTCGGAAGAAGACCCGAAGGAAATCGAAGCTTCGAAGTTCGACCTGGCCTACATCGCCCTCGATGGTGAAATCGGCTGCATGGTCAACGGCGCCGGTCTGGCCATGGCCACCATGGACATCATCAAGCTGTACGGCGCCGAGCCGGCCAACTTCCTCGATGTCGGCGGCGGCGCCAGCAAGGAGAAGGTCACCGCGGCCTTCAAGATCATCACCGCTGACCCGGCCGTCAAAGGCATCCTGGTCAACATCTTCGGCGGCATCATGCGCTGCGACATCATCGCCGAGGGCGTCATCGCCGCAGTGAAGGAAGTCGGCCTGACGGTTCCGCTGGTCGTCCGTCTCGAAGGCACCAATGTCGAGCTGGGCAAGAAAATCATCTCGGAAAGCGGCCTGAACGTCATCGCCGCCAACGATCTGTCCGACGGCGCCGAGAAGATCGTCGCCGCCGTGAAGGGCGCGAAATAATGTCGGTTCTCGTCACCTCCAACACCAAGGTCATCTGCCAGGGCGTCACGGGCGCTCAAGGCACTTTCCACACCGAGCAGGCCATCGCCTATGGCACCAAGATGGTCGGCGGCGTCACCCCGGGCAAAGGCGGCCAGACGCACGTCGGCCTGCCGGTGTTCGACACCGTCGCCGAAGCCAAGGAAGCCACCGGCGCCGACGCCTCGGTGATCTATGTTCCGCCGCCCTTCGCGGCCGACTCGATCCTGGAAGCCATCGACGCCCAGATCCCCCTGATCGTCTGCATCACCGAAGGCATCCCGGTGCTGGATATGGTGCGCGTGAAGAAGGCCCTGGCCGGCTCCAAGTCGCGCCTGCTGGGCCCGAACTGCCCGGGCGTCCTGACGCCGGGCGAGTGCAAGATCGGCATCATGCCCGGTTCGATCTTCTCCAAGGGTTCGGTGGGCGTCGTGTCCCGCTCCGGCACCCTGACCTACGAAGCGGTCTTCCAGACCACGAACGCGGGCCTGGGACAGACCACGGCCGTCGGCATCGGCGGCGACCCGGTCAAGGGCACTGAGTTCATCGACGTGCTGGAGATGTTCCTGGCTGACGATGCGACCCAGTCGATCGTCATGATCGGTGAAATCGGCGGCAGCGCCGAGGAAGAAGCCGCTCAGTTCCTGCGCGACGAAGCCAAGCGCGGCCGCAAGAAGCCCATGGTTGGCTTCATCGCCGGCCGCACAGCGCCTCCCGGGCGTCACATGGGCCACGCCGGTGCGATCATCTCGGGCGGCAAGGGCGGCGCCGAGGACAAGATCTCTGCGATGGAGGCTGCGGGCATCCGCGTGTCGCCGTCGCCGGCCAAGCTGGGCGAGACCCTTCTGGAAGTCCTGAAGGGCTAGACCTATCTAAGTACACCTATCCCCGCTTTCGCGGGGACCCAGGCTTTTTGCGACCGCCGGTCCGACGATCCGAAAAAATCTCCTGGGTTCCTTGCGAAATGCGGGAATGGGCGGGTGATTTGAGAGACTATCTTTACGGGGACGGGGTTAAGCCCTGTCCCCGTTAGCGGATCGAAGGCGAGCCAGATGGCGGACGACGCAGGGCTGATCAACCAGGTTTTGACTGAAACCTCCTTCCTCTACGGGGCCAATGCGGCCTTCGTGGAGGACCTCTACGCCCGTTGGGCGGCCGATCCTGGATCGGTGGAGGCCTCCTGGGCCGCCTTCTTCGCCTCCCTGAAAGATCAGGCTTCCGACGCCCAGCGCGCCGCCCAGGACCCGTCCTGGACCCCGCGCCAGGTTCCGTCGCCTCGTCCGGACTGGCTTTCGGCCCTCGACGGACAGTGGCCGAGTGTCGCACCCGCCGTCGAAGCCAAGGTGAGCAAGGCGATCGAGGCCAAGGCCCCCGGCGCCTCTTCGGAAGCCGTCCGCGCCGCCACGCTCGACAGCCTGCGCGCCATCATGATGATCCGCGCCTATCGCATGCGCGGCCATCTGGCGGCCAATCTCGATCCGCTGGGCCTGGACCCCAAGCAGGACGCCAGCGAACTGGACCCGGCTTCCTACGGCTTCTCTGAGGCCGACTATGACCGTCCGATCTTCCTGGATTTCGTGCTGGGCCTGGAGACCGCCTCGGTCCGCCAGATCCTGGACATCCTGAAGCGCACCTACTGCGGCAATGTCGGCGTGCAGTACATGCACATCTCCAATATCGAGGAGAAGGCCTGGCTGCAGGAGCGCATCGAGGGCCGAGACAAGGAGATCACCTTCACCAATGAAGGCAAGGTCGCGATCCTCAAGAAGCTGATCGAGGCCGAGGGTTTCGAGCGCTTCCTGCACAAGCGTTTCCCCGGCACTAAGCGCTTCGGCCTCGACGGCGGCGAAGCCATGGTCCCGGCCATGGAGCAGATCATCAAGCGCGGGGGCGCCCTGGGCGTCACCGACATCGTTCTGGGCATGCCCCACCGCGGCCGCCTGAACGTGCTCGCCGCTGTGATGGGCAAGCCCTATCACGTGATCTTCCACGAGTTCCAAGGCGGCTCTTCCGTGCCCTCCGACATCGAGGGTTCGGGCGACGTGAAGTATCACATGGGCGCCTCGTCGGACCGTGAGTTCGACGACAACAAGGTCCACCTGTCTCTGACCGCCAACCCGTCGCACCTGGAGATCGTCAATCCGGTCGTGATCGGCAAGGCCCGCGCCAAACAGGCCTTCAAGCTGCGCGAACAGCCGGACGCTGGCCGCGGCCACGTCATGTCGCTGCTGCTGCATGGCGATGCGGCCTTCGCGGGCCAGGGCGTGGTGGCCGAGTGCTTCACCCTGTCGGGCCTGAAGGGCTACCGCACGGGCGGCACGGTCCACTTCATCGTCAACAACCAGATCGGTTTCACCACCAGCCCGCGCTATTCGCGCTCATCGCCCTATCCGAGCGACGTAGCCCTGATGGTCGAGGCCCCGATCTTCCACGTGAACGGCGACGATCCCGAAGCGGTCGTCTTCGCCGCCAAGGTGGCCACCGAGTACCGCCAGAAGTTCGGCAAGGACGTGGTCATCGACATGTTCTGCTATCGCCGGTTCGGTCACAACGAAGGTGACGACCCGACGATGACCTCGCCCTTGATGTACGCCAAGATCAAGGACCATCCGTCGACCCGCGAGCTCTATAGCAACCGCCTGGTCGCTGAGGGCGTCGTCACCGAAGGCCAGGTCGATCAGTGGCTGGGCGAGTTTGAGAGCTTCCTCGACGCCGAGTTCGAGGCCGGCAAGAACTACAAGGCCAACAAGGCCGACTGGCTGGACGGCAAGTGGGCCGGCTTCGCCCTGCCCGGTGACGAAGACCGTCGCGGCAAGACCGCGGTGCCGCTGCAAAAGCTCAAGGATCTCGGCAAGGCGATCACCACGGTCCCCGAGCGCATCGACATCCACAAGACCGTCAAGCGGGTCATCGAAGGCCGCCGCGAAGCGATCGAAAAGGGCGAGGGCCTCGACTGGGGCACCGCCGAGCATCTGGCTTTCGCCAGCCTTCTCGACGAGGGCGTTCCCGTTCGCCTGTCCGGCCAGGATTCGGTTCGCGGCACCTTCACCCAGCGCCATTCGGACCTGATCGACCAGACCACCGAGGAGCACTACACGCCCCTCAACAACATCCGTCCGGGCCAGGCCCCGTATGAAGTTATCGACTCAGCCCTGTCCGAAGAGGCGGTGCTCGGCTTCGAGTACGGTTTCTCGCTGGCCGATCCGAACACCCTGACCCTGTGGGAAGGTCAGTTCGGCGACTTCGTGAACGGCGCTCAGGTGGTCATCGACCAGTTCATCAGCTCGGGCGAGCGCAAGTGGCTGCGCATGAGCGGCCTCGTGATGCTTCTGCCGCATGGTTACGAAGGCCAGGGCCCCGAGCACAGCTCGGCCCGCCTTGAGCGCTTCCTGCAGCAGTGCGCCGAAGACAACATGCAGGTCGCCAACTGCACCACGCCGGCGAACTACTTCCACATCCTGCGTCGCCAGATGCACCGGGAGTTCCGCAAGCCGCTGATCCTGATGACGCCCAAATCCCTGCTGCGTCACAAGAAGGCGATCTCGTCCTTGGCCGACCTGGCGGAAGGCTCGACCTTCCATCGCGTGCTGCAGGACGACGCCCAGTGGGGCCGTAACACCACCATCAAACTCAAGGCCGACGACAAGATCCGCAAGGTCGTCGTCTGCTCGGGCAAAGTCTATTACGACCTGCTGGACGAGCGGGAGAAGCGCGGCGTCGACGATGTCTACATCCTGCGCCTGGAGCAGTTCTATCCGTGGCCGATGAAGTCGCTGATGACCGAGCTTGGCCGCTTCAAGAACGCCGACCTGGTCTGGTGCCAGGAAGAACCCAAGAACATGGGCGGCTGGACCTTCGTCGATCCGTGGCTTGAGCTGACGCTCGACAAGATGAAGATCAAGGCCAAGCGCGCCCGTTACGCGGGCCGTCCGGCCTCGGCTTCGACGGCCGCAGGCCTGATGAGCCGCCACGTCAAGGAACTACAAGCCTTCCTCGAGGAAGCGTTCGCCTAATCGGCGCCCACAGCACGCAGACAGAACGAGAAAATCGGAAGACCAATGGCCGACATCCTGACCCCCGCCCTGGGCGAATCCGTTAGCGAAGCCACCGTGGCGCGCTGGACCAAGAAACCCGGCGAGGCGGTGAAGAAGGACGAGCTTCTCGTCGAACTGGAGACCGACAAGGTCAGCCTCGAAGTCGTGGCTCCGGCCGACGGCGTGCTGGAAGCCGTAACCGCCGAAGAAGGCGCCACCGTTGTCGCCGGCGCGGTCCTCGGTCGCGTGGCCGAAGGCGGCAAGGCGAGCGCCGCGCCCGCCAAGCCGGCTCAGTCAGCCGCCGCTCCAGCTGGCGAAGCCCAGCCCGAACCGCAAAAGGGCAAGGCCCCGCCGACCTCGGGCCCGCTGCCGGACACCTCGGCGCCCTCGACCGGCGGCGTTGAAGTCACCACCCCGACCATGGGTGAAAGCGTCGCCGAGGGCGTGGTCGGCAAGTGGACCAAGAAGGCCGGTGACGCCGTGAAAAAGGACGAAGTCCTGGTCGAAATCGAGACCGACAAGGTCGCGGTCGAAGTGGCCGCTCCGTCCGACGGCGTGCTGTCCGAAATTCTCGCCGCCGAAGGCGCCGCCGTGACGCCGGGTCAGGTGCTGGCCCGCATCGGCGGCGGCTCGGGCGCGGCTCCGGCTCCTGCCGCTGCTGCTCCCGCCGCGGCCCCGGCTCCTGCCGCTGCACCGTCGGCCATGCCGCTGGCCCCGTCGGTGGCCCGCATCGCCACCGAGACCGGCCTGGACACCTCCAAGATCGCCGGCACCGGCAAGGACGGCCGCATCACCAAGGGTGATGCGCTCGCCGCTCTTGAGACGCGTGCCGCTGCTCCGGCTCCGGCCGCTGCTCCCACCGCGCCGCGCGCCCTGCACGAGCGCGAAGAGCGGGTGAAGATGACGCGCCTGCGTCAGACCATCGCCCGCCGCCTGAAGGAAGCCCAGAACACGGCCGCCATGCTGACGACCTTCAACGAGGTCGACATGACGGCGGTCATGGCCCTGCGCGCGCAGTACAAGGACGTCTTCGAAAAGCGTCACGGCGTGAAGCTCGGCTTCATGAGCTTCTTCGCCAAAGCCGTCGTCGCTGCCCTGAAGGACATCCCGGACGTCAACGCCGAGATCGACGGTCAGGACATCATCTACAAGAACCACTACGACATCGGCGTCGCCGTCGGCACCGACAAGGGTCTGGTGGTTCCGGTCGTCCGTGACGCCGACACCAAGAACCTGGCCGAGATCGAAAAGACGATCGGCGACCTGGGCAAGCGCGCCCGCGCCGGTCAGCTCGGCATCGACGACATGCAGGGCGGCACCTTCACCATCACCAACGGCGGCATCTACGGGTCGCTGATGTCGACGCCGATCCTCAACGCGCCGCAGTCGGGCATCCTCGGCATGCACGCGATCAAGGAGCGGGCGATGGTCGTCAACGGCAAGATCGAAATCCGTCCGATGATGTATCTGGCCCTGTCCTACGATCACCGGATCGTCGATGGCGCCGGCGCGGTGACCTTCCTGGTCAAGGTCAAGGAAGCCATCGAGGACCCGCAGCGCCTGCTGCTGGAGCTCTAAGGCCCGATGGCCAAGGACACCCTCTATCTGCTGAAGCTCGGGTTCGAGGACGCAGGCAAGCCCTGGTTCTGCCCGGACTGCGCGATGATGGAGGGCTACCTGGCCTACTACCCTCAACTGCGCGATGTGCTTGACGTGGTCCATGTAGACTACGCCAAGCCGCGCGCGGACATCGCCGAGCGTATTGGCGAGGCCAACCAGGGCTGCCCGGTCCTGATCCTGGCCGAGCCCGCGACTGGCGAGGAAATCCAGCAGGGGAACGGCGCCAGCTTCCTGTCCGACGCCCGCCCGATCACCCGTTATCTCGCGGCCCGGCACGACCTCGCGCCGCCGCATCCCTGATCCACGAAAGACAAGGCTAGACCCATGGCTCAGTACGACGTCGTCATCATCGGTGGCGGTCCCGGCGGCTACAATGCCGGCATCCGCGCTGGCCAACTGGGCCTGAAGGTCGCCGTCGTCGAAGGTCGCGGCAAGCTGGGCGGCACCTGCTTGAACGTCGGCTGCATGCCGTCCAAGGCGCTCCTGCATGCCTCGGAGCTTTACGACGCCGCCGCCGGCTCGGAGTTCGCGACGCTAGGCATCGAGGTGAAGCCGAAGCTGAACCTGCCCCAGATGATGAAGCAGAAGGCCGACAGCGTCGAAGGCCTCACCAAGGGCGTCGAATTCCTGTTCAAGAAGAACAAGGTCGAGTGGATCAAGGGCTGGGGCCGTATTGACGGTCCCGGCAAGGTGGTCGTGAAGGGCGAAGACGGCGCCGAGACCACCCTTGAGACCAAGAACATCGTCATCGCTACGGGTTCGGAGCCGACTCCGCTTCCGGGCGTCGAGATCGACAACAAGCGCATCGTCGATTCCACCGGCGCCCTGAGCCTGCCGGAAGTTCCCAAGAGCTTGGTCGTCATCGGCGCCGGCGTCATCGGCCTGGAGCTGGGCTCGGTGTGGCGCCGCCTGGGCGCGGAAGTGACCGTTGTCGAGTTCCTCGACCGCATCCTGCCGGGCACCGACGAAGAGACCGCCAAGACCTTCCAGCGCTCGCTTCAGAAGCAGGGCTTCGGCTTCAAGCTGGGCTCCAAGGTCACCGGTGCCAAGAACACCGGCAAGGGCGTCGAGTTGACCGTCGAGCCGGTGGCCGGCGGCGCGGCCGAGACCATCAAGGCCGACTATGTCCTGGTCGCCATCGGCCGCCGCCCCTACACCAAGGGCCTCGGCCTGGAGTCGGTGGGCGTGACCCCGGACAAGCGCGGCGTCATCGCCAACAATCACTACAAGACCGGCGTGAACGGCGTGTGGGTGATCGGCGATGTCACCACGGGTCCGATGCTGGCCCACAAGGCCGAGGACGAGGCCGTCGCCTGCATCGAACTGATCGCGGGCAAGGCCGGCCACGTGAACTATGACATCATCCCGGGCGTCATCTACACCAAGCCGGAAGTGGCCACGGTCGGCAAGACCGAGGAAGACCTGAAGGCCGCGGGCGTCGCCTACAAGGTCGGCAAGTTTCCCTTCGCCGCCAACAGCCGCTCCAAGATCAACCACGAGGCCGAAGGCTTCGTGAAGGTCCTGGCCGACGCCAAGACCGACCGTATCCTGGGCGTCCACATGGTGGGCCCGAACGTCGGCGACATGATCGCCGAGTACTGCGTGGCCATGGAGTTCTCGGCTTCTTCGGAAGACGTGGCCCGCACCTGCCACCCGCACCCCACCCGCTCCGAAGCCCTGCGCCAGGCGGCCATGGGCGTCGAGGGCTGGATCATGCAGGCCTAGGATGGCTGACGCGCGACCGCCCGAGGAACCGGTCATCCGGGTGGTCGCCATGCCTGCCGATACCAATCCGGCGGGCGACATCTTTGGCGGCTGGCTTATGAGCTGGATGGATTTGGCCGCCAGCACCATGGCCTCGCGCCGAGCGCGGGGCCGCGCCGCCACCATCGCGGTGGAGAGCATGACCTTCCTGCGGCCTGTGGTCGTCGGCGACGAGGTCAGCTTCTACGCCCGACTGGTGGCGACTGGCCGCACGTCCATGAAGATTGACGTGGAAGCCTGGCGACGTCACCGTGAGTCCGACGAAACCCATCAGGTGACCAGCGCCACCTTCACCTTCGTCGCCATCGGCGCGGATCGCCGGCCGCGCGAACTGCCCCCGGCTTAAGCCGCTTTTCCGCTCTAGTTCTGGTGGTATTCTCTCTCGAACGAGGGAGACACTCATGCTGATCGCGATCCTTCTCGCCGCGGCAGCGGCCGCCCAGCCGGTCTATCAGCCCGCTGAGAACAACCGACCTGTTCCAGCCTGCGTCGCTGGCCAGCTAATCCCCGCCGTCACCAAACCGACGGACAACGGGCAGCGCGCCTCGCGTCTCGGCGACCTGCCGACGGCTGCGATGGAACTGGCCGTCGGCCGCCGCGTCGATGGCTGCCCTGCTCCGATGATCGTCCGCAACAATGTAGAGCAGAACATCCGCAGCGGCCGCTAGGCCCGCGGATGCGCCTTGCCATAGGCCGCCAGCAGGCCCGCTGCGTCCACCTGGGTGTAGCGCTGCGTCGTTGACAACGAGGCGTGGCCCAGAAGTTCTTGGATGACTCTCAGATCGGCGCCCGCGCCTAGCAGGTGGGTGGCGAAACTGTGACGTAATGCGTGTGGCGTGGCGCTGGCGGGTAGGCCCAGTCGGCCGCGCAGCCGCTGCATCAACGCCTGGACGTGGCGCGGGCTCAGCGGCCCGCCGCGCTTGGCGCGGAATAGCTGCTCGTCGGGCGAAAGGTTGAAGGGCAGGGCGGCGACGTAGGCGTCCACCGTATCCCGCACCTGCGGTAGGACCGGCGAAAGGCGTGTCTTGCCGCCCTTCCCAGTGATCCGCAGGCTGGATGGCAGCGGGGCGTCCCGCCGCAGCAGCGACATCCCCTCTGAAATCCGCAGGCCGCAACCCCACAGTAGGGTCAGCACCGCCTCGTCGCGCAGGACCTCCCATTCCTCGCGATCGGGATCGAGCGACGCCTCGGTGATCAGGCCGCGTGCGGCGTCTTCCGAGACGGGTCGTGGGGCGCCCGGTACGACCTTAGGCCCCCTGACCAGGGCCAGAGCTGCGTTGGGGGTGTCCAGCCGGCGATCGAGAAAGCCGTGAAAGGTGCGGATCGACGACAGCGCCTGAGACAGGGAGCGGGGCGAGAGCGCGCGCTCGCCATTTCGGCGGTGGGCCAGATAGGCGCGGATGTCGCCAGCCGACAGCTTGCCCAGGTCAGCGAGGGCGAGCGGGCCGCCCTCGTGCTGCTCCAGGAAGTTCAGATAGGCCATGATGTTGTCGCCATAGGCCCGCACGGTGCGGGGCGAGGCGCGCTTTTCGTGGGTGAGGTGCTCCAGCCAGGCGGCCAGAGCCTCCCGCGCGGTCACAGTACTGGCCAGCGCTCGGCGGTGCGGCTGGTCACCTCGGCCAGGAAGGCCACCAACTCAGGACCCATGTCAGGGGTGAAGCCGTCATGCTCGGGCGAGCCGAAGGCCAGGATCGCCTGACGCTCGTCGCCCCACAGGCTCATGCGGACCATGGCCATGCTGCGCACCAGCTCGGCCTTGTCGCCGAAGATGGCCAGGGCCGGGAAATGAAAGCCCATGCGAGCGTGGCGGCCGTCCAGGATCATGTCCACCTGGCTGTCCACCAGGGTGAACCAGCCGGCGGGCACGCGGTCCGGGCCTTCCAGGGCGATGGCCCCGGCGGCCAGGCCGAAACGGCTGACGGCCAAGTCGTCGATGCGGCGGGCCAGATCTGAATGATTGCGGGCTTCGAGGATGTCGATCACCGCCGCGTGGGTTTGGGCCTGGGCGGCGAAATTGGCGCGCGCGGTGGCCTCCAGCTGGCGGCGGGCCGTGGTCTCGCGCTTGTGGGCGGCGCTGACCTGGGCGAGGGCGGCTGGGCCGAAGTCGACGATATTGGCCGCGTCCAGGCGCAGGCCCAGATCCTTCAGCAGGTCGAAGTCGTCGCGCACGAAGCCGGGCTCGGCGCGGAGGAAGTCGCGCACCGCTTCGGCTTCCAGGTCCGGAAGGGCATATGCCCGTGTCGCGTCCGTCATTTGCGCCTCGCTTGAATACAACCGTCCCATGTAGCGCCCAACGCGGTTAACGCCCGCTTGACGATGAACCAGACAGCCTCGACGCCGATGGATTTATCCCCCATGTGAAGGCCGACCATGCCGCGCGTCGCCTCCATCCTCCTGCCCATGCCGCTGCCCGAGGCGTTCGATTATTTCGAGCCCGAGGGCATGGATCTGGCTGTCGGCGATCACGTGGCCGCGCCACTTGGGCCGCGTCTGATGCATGGGGTCGTCACCGCCCTGCGCGACGGGGCGGGCATGAACCGGCCTCTGAAGAGCGTGGCCGAGAAACTTGCCGGGCCGCCCCTGCCGCCAGGAACCCTGGCCTTCGTGCAATGGGCGGCGCGCTATTCCGTCGACGCTCCCGGTTGGCCCCTGGCCATAGCCCTGCGCGGCCTGCGCGCGCCCGCGCCGAAACCGGAAAGGCTCATCGTCGCGACCGGTAAGCAGCCGGGTCGGGCGACCCCCGCGCGGACCAAAGTGCTTGAGGTCATCGGCGACCGGCAGATGCAGGGCGCGGCCTTGGCCTTTGAAGCCGGCGTTTCGGCCGGGGTGGTCAAGGGGCTGGTGGACGAGGGTGTGCTCGAAGTGCGTCTGATCGAGACGCATCTGAACCCGCCGCCGCCCGACCTGTCACTGCCCGCCGCGGAGCTCAATCCCAGCCAGGCCGCCTCGGCCAAGGCCCTGGGCGATCTTTTCAGCGCTGGCGGCTTCCAGTCGGCCCTGCTCGACGGCGTCACTGGCTCAGGCAAGACCGAGGTCTATCTGGAGGCTGTCGCCCGCGCCCTGGAGGAAGACCCGGAGGCGCAGGTCCTGATCCTGCTGCCCGAGATCGCCCTGACCCAGGCGGTGATCGCCCGGTTCGAGGCGCGCTTCGGCTCGGCGCCTTGCGAGTGGCACAGCTCGGTGACCCCGCCCCGTCGGCGGCGCACCTGGGAGGCGGTAGCCGCCGGCGCCGCCCGCATCGTCATCGGCGCCCGCTCGGCGCTGTTCCTGCCCTTCGCCAAGTTGCGGATGATCGTGGTCGATGAGGAACACGACGGCTCCTACAAGCAGGACGAGGGGTTCATCTATCAGGCTCGCGACCTGGCGGTGGCCCGCGCCAAGATCGAGGGCGCGTTGGTGGTCCTGGCGTCAGCAACTCCTTCTCTGGAGACCCTGTGGAACGCTCAGGCCGGCCGCTATCGCTGGCTGCGGCTGTCCGAACGTCACGGCGCGGCGCGTCTGCCTGACGTGACCCTGATCGACCTGCGTGAAACGCCGCCGGAGAAGGACCGCTGGCTGTCGCCTCCCCTGATCCGCGCCATGGGCGAAACCTTTGCGCGGGGCGAGCAGTCCCTGCTGTTCCTCAACCGCCGTGGCTATGCGCCGCTCGTCCTGTGCCGCGCCTGCGGCGAGCGGATGACGGCGCCCGACACCGACAGTTGGCTCGTGGAACATCGCTATACCGGTCGTCTGATATGTCACCTGACGGGCTTCTCCATGAAGAAGCCCGAGGCCTGCCCCCACTGCGGCGCCAAGGACAGCCTGGTCTCCATCGGACCTGGCGTGGAGCGCGTGCAGGAAGAGGCCCAGGCCCTCTTCCCGGATGCGCGTGTGGCCGTGTTCTCATCCGACACCGTGTTCGACGCGGCCGGCGCCCGCGAGCTCGTCGAGACCATGGCGCGGGGCGATATCGATATCCTGGTGGCGACCCAGGCGGCGGCCAAGGGCCATAACTTCCCCAACCTGACCCTGGTGGGCGTAGTCGACGCCGACCTTGGCCTGCGCGGGGGAGACCTGCGGGCGGGGGAGCGGACGTTCCAGCTGCTGGCCCAGGCGGCGGGGCGGGCTGGGCGGCACGACAAGCCCGGACGCGCCATGCTGCAGACCTATGCGCCCGAACACCCGGTGATGCAGGCCCTGGCCGCTCAGGACCGCGAGGCCTTCATCGACGCCGAGATGTCGGCGCGCGAGATCGCCGGCTTGCCGCCCTATGGCCGGCTGGCGGCCATTATCCTGTCCAGCGAGAACGCCCAGGCGCTGGAGGCTTACGGTCGCGTCCTGGCGGCGGCGGCGCCGAATGCCGAGGGGGTGGAGGTGTTTGGCCCAGCCGATGCGCCCCTCAGCCTGATCCGGGGGCGGCGGCGCAAGCGCCTGCTGGTGCGGGCGGACCGCAACATCGATCTGCAGGGCTATCTGGCGGCCTGGAAGGCGCGGGCCAAACCGCCCAATGCGGTGCGCATGACCATCGACGTGGACCCCTACAGCTTCCTGTAGGGCCTAAGAAAAAGGGCGGGTCTTGCGATCCGCCCTTCAGCGTTCTTGGATCAATGCGGCTTTCGCCGCCGCGCGATCATGTTCAGGGCCTCGACCCCGGCCGAGAAGGCCATGGCCGCGTAGATGTAGCCCTTGGGCACGTGATAGCCGAAGCCGTCGGCGATCAGCACCATGCCGATCATCAGCAGGAAGCCAAGGGCCAGCATGACCACGGTGGGGTTCTTGTTGATGAAGTTGGCCAGCGGGTCCGCTGCGAGGAGCATCACGATCACCGCCACGATCACGGCGATCATCATCACCGGCAGGTGCTCGGTCATGCCCACGGCGGTCAGGATCGAGTCGATGGAGAATACGATGTCGAGCAGGATGATCTGAACAATCGCAGAGCCGACATTGGTCACCACGGCGGTGGCCGGAGTCTTGTCCAGCATGTCGTTCGACGGCGCCGGATCGACCGAGTGGTGGATTTCCTTGGTGGCTTTCCAAACCAGGAAGAGGCCGCCGGCGATCAGGATGATGTCGCGCCAGCTGAACTCATTGCCCAGGACCGAGAAGGCTGGGGCGGTCAGACCGACGATCCAGGCGATGGCCGACAGCAGGCCTAAGCGCATGACCAGAGCCAGGCCGATACCCAGGCGGCGAACTTTCTGGCGGTTGGCTTCCGGCAGCTTGTTCGAGAGGATCGAAATGAAGATCAGGTTGTCGATCCCGAGGACGACTTCCATGACGATAAGGGTGATGAGCGCGGCCCAAACGGCCGGATCGGCGAAGAGGGCGAGAAGGTCGGTCATGTTTGATCGGCCATGTGCTGCTGAAAAATGGGAGTGCGGACTATCTAAGCGTGTCCGTGGAAAGTCCCAACGCCAATCGGATCAGAATCGCGATTTATGGCGAAGTTTCACAAGGTTTCCACAGGGTTAATCGGTTGCGACCGTAAACCCTCTTTTCATAACTCCATGAGACGGTTACCCCTTAACCCGAGTGTCGCGGGGGAGTACCCGAACATGCGTCAACGGACGAGAGCCGGCATCGGCTCCCTGGCCGCCGCTTTGTTTTTGAGCCTCGTGCCGTTTTCCGGCGCAGTCGCAGACGGCTATTGGCAGTGCGTTCCTTTCGCGCGCCTGATTTCCGGGATTCAGATTTTCGGCGACGCTCGCACCTGGTGGAGCCAGGCGCGCGGCCGCTACGAGACCGGCGTCACCCCCAAGTCGGGTTCGGTTCTTTGCTTCCAGCCCACGGGCCGCATGCGCCTGGGCCATGTGGCCGTCGTCAGCCAGGTGCTGACCGACCGCGTCATCCAGATCACACACGCCAACTGGTCCGTCATCGAAGGCACGCGCGGCCAGGTGGAGAAGGACGTCACCGTCGTCGACGTCTCGCCCAATGGCGATTGGAGCCAGGTCAAGGTCTGGTACGACCCGGCCCGCGACCTGGGCTCGACAGTCTACTCGACCCACGGCTTCATCTATCAGAACGCCCAGGCCATCGCCCTGGCCTCGGCCAGCGAGAAGGTCGGCAAGGCCGGTTCGGCGGCCATGGCCATGGCCCAGTCGGCGGCTTCCACCGTGGCGTCGGCCGTGCGTCCGGGCGCTTCGCCTTTCGGCCTGATCACCCAGGCCACCGACGCCACCGACCGCATCGCCGCCCTGATCGCCGCCGCGACCACGCAAGGTCCGCCGGCCTCAGACGAACGCGACGGCCCGCGTTGACCTTGCCCCCAGGCTCGGGCGATAGCCGGAGCCTGGGAGGTCGTTCATGCTGAAACTCCTTCGCCGCAGCGACGCGGGGCTAGAATGCCCCCTCCTGACCGATGACTGGCGCGTACCGTCCGACACGGTGTGGATCGACCTGATCGAGCCCACCCGTGAAGAAGAGTTGATGGTGGAGAAGGCTGTCGGTCTCTCCCTGCCGACCCGCGAGGACATGGCCGAGATTGAGGCCTCGTCGCGTATTTATCAGGAAGACGGCGCGTCGTTCATGACCGCCTCGATCCTGATCAACAGCGACGCCGATCTGCCGGGTCTGGCGCCTGTCACCTTTGTGCTGGCGGGTGAGCGACTGATCACGATCCGCTATGGCGAGCCGCGCGCCTTTATCGCCTTCGCCGCCCAGGTCGAGCTCCAGCCGCCGCCCCACTCGGATGGGGCGATGCTCATGGTCGGCATCCTCGACGCGGTGGTTGACCGGGTGGCCGATATCCTCGAACGCACGGCCGCCGAGGTTGAAAGCGTCTCCGCCACGATCTTCCGCACCCCACGCACCAATGGCTTTCAAGCGATCATCAACCGTCTGGGCCGCGCCCAGATGACCGGCGCCAAGGCGCGCGAAAGCCTGGTGAGCCTGTCGCGCCTCGTCGGCTACGCCGGCATCACCGGGCAGGTGGAGATGAACGGCGATCTCGCGGACCGGATCAAGACGCTGCAACGGGATATCCAGTCCCTGACCGACCACGCCGGCTACCTGTCCGGCAACGTCACCTTCCTGCTGGACGCCGCCCTGGGCCTGATCAACATCGAACAGAACTCCATCATCAAGATGTTCTCGGTGTTCACCGTCGCCCTGCTCCCGCCGACCCTGATCGGGGCGATCTATGGGATGAACTTCGAACACATGCCCGAGCTGCGCTGGATGGGGGGGTACCCTCTCGCGCTCGGCTTGATGCTGATATCCGCGGTCCTGCCGCTGGCCTGGTTCCGCCGAAAGGGCTGGTTCTAGCCAAGTTTGCGCAATATGGGTGGGGAGCGGTCGTATCGCCGTTCGAGGAACAGTCCGACCCACCCGTGATGCGCGGCTCGCCCAGTCTTCTCCATCGGATGGACATCAGCGCCGTTCGCGCCGCTCTGGAGGCGCATGAGCGATATCTGACCGGACGCCGCGGCGGCCGGCGAGCCTGTCTGGCCTATATCGACCTGACCGCCATCAACCTGCAGGGCGCGAACCTTACCGAGGCTGACCTGACCGGCGCGGTGCTGGAGGGCGCCGACCTGCGCGGGGCGACCCTCGAGCTCGCTCTGCTTTATGGCGTGGATCTGCGAGACGCCGACCTGCGCAACTGCGACCTGCGGCGAGCCGACCTGCGGGGCGCTTGCCTGCGCGGGGCCAATCTGTCGGGTGCGGACCTGCGCGGCTGCGACCTTCGCGAGGGGCGCACCGCCCTTCACGACGCTCGTCAGGGACTGAAGATCCTCAAACACGGCAAGCGCTTCGGTGAGCTGGATTACGCCGTCCTGCACGGCGCTGATCTCGCCGGGGCCCGTATGGCTGGAACGTCGGCCCAGTCCGCCGACTTCACCGACGCCTGCCTGACCGGCGCCTCTCTGCGTGGGGCGAAGCTAGGCAAGGCGGTGTTCGACGGGGCGGACCTGTCCAAGGCGGACATCGCCCAGGCCGACCTGACCGGCGCCTCGCTCAAACGCGCCAATCTGGCTGAAGCGGAGATGAGCGGCGCGCGCCTGACCGACGCCGATCTCAGCGACGTCCTGCGCGAGCCGCCGACTGTCGTCTATATCGACGACGAGCCGCTCGAGGATGTGTTGGCCGACCACGAACGCTGGCGCCTTAGCGATGGTCGCGAGGGTCGCCCCGCACGCCTGCCGCCAGTGGATTTCCGCGTGGTGCGCAAGCTGGCGGGCCGTAAGCTCACCGCCCTGGTGGCGCCCGAGGCGGTGATGTTCGGGGTCAATCTGGATGGAGCGGAACTGCAGGGCTGCGACCTGTCAGGAGCCGACCTGCGGGGCGCCAGTCTCAGGGAGGCTGATCTGCGTGGCGCGCGACTGACCGGTGCGCGCATGACCCGCGCCGATCTGCGCGGCGCCAATCTTGGCCCGCTGCGTATCGCGGAGGGACGGTTCATCCGCGCCGACCTGATACGCGCCGTGCTTCGCCATGCCGATTTGCGCGGGGCGGTCGCTCCCCGCGCGCGCTTCTTGGAAGCCGACCTGACCTATGCCCGGCTCGAGGGCGCCGACCTGCGTGACGCCGAGTTCGACGCCTAGAGCTCTTTGCTCAGGGGCAGCAGGTCCGGATAGACCGCCTCGCGGTTCTCCTGCTTGGCCCGGAAGGACTCGGCCATGTGGCTGCCAGCGAACATGCCGGTCTGCCAGGTCGCGATGTAATCCAGGCCGTCGGCGATGGTGTGGTCGCGGGCGTAGTTGATCATCACCTTGGAGCCGGCCACCGCCAGCGGCGACTTGGAGGCGATCTCGCGTCCGGTTTCCAGGGCGTGGGCGACCAGTTCCTCATGCGTCTCGAAGACCTCGTTGACCAGGCCGATCTCCTTGGCGCGCTGGGCAGGCAGGCGACGGCCGGTATAGGCCAGCTCCCGAACCCAACCCTCGGGGATCAGCTTGCAAAGACGTGGGAAGGTGCCGACATCGGCGGTCATGCCGATGTTGATCTCCTGGATCACGAAGAAGGCGTCGGCGCTGGCGTAACGGATGTCGCAAGCGCTTGTCATGTCCACCGCCCCGCCGATGCACCCGCCCTGGACGGCGACGATCACCGGCATGCGCGCCTTGTCCAGGCAGCTGAAGGTATCCTGAAGGGCATGCACCTTGCGCCGGAAAGCCTCGCCCGAAACGTGGCGGTCCGCGCCGCCGGAATCTCCGATCCCGTCGAACACCGACAGGTCCATTCCGGCCGAGAAGTGCTTGCCAGTCGAGGAGATGACGATGCAGCGCGCTTTGGCGTTGCAGTCGATGTCCTCGATGATCGCCGGCAGCTGATGCCAGAACGCTCGGTTCATGGCGTTCATGGCCTTGGGTCGGGCCAGTTGAATATGCGCAACGCCGTGCGCGATCTCGACCTTGAAGCAACTGGGTTCGGACAAGTGCTCTCCCATCGTACTGACGCCTCCCGTTTTTATCGTTGGTAGCCAGCCTATCTGCGCCTCACAGATCGACAACCTCGCATTTCAGGCGGGCCTTCAGCTTGTCGGCCACGATCGCGCGATGGCAGTCGCAAGCCTGGTCCTCGTAGCAGAGCAGCGCGCTCGGCTTTTCAGCGACCAGTTTCTCGGCGTGATTGAGCGCCAGCTGTGATGCCGTCTCCTCCATATGCGTCTCGAAAATCTCGCGCATTTCGTCGATGCGGCCAGCCCGGGCGGCGTCGCGGCCCGGCTTGGGCGTGCCTAGGGGCTTAAGATGCACATACTCGATGCCTGCCTCGTTGAGGCTGGCGGCAAGCAGGCTCTTGGAGAACCCCGCCTTGCGCGAGGAGGCGACGGCGCGCACGTCGATCACCCGTTTGACGCCGCCAGCCTTCAACCGCTGGATCATGCCGCCTTGGGTGTCGCTCTGGTAGCCCACGGTGAAGATGGGGTGCATGGGACCTCCCGCCCGGTGTAAGAGCGCGTTTCTTTTGGAGACTGCACCCATGGCCCAAACCGCCGCAAGCGAGACCGAGTTCCAGCGGCGTACCATCACCGTGGCCGGCGGGGCGATGGCCGCCCTGGAGTTCGGGCCGGCGGACAGGCCCATCGATGTCGTCTTCCTCAACGCCAATGGCTTTAACGCCATGACCTACCGGTCGATCCTGGGGCCGCTGAAGACCCTGCGGATTCTGGCGGTTGATCAGCGCGGCCATGGTCATACGAACCTGCCGCTGAAGCAGACGCCCCGTGCGTCGTGGAACGACCTGCGGGACGATCTCCTGGCCCTGCTGGAGACGCTGGACGGACCACCGCCGGTTCTGGCGGGGCATTCCATGGGCGGCACGGCCAGCTTGTTGGCGGCGGCCAAGCATCCCGGCGTGGCGCGGGGTCTGGTGCTGTTTGATCCGGTGGTGACGCCGCGCGCCGCGTGGTGGGCCGCGCAATTGCCTGGTGCGGCGGCCGCGGCCTTGAAAGGGTTTCCCCTGGCCGTAGCCACCGTACGTCGTCGTGATCGATTCCCAGACCGCGAGACGGCCTTCGCCGGCTATCACGGGCGCGGCGCGTTCAAGACCTGGTCGGACCAGATGCTGCGTGACTATCTCGAAGACGGCCTGATCCCCACCGGCGAGGGCGATCTGAAGCTGGCCTGTAAGCCAGCTTGGGAAGCCTCAAACTACGCCGCCCAGGGCCACAACAGCTGGGGCGCCCTGCGCCGGATCGGCGTTCCGACCCGCATCCTCCGCGCCGAACGCAACTCGACCTGCAGTCTCGTCGAGACCTCGCCCCTGCTGGCTCGCAAGCCGAATATCAGCCTCAGCACCATCGCCGGCACGAGCCACTTCATCGCCATGGAGCGCCCCGAGCTGGTGCGCGAAGCCCTGCTGGCGGCGACTGCCTAGCGGCTCAGACCGGGCGTGAAACGGGCGGCCAGAGCCTTTGACGCTTCCGGGCCGATCGGAACGATCTTGCGCGCGTCGAGGTCGAAGGCGGTGGCCACGGCCTTCGCCGTGCCCCACGGGCGGCCGGTGTCGGGATCGACCATCCAGTGGATCAAGTGAAAGGTCTTGGCGTCCGCCGTCATGACCCCCGACCGCAGTTCGTAGCGCGCGCCGGCCCGCGGCCAGTCCAGGAACACCAGATGAAACTCCAGCGCGGCCCCGCCGACCCTTGTGGGTCTCGGTTCGGCATGGCTGGCGACGATGTCGCGCAGGGGTTCGACCAAGCCGTTCACCCCGTCCGAGATCCGGCCGATATAGACGTCCGGACGCATGCGGCCGAACACGTCGCAGTCCTGGGGCGAGATCACGCCCAGACCGATACGCAGCAGGCCCAGGCGATGAGCCGCCTCCAGGCTGGCAGCGCTTTCGAAGGGCGAAAGATCGACGCTTCGGGCCTTGGCGATGTCGGGAAGATTTACCCGCAGCCGCTGCGCTTGCTCCAGAACCTTGGCCGGCCAAGGGAAGGGCAGGCCGTCGCGGGCGGTCGCGTGGCTGAGATTGACCTGACAGGTCGCAGCTGGCTGGCCATCCGCGTGCCGCATGATCAGCAAGGCGCACAGGCTGTCCTCGGCGATATCTAGCACGCCGGCCTCGGCCGACAGCATGGCGCCCGCATGAGCTTCGCGCAGGAAGCGCACATGGATGTCGCGGACCACCAGGGTCGCGTTCGTATGCGGTGTGAAGGCGCCAGGCATGCCCAGTTCGGCGGCGAGACCGGCCACACATTCCATGGCCTTCGCGACGTAGAAGCGCACGTTCATGTGCCCCATCTCGTCGCATTCCCAGGTGTTGACGCCCCCGCGCCAGACTTCCACGCCCGTCTGCTCGCTCACGGCCTCATCCCCCGGATTATTATTGTCGTCTCAGGCGCGGCACGCCGCACACATGCCGTGCGCCTCGATGGTCACCGAACCGATGCTGTAGCCCGCGGCGGCCCCCGCCGCCTCGATGGCGCCGCCGACCACCGGGTCGATCTCCTGGGTGACCCCGCAGCAGTCGCAGATCAGGAAAGCAGCCGAATGGACCGCCTCTCCATGCTTGCACGCCACATAGGCGTTCAGGCTTTCGATGCGGTGCGCGAAGCCCAGCTTCTCCAGGAACTCCAGCGCCCGATAGACCGTTGGCGGCTTTGCGGCCTGGCCATCCGTCCCGAAGGCGCTGATCAGGTCGTAAGCCTTCACCGGCTGACCGGCTTCCAGCAACAGCTCCAGCACCCTTCGGCGCGGCGGAGTCAGTCTTTGCTCGGCGCGGATGCACCGCGCTTCGGCCGCCGCCATCTCCGCGGCCAGCGGTTTTCCCGCCAGGCCCGGATGATCATGCTCATGCGCACATCCCATACCCTTCAGGTAGAACGCAGGATGCGCCCGCGCAAGCGACCCGGGCGTTAACGACCCTTGGTGGTCTCGCGCGCGTCCCCGCCGTCAGGGCCCGCGGTCTTCTGTTCGTGCTTGCCGATCTGATCGGTCTTCTTGTCGGAGATGAGACCTGAGCGTTCCCCCAGGGGCTGGGCTGCGTTCTGCTTGCGGCCTTCGCTTTGCGGCTGGTCGGACATGGGGACTCTCCTTTGTTAAAGGACAAGCCCCGCCACGCCCCCGGGTTCCGTCAGAAGGGCGGTTTGGCGATCAGGGCGGCCTCGGCTTCGCAGGCGGCCGGATCGGGCTTCGCGGCCGTCGTGCGGGCTTTGACGACCTCGGCGCGGGCCAGGTCCATATCCTTGCGGAACTGCGCCTCGCCGTGGAGGCGGGCGACTAGGGCGCTGCCGGTGATACGGGACGCCTCGATGGCGCTGGCGTTGTGGACGCCGCAAACGATGCGGCTTTCTCCGAAGGCGCGCCCGCGTTGCACAATCTGGCTGGCCCGCTCAGGCGCCGCCTCGGCCAGGATCAGGCTGGCGACCCACCCAAGCGTGCCGTGGCCCGACGGGTAGTCCGGGCTTTTCCTCAAGGCGTCGGTCTTTGCCAGGCAGATCTCACCGTCGTCGATCATAAAGGGGCGCTGGCGCTGATACAGCGTCTTGGCCGCCCGCACGGCGGCGTCCAGATCGGGCTCCATGCGATGCATGATCCGGATCAAGGCCGGGGTGGACTTCTCGTCCGGGGTGAAGCCGACGGCGCACGAAAAGGCCCCCATCAGGCCCTCGTAATTGTCGTCCTTGAGCGCGAGCGCCCAGCGGGGTCCGTCCTTTAACGAGCGGGTCGACAGGAAAATGGTGCGATCGGCCTCATAGCGCGTCGTGCCGGCGACCGGAGCAGGGGGAACAATGATGGTGGTGTCGAGCGCGCCGGCCGGCAGGTAGCCCTTGGGGGCATCCTTCGAAGCGGAGAGCGCCACACTGGCGACAAGGCTGAAGGCGGCGGCGAATAAGAGACGCATAACAAAAATCCCCCGGAACGGTGTTCCGGGGGACCTTTGTCACAAAAGCTTCGCAGATCAATCCTTGCCGAACAGCTTGGCCCAGCGCGGCTTGGTGCGGGCCTTCCAGGCGCCGCGGTGATAGGCGTCCGAACCGATCAGCGGCACGACCGTGGTGGCTTCGGCGAAGACCATCTGCTCGTAGGTCGTCGACACCTTGCCCCAGGAAGCGGCCTCCTTGAGCGTCGAGGACGAGCAGGCGCCATCGCGCACGTCGGCCACGGTGATCTGGACCGCATACTTGTGCATCTCTGCCTCGACGCCGAGGATTTCGGCGCAGACCACGGTGTCCTGGGCGAAGTTCTTGGGCACGCCGCCGCCGACCATGAACAGGCCGGTGGTGCCAGCCGCGATCTTGATGTCGGTCAGCTCGCGGAAGTCGGCGATCGCGTCGAGCATCAGATAGGGCTTGCCGGCGGCGGCGCGCTCCTTCTGGTGCTTCACTAGGCCGAAGCCGGCCGACGAGTCGACGAAGGCCGGACAGAAGATCGGCACGCCTTCTTCATAGGCGGTCTGGATCAGCGAGCCGGGCTTCTTGGCGTTGCCTTCCGACAGCCACTTGCCCATCTCCCAGATGAACTCACGGCTGGAATAGCCGCGCGGCTCCAGGCGATTGGCGATCTCCAGGATCGTGTGGTCGCAGGCCTGCAGTTCTTCTTCGTCGATGTAGGTGTCGTAGATGCGGTCGATGTAGTTGTCCCGCAGGACGTTGTCGTCCACCGGGCCGCTGGCCTGATAGTGCTTGAAGCCCAGGGCCTCGAAGAAATCCATGTCGACGATCGACGCGCCGGTGGCGACGATGGCGTCGATCATCCCGAACTTCACCATGTCACGGTAGACGTGCATGCAGCCGCCCGCCGAGGTGGAGCCCGCCAGGATCAGCCACGGCGAGCAGTCCTTGTCTTCCAGCGCCATGTTGAAGATGTCGGCGGCGCGTGCGGTATCACGCGACGAGAACGACATCTTGCGCATGGAGTCGATGATCGGACGGGCGTCGTAGGACGTGATGTCCACGTGCTCGACGGTTTTCTGCAGCAGCTCGGCTTTGGTGTTCGGAACGGGAGCGTTCATGGCCAGAGGATCCTCTGAAAGTGAGCGCCCGTCGTGACCCGTTTCAAACGCCAGGACGGAGCGACCGGCGAGGGGTGTTCTATGGACCGCGCTATATAGACGGTTTGCGATATTTTTTAAGCGCTTCCGTCCAACGCCCTGAAAGCGAAAAGGGCGAAGCTTTCACTTCGCCCTTCCGCATAACACCCGGGTAAGGCGTCTCAGCGCTTGCGGCGTTGCTTGCGCCCGCCCTTGGGACGAGACAGGCGGACGATGTTGGTTTCGGTCTCGACCTTGGGGGTCGGGATCGAACGCCGGGCCAGACCGAACATCGACGCCATGGGGGCGTCCCGCACAATGGCCGCGTCGCTGTCGCCGTAGCCGTTGAAGCGGGTGGCCATGGCGACGCCGTACGCGCCGAGCATGCCGATCTCGATGTAGTCGCCCTCGTTCACGCCTTCGGGCAGCCAGAACGGCCCAGGCATGTGATCGATGGAGTCGCAGGTCGGGCCGTAGAAGCGGAACGGCTTCAACTCGCCGCTCAACTCGCCCGAGCCGTCGGCCTGATAGGCCTTAACCGGGAAAGGCCACTTGAAGTGGGCCGCGTCGAACATCGAACCATACGAGCCGTCGTTCAGATAAAGGGCGTCGCCCTTCTTCAGCTCGACCTTGACCAGCAGGGAGGAGGCTTCCGCCACCAGGGCCCGGCCGGGCTCGCACCACAGTTCGGTGGTCTCGTGGACCATCATGTCGGCGAAGCCGCGCTCGATGGACGCCGTGTACTCGGCCATGTCGGGCGGAATCATGCCCGGATAGACCGACGGGAAGCCGCCGCCCACATCGACCACGTCGGCGAACACGCCGGCGCGGACCAAGGCGCGCGAGGCCTGCGACATCGCCGCCTGATAGGCGGTCGGACGCATGCACTGCGAACCCACGTGGAAGGAGACGCCCATCAGGTCCTGGGTCGCCTGACGCGCGGCCAGCAGCAGAGCCGGAGCCTGATGCAGGTCGACGCCGAACTTGCCCGACAGCGAATAGGACGCGCCTTCGGCGGCGACGCCGAGACGCACGATGAGGTTTAGATCCTTGGCGCCGCCCGTGGCCTCGAGAATCTTCTCGAGCTCCTCGTGCGTATCCAGTGCGAAGGTCCGCACCCCGTGGTCGCTGTATGCGGCCGCGATGGCGCGGCGGCTCTTGACCGGATGCATGAACGCCATGCGGCCGCCAGGGGCGTGTTCCGCCACCAGCTCGATCTCGGGGACCGAGGCCACATCAAAGGAGTTCACGCCGGCGGCCGCGAGCTCGCGGATCACCCACGGCGAAGGATTGGCCTTCACCGCATAAAAGACATCGCCTTTAAAGTTCGTCTGGAACCAGTGCGCCGCTACTGCCACCGCGTCCGGTCGCGCAAGGGCGACAGGACGTTCCGGGGACCGCTCGCGGACCAGGTCCAGGGGCTTATGGTACGTGTGCAATTCACGTAACCCCCATTGATTGTTGAACCTAGGCCGGCGTTAGCAGCGCTTGTTAGGACTTCGGGTCCGCCGGAGCGGTGGCAGATAGGGTCATTTAATCGGGATGTAAAGAACGGATTCTCAGACAGGGTTAGCGCGACCTTTGTCACAAAACTCGTAGGGGCCTGACATCAGGCGCGCCAGGGCTTCCACGGGCGATTCACGAGATTTTCTCAACGGGGCTTCAAGGCCATTTTCCGACGCGAAATCGCAGGTGGAAAATGTGTCGCAGGGCTGAATTATCGTAAAAGTTTGGCCCGCCCCTTCCTATCCGGCGGGGAGTCCGTGCTAACGGGGTTCGAACTAGGGAGTGCTCCATTGTCGGACGCCGTTCTTTCAATCCGTCAGGTCGCCAAGACCTTCGGCGCGCGCAAAGCCCTTGGCGGGGTTTCGCTGGACGTCGCGCGGGGTGAGATGATCGCCCTCATCGGCCCCTCGGGGTCAGGTAAATCCACCCTGCTGCGCTCGATCAGCGGTCTGCAGACGATCGACGCGGGCGACGGCCGTATCGAGGCCTTTGGCGCCAAGATCCAGGCCAAGGGCAAGGTGGCGGACGACGTGCGCCACACGCGCATCCGCATCGGCTTCATCTTCCAGCAGTTCAATCTGGTGGGCCGGCTGAGCCTGTTCACCAATGTGGCGCTCGGTTCGCTGGGGCGCATCCCCTTCTGGCGGGGTCTGCTCGGCCGTTGGCCGGCCGAGACCAAGAACGCGGCCATGGCCGCCCTCGCACGGGTCGGAGTCGCCGACTACGCCGCCCAGCGCGCCAACACCCTGTCTGGCGGCCAGCAGCAGCGCGCCGCCATCGCCCGAGCCTTGGTCCAGAAGGCCAAGATCATCCTGGCCGACGAGCCGGTGGCCTCGCTGGACCCGGTTTCGGCGCGCAAGGTGATGGAACTGCTGCGCGACCTGAACAAGACCGACGGCCTCACAGTCGTCGTCACCCTGCACCAGGTCGATTACGCCCTGCGCTACTGCGACCGCGTGGTCGCCCTCAAGGCCGGGCAGAAGGTCTATGACGGACCGGCGAGCGGCCTCGACCGCAAGACTCTTATCGACATCTACGGCCCGGAATTCGAAGACGTGTTCTGGGAAGGAGCCCCGCAATGATCCGACGCAGCATTCTCGCCGGCGCCGCTCTGGCGGCGATGATCGGCCTTTCCGGTTGCGGCAAGCCCGATCCGGGCGCCGGCGGCCCGACCACCGTCAACTTCTCGATCCTGGCGGTCGAGAACGCCCAGGGTCTGCAGACCGAGTGGGGCCCGATCCTGGCCGACATGGAGAAGGCTACCGGTTACAAGATCAAGCCGTTCTTCCAGTCCAACTACACCTCCCTGATCGAGGCCATGCGCTTCAAGCAGACGGACGTGGCCTGGTTCTCGAACCAGTCGGGCCTTGAGGCCGTGCGCCGCTCCAACGGCGAAGTCTTCGCCCGCACCTTCGATCCGTCGGGCGCCGACGGATACAAGTCCGTGCTGATCGTTCCAGCCTCCAGCAAGACGACGCTGGAAGACGTGCTGAAGTGCGACAAGACCTTGGACTTCGGCATCGGCGACGCCAAGTCGACCTCGGGCACCCTGGCCCCAATGACCTATCTGTTCTCGCCCCAGGCCATCAAGCCGGAGCGGTGCTTCAAGACCGTCCGCGCGGCCAACCACCAGGCCAACCTCTTCGCCGTCGCCAAAGGGGTCCTGGACGTGGCGACCAACAACTCCACCTCCATCCGCCTGAACCGGGAGCGCGGCGAAAGCGCCGCCAATCAGATCCGCGTCATCTGGGAATCGCCCAAGCTGCCCGAGGACCCGATCGTCTGGCGCAAGGACCTCGACCCCGCGGTGAAGGAAAAGGTGCGCCAGTTCATGCTGACTTACGGGAAGGGCGAAGGCCCCGACGCCGAGCGCCAGCGCGCCAATCTGCGCAAGCTATCCATCGGCGGCTTCGTACCCGCCGACAACACGCACCTGATCCCCGTCCGCGAGATGGAGGCGACGGGCGCCCTGGCCGTGGCGGAGAACGAGAAGGACGCGGCCAAGATCGCGGAGGCCAAGAAGGCCCTGGACGCCGTGCGCGCCGAGCGCGCCGCGCTTGAAGCCAAGACCGGCAAGGCGGCGGAATAAGCATGACCGCCGTCGATACAGCCCATCTCAAGCCGCCCGTCCGCGCCTTCTCCGACCGCATCTTCGACTATCTGGTCTGGGGCGGGATTCTGGTCCTGCTGATCATCAGCTTCGGCCCGGCCGAGATGAAGAAGCTGCCGATGCTGTTCTCCAATTCGGAGAACATGCGCCAGTTCGGGTCGGAGTTCCTGAAGCCCGACTTCAGCCAATGGAAGCTCTACGTCGCCCAGATGTGGCTGACGATCCAGATCGCCCTCTGGGGCACGGGGATCGCGGTGCTGGCGGCGGTGCCGCTCGGTCTGGCCGGCGCGCGCAATATCTCGCCGCCGTGGATTCGCCATCCGGTTCGTCGCCTGATGGACGTGCTGCGGTCGGTGCCCGATCTGGTCATCGGCACGGTGTTCATCGTCGCCGTGGGCCTGGGCCCGTTCGCGGGGGTGATGGCCCTGGCCCTGAACACCGGCGGCGTCCTGGGCAAGCTGTTCTCCGAAGCCGTCGAGTCCATCGACAAGGGCCCGGTCGAGGGCGTGCGCGCCACCGGCGCCGCGCCCCTGCAGGAGATCGTTTGGGGGGTGATCCCGCAGGTGGCTCCCCTGTGGACCTCTTATGCTCTCTATCGCTTTGAATCGAACAGCCGCGCGGCGACCGTGCTGGGCCTGATCGGCGCCGGCGGCATCGGTCAGGTGCTGTTCGATAACCTCAACAGCTTTTCCTACGCCAATGTCGCCGCCATCGCGGTGGTGATCGTGGCCGCGGTCAGCCTGATTGACCTTCTGTCCCAGGCGATCCGCGGGCGTCTGCTGTAACGCCTTCAAACTTCGCGGGCCTTGCGTCTATAGTCGCGCAAGGCCCGCCCGCGCCTTGAAAGCAAGTCGGGTTCGTCCGCCGCTCCTGGCCGGACGTCGCTCAGCCTTCAGAGGCCATGACACTACTCGCCATCGCTATCGTCCTTTTCCTCGTTCTCCTGAACGGGGTTTTCGCCATGTCCGAACTGGCGGTGGTCTCATCCCGCCGCGCACGGCTGCAGACCCTCGCGGATCGAGGCGACAAGGGCGCCAAGATCGCGCTCGCCATGGCGGAAAACCCGACGCGGTTCCTGTCGGCCGTGCAGGTGGGCATCACCCTGATCGGCATCCTGGCCGGCGCCTACGGACAAGCCACCATCGCTGGGGCGTTCGATGCCTGGCTCGAACAGTTTCCGGTGGTCGGCCCCTATTCGGAGATCATCGCCACCGCCGTGGTGGTCGTGGCCATCACCTATGTCTCGCTGGTGTTCGGCGAACTGGCGCCCAAGCGCCTGGCCCTGATCCATCCCGAGGCCATCGCCCGTCGCATGGCGCCGCCGCTTGCGCTCATGGCTGCGGCGATGCGGCCCTTCGTGACCCTGCTGACCTCGTCCACCGCCGGCGTTCTGCGCCTGTTGGGCGTGCGGGACGAGCGGACCAACAACATCACCTCCGAAGAGGTCGAGACCGTCCTGGCCGAGGGGGCCGACGCGGGCCTGATCGAACCGGAAGAGCGCTCGATGATCCAGGAAGTTTTGCGTTTGGGCGATCGTCAGGTGCGGGTCGCGATGACGCCGCGCCGCGACATCTTCTGGGTCTCCCTCGCCGACACCCAGGCCGAGACCCTGGCCGAGATCCGCCAGTGCCCCTATTCGCGCATCGTCGTGGCTCATGGCTCCGACCTCGACGGCGACGTGGGGGTGGTGCTCAAGAAAGATCTCGCCGACGCCCTGCTGACAGGCGGGGCGCTGGACCTTGCCGCCTTGGTTCAGCAGCCGGTCGCCATCCCTGAGAGCATGTCGCTGCTGCGCGCCTTGGCCCTGTTCAAGAGCACGCACCTGCATCTGGCGCTGGTGGTGGACGAGTTCGGCTCGCTGCAGGGGGTGATCACCCCGCTGGACCTGCTTGAGATGATCGCCGGCGACTTCCCCGAAGCGCATGACGAGGTCGATGGCCGAATGATCCGCCGCGAGGACGGCTCATGGCTCGTCGACGCCCGCCTGAGCCTGGAGGAGTTGAACGAGATCCTGGGCGAGCAGTTCGAGGTCGAGGGGGACTATCACACCGTGGCCGGTCTTGTTCTGGACCGCCTGGGCCGCATCCCGCGCGAGGGCGAAATCCTGGAACTCGGCGCCTTTGATGTGGAGATCGTTGATATGGACGGCTCGCGGATCGACAAGCTGATCCTGCGGACCGCCAAGCCCCGGGCCTAGGCCGCCTTGCCGGCTGTTCCGCGACGCAGGCGGGCCAGTCGGCGCAACCGGCGCCAGAAGCGCGTTTTTTCGGGCTCGGGATAGGGCTGCAGATTCTGCAGGAATTCCTCCGCGCAGGCGCGCCAGGAATACTTCTCGGCGAAGGCGCGCACCGCCTTGCGATCCAGTTCCAGGCAGTCGAGGCAGGCCTGGCGCAGGTCGCCGTCATAGCCCTCCGCCAGCACCCCGCATCCCGAACCCGGGATGATGTCTATCGGACCAGGGGCCGAGAATGCGGCCACGGGCACGCCGGCCGCCATGGCTTCCAGGATCACCAGGCCGAAGGTGTCGGTCAGGGACGGGAAGACGAAGACGTCGGCGCAGGCGAAGGCCTGGGCCAGTTCGTCGCCGAACTTGGCGCCGGTGAACACCACGTCGGGATATTGTTCGGCCAGCTCTTCACGCTGCGGTCCGTCGCCGACGATCACCTTGGTGCCGGGCAGATCCAGGGCCGCGAAGGCCTCGATGTTCTTCTCCACCGCCACCCGGCCGACATTAAGGAAGATCGGACGAGCCAGGCCCTCGAAGACGTCAGGATCGCCCTTCTTGCGGGGCCGGAAGACATCGACGTCCACCCCGCGAGACCAGGGCGAGATGTTGCGGAAGCCATGTGTGATCAGCTCGTCGCGCATGGTGGGCGTCGCCACCATCAGCCGGCCCGACGGCTTGTGGAACCAGCGCATGTAGGCGTAGCCGGCGCCCAGGGCCAAGGGCTGGGGCAGGGGCAGGCGCGCCGAGACATATTCGGGAAAGCGGGTGTGGTAGCTGGTGGTGAAGGGCAGTCGCCATTCCAGGCATATACGCCGCGCCGCCAGCCCGATCGGACCCTCGGTGGCGATGTGAATCGCCTCGGGCTCGAAGGACTTGAACTTTTCCTGCACCGGCTCGTACGCCCCCAGAGCCAGCTTGATCTCCGGATAGGTGGGCATGGGGACGGTTGGGAACTGATCGGGGCTCACCACCTCGACCTCGTGACCCATGGCCTTGAGCTCGGCCATAACGCGGGTGAGGGTGCGCACGACGCCGTTGACCTGCGGCTCCCAGGCGTCGGTGGCGAGCAGAATCCTCATCAGGCGGCGATCGTCTCCGGGACGGGCGAAAGGGCGCGTGGCGTCTTACGGTCGATCATCGACCACGAACGCTCCTTGGCCCACTCCAGAATCTCCAGCCGTCCGTCGGCATGCTCAACGAGCGCCGTGCAGCTTTCGACCCAGTCGCCGTCGTTGATATAGGTGATGCCGTCGATGTCGCGCATCTCGGCCTTGTGAATATGGCCACAGATCACGCCGTCGACTCCGCGACGTCGCGCTTCTTCAGCGACGGCGGACTCGAAGTTTTCGATGAACTGCAGCGCGTTCTTCACCTTGACCTTCAGATAGGCCGACAAGCTCCAGTAGCCGAGCCCCATCCGCCTTCTCAGGCGATTTGCGACGGTGTTCAGCATCAAAATCGTCCTATAGGACCAATCGCCGACGAAGGCGAGCCATCTGGCGTGCTGCACCACACCATCGAACTCGTCGCCGTGGACCACCAGGAAGCGCCGCCCGTCTGCGGTTTCGTGAATGGCCTCGCGCTGCACCACCACCCCGCCGAAGTGGACGCCGCAGAAGTCGCGGACCCCCTCGTCATGGTTGCCGGGCACATAGATCACCTCGCAGCCCTTGCGGGCCATGCGCAGGATCTTCTGGATGACGTCATTGTGGGCCTGGGGCCAGTGCCAGCCGCTGCGCAGCTTCCAGCCGTCGATGATGTCGCCGACGAGGTAGAGCTTGTCGCATTCGATCTGTTTGATGAAGTCCAGCAGCAACTCGGCCTGGCAGCCGCGCGTGCCCAGGTGGATGTCGGAGATGAAAACGCTACGGAAGCTGCGGATCGACTCAACGCTCATGACTGAAAGCCCCCATCCGGATAAATGGGACGGCGATTAGGCTGATTGCATGTCGCCTCGGTGACAGCCGCCTTATGAACGAGCAAGCGGAGCCTTGCGCCACAAGGCCTGTTGCAGCGCAGCAGGCCGCCCTCTATGGCAGAGAATCATGGATGTCGATCAAACCGCGTTGCGTCCCGCCAAGGACACGCCCAAGTCGCTGAAGACGCGGGCGCGCATTCTTGACCGCGCCATGAACCTGATCGCCGAGATCGGCTATCACGCGGCCACAAACGCCGCGATCGCCGAGGCTTCCGATCTGACCCGCGGGGCGATGCTCTACCATTTCCCGACCCGCGAGGCTCTGGTCGAGGCGGCGGTTGTCCACATCCACACCGAGCGCACCCGCCTGTTCGAGGCGGCCAGTCGCACCCTGGCGCCGGGCGCCGACGTGACCGAGCACGCCATCGATACCTATTGGGAGCTGCTGCACACCAAGCCCTTCATCGCCTTCCAGGAGATGGAGGCGGCGGGCCGCACCGAGCCGGCGGTGGCCGAGCTGGTGGCGAAGGCCCAGGCCGAGTTCGACCGCGCCCAGGCCGGCGATCATTTCATGAAGATGCTGCACGCCGGCGCCGGTCCGCGCTTCCAGGCCAGCCGCGACCTCGCCCGCTTCATGCTGGAGGGTCTCGCCCGCGCCAAGCTGACCTACGATTCAGAGGCCCGCATCGCCCGCCTGCTGCAGGTGATCAAGCGCGCCACCCACATGCTGAACCGCAAGGGCGGCGTGCAGGACCTCTGGCCGGACTGACACTCGGCTCCCGCCTTCCTATATGCGGGACATGATCCCGTTCTCGGTCCTAGACCTCTCCCCCATCGTTGAAGGCGGCGACGCCTCCCAATCCTTCCGCGACAGCCTCGATCTGGCCCGCCACGCGGAGGCGTGGGGCTATGAACGCTTCTGGCTGGCCGAGCACCACTCGATGCCCGGCATCGCCAGCGCCGCCACCTCGGTGGTCATCGGCCACGTGGCGGCCGGCACCAAGACCATCCGGGTCGGGGCGGGCGGCATCATGCTGCCGAACCACGCGCCATTGGTGATCGCAGAGCAGTTCGGCACCCTAGCCGCGCTGTTCCCGGGCCGCATCGACCTGGGTCTGGGCCGCGCGCCCGGTTCGGATCAGACCACGGCGCGAGCCTTGCGCCGCAACCTGATGGGCGACGTCGACAGCTTCCCCAATGACGTCTTGGAGCTGATCAACTACTTCCGCCCGCCGCTGGAGGGGCAGCCCGTCATCGCCGTGCCGGGAGCCGGGCAGGACGTCCCGGTCTGGATTCTCGGCTCCAGCACCTATGGCGCTCAGCTGGCGGCTATGCTGGGCCTGCCCTACGCCTTCGCCTCGCACTTCGCGCCGGCGGAGCTGATGAACGCCATCGACCTCTATCGCCGCAATTTCCGGCCTTCGGAGCATCTGGCCGCCCCCTACATCATGGCCGGAGTGAACATCTTCGCCGCTGACACCGACGCCGAGGCGCGCTTCCTGACCAGTTCGATGCAGCAGGCCTTCGTCAATCTGCGCCGGGGCCGGCCCAGCAAGCTGCAGCCGCCGATCGAGGGCTATGAGGAAAGCCTCACCGACATGGAGCGGGCCACCCTGCGGCAGATCACCAGCTGCTCCTTCACCGGCTCAAAAGATACGGTGCGCGAGGGTCTATCGGCCTTCCTGCAGCGGACCGGCGTCGATGAAATCATCATCGCCTGCCAGATGTACGATCACGCCGCCCGCCTGCGCTCTTATGAGATCGCGGCCGAGGTCCGGACGTCCCTCGCCTAGGTACCGTGGACGGGCAGGGCGGTGGTGAACTTGATCTGCTCCATGGCGAAGGATGACGAGACATCCGTCAGCGGCGCCGTGGCGATCAGGCGTTTGTAGAACCGGTCATAGGCGCCGATGTCCTTGACGATCACCTTCATCAGGTAGTCGACCTCGCCGCTCATCCGATAGAGTTCCACTACCTCCGGCAGGCTGCGCGCGCCCGCGGCGAAGGTGGTCAGCCATTCTTCGTCGTGACGATTGGTGCGGATCGCCACGAACACGGTCAGCGACAGGCCCAGGGCCTCGCGGTCTAGCAACGCCACCCGCTTGGTGATCACGCCCGCGTCCTGCAAGCGCTTCACCCGCTTCCAGCACGGGGTCTGCGACAGACCCACCCGTTCGGCCAGTTCCGCGACGGGGACGGTCGCGTCCTCCTGGAGAATCGCCATAAGGCGGCGGTCGATGGTGTCAAATTCCATATTCTCTGCTTTCGGCGATTTAGAGAATTATGTTCTCTAGATTAACCGCTGCGAAACCTTATCGGCAATGCGTTTTCTCCTAATCCGCGCGAGGATTCCCTGAGCTTTCAAGGAACGCCGCGATGATCGAGTCCTTCACCCGTCATCCCGCCCAGGTCGGCGAGACCTATGGCGGCCACATGCGGACCGCCTTCGGCTTTGGTTTCACCATGATCGGCGCGGGCCTAGCCTGCGTGCTGCACGGTCTGTTTCCCTTTCTCTTCGTCCGCACGGGCAGCCAGTGTGTCGAGCGGCTGCACGCCCGCATGAGCTGCCGCAACGCCTCCGCCCATTCTCACGGCGCGGCGCCGATCAAGGCTGTCGCGGACGCGGAGCGGTGAGCCTGATCAACCCGGCTGACCGGTCTTCGCCAGCCCACTGGTTCGGCCCAGGCCTCATCGCCGCCGGCCTCATCGCCTTCATCGCCCAGGCCGCTGCGCCCCTGACTCATATGCCGGCCCCGCTGCTGGCCGTGGCGCTGGGCCTGGCGCTCGGCGCCGCCAATCTCGGCCCCATGCTCGCGCCGGGCCTGGGCCTGTGGTCCAAGCCGGGCTTGCAACTTGGCGTGGCCCTGATGGGCGCCCAGATCACATTCGCCGAGATGGCGGCCCTCGGTGCTCCAGCTCTTGTCGCCGGCGGCGCCATCGTCCTGGCCGGCGTGGCGGCGGGTTCAGGTCTTGGCGTGCTGCTGGGCCTGCCTCTGGCCGAGGCCGCCATCGCCGCCTGCGCGGTATCGATCTGCGGCGCCTCGGCCGCCCTGGCCGCGGCGCAGACCGCGCCCTCGACCCCGCAAATCCAGCGCACCACCGCCTTCGTGGTGGTCGGGGTGAACATCCTGTCGACCGCGGCCATGCTGCTGTATCCGCTGCTGGCCCACGCTATGGGGTTCAGCGCGCATCAGGCCGGCGTGTTCTTCGGCCTCTCCATCCATGACGTGGCCCAGGTCGCTGGCGCCGGCCAGTCGGTGTCGCCGGAAGCCGCCGATGCGGCGGCTCTCTCCAAACTGGCGCGCATATTGTGGCTCGGCCCGGCGGTGGTGCTGGTGGGAATCATCCTCGCTCGCTTCGCGGCGGCCCCCGCGGGAGAGCGGCCCGCGCTGAAGGCGCCCCCGCTGTTCGTCTGGGGTTTCGCGGCCCTGATCCTGGCGCGGGGCCTGCACCTGCTGCCTCAGCCTCTGGTCGAGGCGATGGCCGCCACATCGCGCATCCTGCTGCTCGGCGGGGTGGCTGCGATTTCGGCCCAGATCGGACCCAAGGCCCTGCTCGGCGTGCAGCCGAAGCTGGCGGCTGCTCTGGTGGGAACGACCATCCTGGTCGGCGGAGCGGCCCTGCTCGCCGCGGCCCTGCTGATCGTCTGATTGAAAATGCGCAGGCCTCCGCGCACGGAGGCTTTGCCATTTGGCTTTCACCGCGCCATGGTCCGCCCAAACCAAGGGGGGAACACCCAAATGAGCTTCATCACACGCCGTAAATCCATCGACGCGCTCGCCGCGGTGGACGCGCGGCACCGTCTTACGCCCACCCTCAGCTGGCCGCATCTCGTGGCTCTTGGCGTCGGCGCCATCGTCGGCACGGGCATCTACACCCTGACCGGCATCGGCGCCGGGCTGGCCGGCCCTGGCGTGATCCTGTCCTTCGCCATCGCCGGCGCGATCTGCGCCTGTGCTGCGCTCTGCTACGCCGAGATGGCCACCCTGATCCCGGCCTCGGGCAGCGCCTATACCTACAGCTACTCGGTGATGGGCGAACTGGTCGCCTGGGTCGTGGGCTGGAGCCTGATCCTGGAATACACCGTCGTCTGCTCGGCGGTGGCGGTGGGCTGGTCGGCCCACGTTCAGCCCTTCCTGTCCGGCCTCGGCTTCCCGGCCGAACTCATGGCCGGTCCCCACGCGGGCGGCGTCGTCAACCTGCCGGCGATCTTCATCTGCTTCCTGGTGGCGGGCCTGCTGTCGGCGGGCACCAAGGAAAGCGCCAACATCAACATGGTCTTGGTCGCCGTGAAGATCGTGGCCCTGGCGGCCTTCGTCTTCATCACTCTGCCGACCTTTGACGCCAGCCACTTCACGCCGTTCATGCCGAACGGCTTCTCGGGCCAGACCAACGGGACCGAGAAGATCGGCGTCATGGCCGCCGCGGCCCTGATCTTCTTCGCCTTCTACGGCTTCGACGCGGTGTCCACCGCCGCCGAGGAGACCAAGAACCCCAAGCGAGACCTGACCATCGGCATCGTCGGTTCGATGCTGATCTGCACGGCCATCTACATGCTGGTCGCCGCGGTCGCCATCGGCGCCAGCCGCGCAGAAGTGTTCTCCAAGAGCGAGGCCCCGCTGGTCTTCATCCTGGAAACCCTGAATCAGCCCGCCATCGCCAAGGTCGTGGCCGCCGCCGCGGTCGTGGCCCTGCCCACCGTCATCATGGCCTTCATGTTCGGGCAGAGCCGCATCTTCTTCGTCATGGCCCGCGACGGCCTGCTGCCGCGCGGCCTGGCCAGCGTGAACAAGAAGACCGGCACCCCCGTCGTCATGACCATGCTGACGGGCGCCATCGCCGCGGCCATCGCCGGCTTCTTCCCCCTGAAGGAGATCGCCGAACTGGCCAACGCCGGCACCCTGGCCGCCTTCATCGCGGTGGCGTTGTCGGTGATCATTCTGCGTCGCCGCGAGCCGAACCGTCCGCGGGTCTTCAAGACCCCTGTGTGGTTCATCGTGGCCCCGGCCGCGATCCTGGGCTGCCTCTATCTTTTCTGGAGCCTGCCCCAATCGACCCAGATCCGCTTCCTCATCTGGAACGTGATCGGGGTTGTGGTCTATCTTCTCTACAGCCGCCACGCGAGCGAGCTCGCCAAGGCATAGCCAACGCGCCCCTCCCTCGTTCGCGGGGGAGGGGTTTGCCTTATATAACAACGCTTGGCGAGTATGGTTAAGGCGTGGGTAAGGATTTCATTTGAGTGTCGGACACGACCTCAAATCAGTTCCAAGGACCCGCCGTGGCAGACCCTCAAGCCATCGCCGAACGCACTCGCTTCGTCGGTCTAGACCCCAAGGCGCGTTCCGCCCTGCGTACGCTTGGTCCGGTGATCCGCGAGGAGATCGGCCACGCGCTGGGCCTCTTCTACGACAAGGTGCGGCAGGATCCGCACACCAAGGCCTTCTTCCGGGACGAGGCGCACATCGCTTCGGCCACCCGCCGACAGTCCGCGCACTGGGGCAAGATCGCCGAAGCTGATTTCGATGAGGTTTTCGCTAGCGAGGCGACCACCGTCGGCCAGACGCACGCCCGTATCGGCTTGGAGCCCCGCTGGTACGTCGGCGGCTACTCCCTGATCTCCGAGCAACTGCTGCGCGCGGCCATCAAGGACCGCTGGCCCAAGGGCATGTTCGCAGGCAAGCCGGCCCAGCGCGAAGCCGCGGCCGACGCCCTGACCGCCCTGGTCAAGGCGGTGCTGCTCGATATGGAACTGGGCATCTCGACCTATATGGAGGCGATCGACGCCGAACGCCGTCGCCAGGAAGAGGCGCGCCAGAAGGCTGAGCGCGAGCAGGCCGTTGTTGTCGAGGCCCTCGGCAAGGCCCTCGCCATGCTGGCCGCCGGGGATCTTGTCGGCCGTCTGTCGGCGGACTTCTCTCCTGAATTCCAGAAGCTGAAAGACGACTACAACAACGCGGTCGGTTCGCTGGGCGAGGCGATGGGCGGCGTGGGTCAGGCTGCGCAAGGCATTCGCTCCGGGGTCGATCAGATCGCCCAGGCCCTGGAAGACTTGTCTCGTCGTACCGAAAGCCAGGCCGCCAGCCTGGAGGAGACGGCCGCCGCTCTCGAGCAGGTGACCGCCACCGTCAAGCGCAGCGCCGCCGCCGCGCACGAGGCCGCGGACGTCGTCGGCGCCACCAAGGGCGAGGCGCAACGCTCTGGCGTGGTCGTTCAGGACGCGGTCGCGGCCATGGGGCAGATCGAGAACTCGTCGCGCCAGATCGGCAACATCATCGGCGTCATCGACGAGATCGCCTTCCAGACCAACCTGCTGGCCCTGAACGCCGGCGTCGAAGCCGCGCGTGCCGGCGACGCTGGCAAGGGTTTCGCGGTCGTCGCCTCCGAAGTGCGGGCCCTGGCCCAGCGCTCGGCCGATGCGGCCAAGGAGATCAAGGCCCTGATTTCGTCCAGCAGCCAGCAGGTGGAGGCTGGCGTCGATCTGGTCGGCCAGACGGGCGAGGCCCTGCAACGGATCGTCACCCGCGTGGGCGAAATCGACAGCCTGGTGGGCGAGATCGCGTCCTCCGCCCTTGAACAGTCGGCGGGCCTGAACCAGGTCAATATCGCCGTAGGCCAGATGGATCACGTCACCCAGCAGAACGCCGCCATGGTCGAGCGCTCCACAGCGTCGAGCCGCTCCCTGCGCAGCGAGGCGGCGGATCTGACGGCCCTGATCGGCAAGTTCAGTCTATCGGGAGCCGCTCGTCGGCCTATGGCCGCCGATCCGGAGGTGCATGCCCCGGCGCGCAACGCGGTGGCCGAACAGCGGGCGCGACTGGCCACCTTCGCGCGGCCTGGCCGGTAAGCTTAAAGGGCGCGGTTAACGCGAACAGCCGCCCACGGTGTGTGGGCGGCTGCTGGCCGTCCTGAGACAGGACGGCGTCACCAAAAATCAGGTGCTATACGCTTGCGCGGTAAGGCTTACGCGCCGCCCGGGAAGCGGAACGGAACCTTCACGGCGCCGGTCTTGCCAGCCATCGGCAGCTTTTCAGCGATGCAGACGGCGGCCTTGTCGAAGCCCTTGCCAGCAGCGCTGTCGGACACGACCTTGCAGGCCGACAGCTTGCCGCCGTCAGCGTTGCATTCCAGCATGACCTGCGCCGCGTCACGCGTGTTGGCGTGCTTGGACAGGCAGGCGCCCATGGCTTCTTCAAAACCGCCGGCGGCGAACGTCGACTGAGCGACAAAGAGGCTCGCAGCCAGTCCGGCGGCGATAGCGATCGGATACTTCATCCCGCTTGCTCCTGATGTTGGGGAGAGAACTAAACCAGAAGGCCGTTCTAGGAGGGGTGGGTTAAAAGTTCCTGAGTCGGATGGGCAATAATCGCCGCAGGAAGCAGAATTTGCCTAGAGAACGGCGTTACGTCTTTTGTTGACTTTATACAGGCGCTGAGAACTTGAAAAAACAGCTGCGGCAAGTGAGCATCTGTTAACGATATCTCCCCATGATCCCCGACCATGCTGTAGGCGCGAAAGAAATGTCGCGTCGTTGAGGGGATCTCCACCGATGAAGCGTTTCCGGCTCGTCGATCTGCCATTGATCATCAAGATGGGCTTTGCGCCCGCCTTCGCTCTTCTGATGCTGGCCGTTCTGGCGACTGGCGCAATCATTGTTCAGCGCCAACAGTCAGCGGCGCTGCAACAGGTGGTCGCCGTCGACATGCGCGACAACCTGCGCATCCAGGCCCTGTCCAAGCGGATCGAGGGGGTTCACGGTGAACTCTATCTCGCCCTGACGCACGCCGCCGGCCAGATCGAGGTCGAAAAGGTTGGCGAGCGCATGACCGCCGCCCTGGCCGAGATGGATGCGATCAAGAAGGAGCTCTCCGAGCTTCAGAAGAACGCCGACCCCGCCCAGAAGGCCGACTACGCCCAACTGGTGAAGGCCATCGACGAATGCCGCAGCGCCATCGACGTGGTGAGCGGCATGATCGGCGTGGATTTCGGAACCGCCGTCGGCTTCGTGGCCCCCTTCGAGGAAGAGTACAACAAGATGAGCGCCCTCCTGGACAAGGTCGTCCAGAAGGAAAACGCTCAGACCACCGCCCGCGCTGAAGCCGCGCAGAAAGAAGCGGCCCTGGCCCAGACGGTCAGCATCGTCGGCAGCATCATAACGGTTCTGGCGGTCGCTGGCCTGGCACTGATTTCGGTGCTCGCCACTCGCCGCGCCATCAACGACATCGCCCGCGCCACCGAGACCCTGGCCAAGGGCGACAACAGCATCGACATCGAGCGCCTCGCCCGTAAGGACGAACTCGGCGCCATCGTCACCTCGCTCGGCGTGTTCAAGCAAAACCAGCTGAACCTGGAGCAGATGCGCAGTGAACAGGAAGCCGCCCGCGCCCTCACCGACGAAGAGCGCGCCGCCGCTGAACGTTCCGCCGCCGAAGCCGCCAAGGTGGCCGCCACTGTGGTGTCGGAACTGGCCTCGGGCCTTGAGCGCCTGGCTTCGGGCGACCTGACCTACCGCGTCACCGCTGACTTCCCGGGCGACTACCGCAAGCTGAAGGACGACTTCAACGGCGCGATCACCCAGATGCAGGAAACCATGAAGGTCATCGCGGCCTCCACGGACGGCCTGCGTACCGGCGCCGACGAAATCGCACACGCCTCCGACGACCTGTCGCGCCGCACCGAGCAGCAAGCCGCGTCGCTGGAAGAAACCGCAGCCGCCCTCGACGAGCTGACCGCCACGGTCAAGCGCACCGCCTCGGGCGCCAAGCAGGCTTCGGACGTGGTGTCCACGGCCCGCGGCGAAGCCCAGCATTCGGGTGAAGTCGTTCGTCAGGCCGTCTCGGCCATGGGCGAGATCGAGAACTCGTCGCGCCAGATCGGCAACATCATCGGCGTGATCGACGAGATCGCCTTCCAGACCAACCTGCTGGCCCTGAACGCCGGCGTCGAAGCCGCGCGTGCGGGCGAAGCTGGCAAGGGCTTCGCGGTCGTCGCCTCCGAAGTGCGGGCCCTGGCCCAGCGCTCGGCCGAAGCGGCCAAGGAGATCAAGGCTCTGATTTCGTCCAGCAGCCAACAGGTCGGTTCGGGCGTGAGCCTGGTCGGTCAGACCGGCGAAGCGCTTCAGCGCATCGTGGTCAAGGTCGGCGAGATCGACGCTCTGGTCACCGAGATCGCGGCCTCGGCCGAAGAGCAGGCCACCGGCCTGCAAGAGGTCAATACCGCCGTCAATCAGATGGACCAAGTGACGCAGCAGAACGCGGCCATGGTGGAAGAGTCCACCGCCGCGACCCACTCGCTGAAGGGCGAGACGACCGAGCTGGTCCGCCTGATGAGCCGCTTCCGGGTGGGCGAAGGCGCTCCCGCCGGCGCCCGTCCGACCATGGCCGACCCGGCGACCCACGCTCCGGCTCGCAACCCGGTCGCCGAACAGCGCGCCAAGCTCAACACCTTCGCCCGGCCAGGCGTTTCCGGGGCCAACGCCCTGGCCGCCGCGCCGGCTGAAGACGGCTGGGAAGAGTTCTGAGCCCTATGGCCCAGATGACCCTCCCCGAGACCATGGACCTTAAGGCTGCCGCCGGATTGAAGGCTTCAATCCTGGCGCAGCGGGGCTCGTCCCTGGAGCTGGACGCCTCGGGCGTCCGGCGCCTGGGCGGGCTTTGCCTACAGGTGCTTCTGGCGGCTGCGTCAACCTGGCGCACCGACGGACAGAGCTTTTCGTTAACCAACCCCTCTGAATCCTTCGCTGAAGCCATTCGCCTGTTCGGCGCCCACGAGGCGCTTGGCACTGCCACTTACGGAGCCCAATCGTGACGACGCGTACGATCCTGACGGTCGATGACTCCCGCACCATGCGGGACATGCTGCGGATGGCGCTCGCCAGCGCGGGCTTCAACGTGGTTGAGGCCGTGGACGGTGAGCACGGCCTTGAGGTTCTGTCGGCGCATAAGCCGGACGTGATCATCACGGACATCAACATGCCCAAGCTGGACGGCTTTGGCTTCATCGAGGCCGTGCGGGTGGACGATAGCCACCGCGCCACCCCGATCCTGGTGCTGACCACCGAAAGCGACCCGGCCAAGAAGGAGCGGGCCCGTGCGGCAGGCGCCACCGGTTGGATCGTGAAGCCTTTCAATCCCGACAAACTCGTCGAGGCCATCCGCCGAGTCGCGGCTTAAGCAGAAAGATCGCGGGGGCGTCGGGGATGGACGAACTAGAGGCCATCAAGGTCACCTTCTTCCAGGAGTGCGAGGAGCTTCTCGCCGATCTGGAAGGTGGACTCCTGGCCATGCAGGACGGGTCGAGCGACGGCGAGACGGTGAACGCCGTCTTCCGCGCCGTCCACTCGATCAAGGGCGGCGCGGGTGCGTTCGGCCTGGATCCGCTCGTCCGTTTCGCCCACGTCTTCGAAACCCTGCTGGACGGCGTCCGCAGCGGCGAGGTCGCCGCCGCGCCTGATCTGGTCGCGTTGCTGCTTCGCGCCTCCGACGTCCTGGCCGACCACGTCAGCGCCGCGCGCGGCATGGGCGACGTGGACGAGGCCCTCTCCGCCTCCATGGCCGCCGAGCTGGAAGCCTGGCAGTCGGGCGGCGCCGCGCCGGCGCCCGCCGCCTCCGCCCCGTCCGACGACGACGACTTCGACCTCGCCTCCTCGGTTCCCGCCGAGCTGGACGACATGGATTTTGGCTTCACCCCGATGACGGTCGTCGTCGATGAAGCTCCCGCCGAGGCCGATGCGCCGAGCGGCTGGCTGGTGGTGATCCAGCCCAAGTCCGACCTCTATCGCAAGGCCAACGAGAGCCTGCTGCTAATCCGCGAGTTGGAGCGCCTGGGCTCGATCGAGACCAGCTTCAACGACGACGCCATGCCGGATCTGGCTGACATGGATCCGGAAGCCTCCTACCTGACCTTCACGGTGAAGCTGACCACCGACAAGAGCGAAGCCGACGTTCGGGAAGTCTTCGAATTCGTGGACGGCGATTGCGATCTGACCATAACGCCCCTCTCCGGCGGCGAAGCGCCCATCGCGGCTGCTGCAATGGTTGAGCCTGAGCCGGACGTCGAAGCTGAAAGCGACTCCAGCGTCGATATCGCCGCCCTGATCAGCGCCGCGACCTCCGCGCCGGTCGCCGCTCCGGTCGCCACCGCGCCGCCGCCGCCCGTAGCGATGACGCCGGCCGCCGCCGCCGCCGTGGCCGCCAAGCCGACCGCCATGGCCGCGCCGCCCAAGGCGCCCGTCGAGACCCCGGGTCCCGGTTCATCGGTGATCCGCGTGGACCCCGAGCGCATCGACCGTCTGATCGACCTGGTCTCCGAGCTGGTCATCAATCAGGCCATGATCGCCCAGCGCGTTGCCGAACACGGCATTCCGCAGTCCTCCAACCTCGCCATCGGCCTCGACGAACTTGAGCAACTGACGCGCGAGATTCAGGACAGCGTCATGGCCATCCGCGCCCAGCCGGTGAAGTCGGTGTTCCAGCGCATGCCGCGTCTGGTCCGCGAAGTCGCCTCCATGGTCGGCAAGCAGGTCCGCCTCGTCATGGAAGGCGAAGGCACCGAGGTCGACAAGACCGTGATCGAGCGTCTGTCCGACCCGATCACGCACATGCTGCGCAACGCCATCGACCACGGCCTGGAGATGCCCGACGAGCGCCGCGAAGTCGGCAAGCCTGTCGAAGGCGTCATCAAGCTGCACGCCCTGCACCGCGGCGGCCGCATCGTGATCGAGGTCACCGACGACGGCCGCGGCATCAACCGTCCCAAGGTTCAGCAGATCGCCGTGGACAAGGGCCTGATCGCTCCGGATCTGACGCTGACCGACGAAGAGATCGACAACCTGATCTTCCTTCCCGGCTTCTCGACCGCCGACAAGGTGTCGGACGTTTCGGGTCGCGGCGTGGGCATGGACGTGGTCCGTCGCTCGGTGCAGGCCCTGGGCGGCCGCATCTCGATCAGCTCGCGCCCGGGTCAGGGTTCGACCTTCACGCTCAGCCTGCCGCTGACCCTCGCCGTGCTCGACGGCATGGTGGTCGAGGTCGCTGATCAGACCCTGGTCGTGCCCCTGGCCGCCATTGTCGAGAGCCTGCGTCCCAAGCCCGAAGAGGTTCGCGCGCTCGGCCCGACCGGCGCGGTCCTGGCGGTCCGCGACAGCTTCGTGCCGCTGGTCGATATCGGCAGCACCATGGGCTACCGCGCCAACGCGCCGGACCCCACCGAAGGCGTCGTCCTGCTGGTGGAGAGCGAAGACGGCAGCAAGGCCGCTCTCGTGGCCGACAACATCCAGGGCCAGCGCCAGGTCGTCATCAAGTCGCTGGAGGCCAACTACCAGCAGGTGGAAGGCGTCGCCGCCGCCACCATCCTGGGCGACGGCCGCGTGGCCCTCATCCTCGACGTCGACGCGGTGATCAATCTTCGCCGCCGCGAGGCGCCGGCTCCCAAACCCACTGAACCTATGATCGCAGCGGAATAGACATCATGATCGACCACACCACCGCCACAGTCGGCGAGCGTCGCGAACTGATCTCCTTCCGGGTGAACCAGCAGGAATACTGCGTGGACATCATGGCGGTTCGCGAGATCCGGGGCTGGAGCCCGGCCACCTCGCTTCCCCAGTCGCCCAATTACATGCGTGGCGTCATCAATCTTCGCGGCGCGGTCCTGCCGATCATGGACCTGTCCTCGCGCCTGGGTCTCGGCTCCGCCGAGCCGACCGTCCGCCACGTGATCATCGTGGTGAAGGTTCAGGAGCGGATGATGGGCCTGCTGGTCGACGCCGTGTCCGACATCCTGTCGATCACCGACGATCTGGTGCAGCCGACCCCGGACGTGGCCTGTGATCGCGTGCGCAGCTTCGTGCGCGGCATCATCTCGCTGGAAGGCCGGATGATCAGCGAAATCTCTCTCGACCGCCTGCTGCCCGAACGCGAGGCGCTCGCTGCATGACCCTGGCCCCGGCTGTCCGAACCGAACGGAAGCCTCCCCTCGTCGAGGGCGAGTTCCTTTTCACGGCGGATGACTTCCGACAGATCGCGCAGATCATGTACGACCAGGCTGGCATCAGCCTGGCCGACAGCAAGGCCACGCTCGTTTACTCGCGACTGGCCAAGCGTCTGCGCATTCTCGGCATGGACAGCTTCAAAGCCTACTGCGCCATGGTCGTTCAGGACCGGGAAGAAGCGCAGAACATGCTTCGGGCGCTGACCACCAACGTCACGCGGTTCTTCCGCGAGCCGCATCATTTCGACGACCTTCGCGAACACGTCCTGCTGCCCATGGCCGAGGAAGTGCGTCGTGGTGGCCGCCTGCGCCTTTGGTCGGCTGCCTGCTCCACGGGGCAGGAGCCTTATTCCATGGCCCTGACCGTGTTGTCGGTGTTCCCGAACGCCGCCGACCTCGACATCAAGATTCTCGCCACCGACATCGATTCCAACGTCGTGGAGACCGGCCGCGCCGCCGTCTACGACGAAGCTCAGATCGAGCCGGTGCCTGGTCCCATCCGCAATCAATTCTTCGAGCGTGACCCCAACAACAAGGGCATGTGGCGCGTTGGCGCCGCGGCCCGCAGCCTGGTCAGCTTCAAGGAACTCAACCTTATCGGCGACTGGCCGATGAAAGGGCCGTTTCACGCTGTGTTTTGCCGCAACGTCGTCATCTATTTCGACGAACCGACTCAAGAGCGGATCTGGACGCGCTTTGCGCCTCTGATCGCCGACGGGGGTCGCCTTTACATCGGTCATTCCGAGCGGGTTCCGGCTACGAACACCTCGTTCGATAGCAACGGCCTGACTTCTTACCGCAAGGTCGGGGGCCGCTGATGACCATCAAGGTTCTCGTCGTCGACGATTCTCCCACCATGCGCGGCCTGATCACGGCCGCCCTGCGCCGCGATCCCGAGATCGAGGTCGTCGGCTCTGCCGGTGATCCGTTCGAGGCCCGCGGCGCGATCAAGGCTCTGAACCCCGACGTCGTCACGCTCGACATCGAAATGCCGAACATGAACGGCCTCGAGTTCCTCGAAAAGATCATGCGCCTGCGGCCGATGCCGGTGGTCATGGTCTCCAGCCTGACCCAAGCCGGCGCTGATGTGACTCTGCGCGCGCTGGAAATCGGCGCTGTCGATTGCGTGGGCAAGCCGACCAACAACGTCGCCGGGGGCGACGCCCTGGCGGAGATCGCCGCCAAGGTGAAGAACGCCGCGCGCGCCACGGTGCGCGCCACTATCAGCACCAGCGCCAAAGCGCCGCCGAAGCCGGTCCGGGCCAAGGAGTTCGTTCCGTCGGGCGATCTGGTCGCCATCGGTTCGTCCACCGGCGGGGTTGAGGCCCTGCTGACGGTGCTGAACAACTATCCGGCCAACTGTCCGCCGACGGTGATCACCCAGCATATGCCGGCGGCCTTCACCGCCAGCTTCGCGGCGCGCCTCGGGCGCGCCTGCAACGCCAAGGTCTATGAGGCCCGCGACGGCGATGTGCTGGAGCCCGGCAAGGTCTATGTGGCTCCTGGCGGCGCGACCCATCTGGAGATCAGCCGCTCGGCCGGGCTGCGCTGCCGTCTTACCGACGGCGATCCCGTCAGCGGCCACCGTCCCTCGGTGGACGTGATGTTCAAGTCGGTGGCGTCCGTCATGGGCGACAAGGCCGTCGGCGTCATCCTGACGGGCATGGGACGCGATGGCGCCCAGGGCCTTCTCGCCATGCGAGAGGCCGGAGCCCGCACGATCGGCCAAGACGAGTCCACCTGCGTTGTCTACGGAATGCCCCGAGCCGCCTACGAGATGGGTGCTGTCGAAAAGCAGCTGTCACTCTCGGCGATCGGTTCCGCCATCCTCGATCTCTCTTCTGCGAAACGTTGAATCATGCCCGCAGCATCCTCCATCTCCGTTCTGGTCGTCGATGATCAGCTCACCATGCGGGCCCTGGTCCGCAATGGTCTGCAGCAGATCGGTTTCCGCGACGTCCGCGAAGCCGCCGACGGCGAGGAAGCCCTAAAGAATGTCGTCGCCAAGCCGGTGAACCTGATCATCTCGGACTTCAACATGCCGAAGATGGATGGGCTGGCGCTGCTGCGCGCGGTGCGCGCCCACCCGCCGATCAGCAAGGTGGCCTTCGTCATGCTGACTGGCCGCGCCGACCGCGAGCTGGTCCAGCGCGCCGTGCAGTTCGGCGTGAACAACTACCTGGTGAAGCCCTTCACCGTGCAGGTTCTGCGCGAGAAGATCGAACAGGTCTTCGGGCAACTGACATGACCCTTGGCCGGCCCGCGCCGACAGCTCCGGAATACACGCGCAAGGTCCATGTGACCCAGGGCGAGCAGCATGTCACGAACGACCCCGGCGTCGTTATGACCACTGTGCTGGGCTCCTGCATTGCTGCATGCATTCGTGACCCCCAGGCGGGGATCGGGGGCATGAACCACTTCCTGCTGCCCGATGACGGCGGCGGTCGGGGCGGCGACTCGGTCCGGTTCGGCGCCTACGCCATGGAACTGCTGATCAACGACCTTCTGAAGCAGGGCGCTCGTCGCGACCGTCTGGAGGCCAAGATCTTCGGCGGCGGCAAGCTGTTCGACGGCTTGTCCGACGTGGGCGCGAGCAACGCCGAATTCGCCGAACGCTTCCTGCGCGACGAAGGCATTCCGGTTGTTTCGTCCAGCACTGGCGGCCCCTCGGCCCGCCGGGTGGAGTTCTGGCCCGTCAGCGGGCGGGTGCGTCAGCGCCTGGTCGCCGTCGAGCAAGCTCCGCAGGAAGTTCGTCGTCCCGCCGCGCCGCCGCCCGCGGAGTCCTCGGGCGATCTGGAACTGTTCTAAGGGACATCATGTCGACCTCGCTCCGCCCCGCAGCTTTGCTCACGCCCGAAGACGCCGGCGACCTGCCGGTGGGCGAGCTGTCGCGCCGCTTGGCCGCGGAACTGGCGGCCGCGGCTGCGATCTGCCGCGAGTGCGAGGTTCTGGCCGGCGATCTGGCCAATGACGGCGTGGCCATCGCCAACCTGACGCGCCTTCAGGCGCTCGACGAACTGACCCAGCGCCTCGCCGGTCTCTCCTGCGTGCTGGAACGCATCAGCGAGCATGCCAACGGCGAATGGAGCCTGCAGCTCGAACCGCTGCTCAAGGGCCTTGGCCTAGCGGATCTGGTGGTGCGGCTGCGCACGGCCAACGTCGAACCCGCCTGGGATCGCCAGGCGGGCGAACCGGACCTCTGGTAGCGAATGTCCCTCGCCTCCGCCCTTCAGTCGGCGACCAGGATCCAGCTCGAACACGCGTCGGTGCTGGTGCTGGACGACAACGGGCAGTCTCTCGATATCCTCTGCCAGGTCGTCTACGGCTTTGGCGTGCGCACGGTGCATCGCGCCGAGACCGTGGCGGAGGCCAAGGAGCATGTGGCCAGCCAGACGCTGGATCTGATCCTGTCCGACGTGCAGATGCCCGAGCCGGACGGCTACGACTTCGTCCATTGGCTGCGCCGTGAGGCCAAGGAGCCTAACCGCTTCGCTCCAGTCATTCTAATCACCGGCCACACGCGCCAGTCCCAGGTGCTGAAGGCCCGCGACAGCGGCGCCACCTTCACTGTCGCCAAGCCGCTGACACCGAAGGTCCTGCTCGAGCGCATCATCTGGATCGCGCGCGAGGACCGCATGTTCATCGAGTGCGACAGCTACATGGGACCGGACCGGCGCTTCAAGTTCGAAGGCCCCCCGATGGGGATGGAAGGCCGTCGCCATGATGACCTGCCGCCTGAGATGGGCGATCTCTCGGGTCCTGATCTGTCTCAGGACGAAATCAACAGCTTCATGAAGGTCGCAAAGGTCTCGATATGAGCGTCGCGCGCAGTTTCCATGTGCCTAATCGGCTCGGCGCGGTGATGCGCCGGGCAGGGGGCATTCGCGCGAACGAGGCCATCGCGCGTGCTGAGGCGGGTGTCGAGCAGTTCCGCGAGGAAAGCCTCAAGACCATCGGCGAGATCATGGCCCAGCTGGACGAACGGTTCGGCCCGACCGCCGAACGTGACGGCGCCGATTTCGAGGAGCTCTACACTCTGGTTCTGCGGATGATCGACGTCAGCGGCTTCGTGACCCATACGGGTCTGGACCGCAGCGCCGTGTCGCTCTGCACCCTGGTCGACACCATGGCTGAACGTGGCCGCTGGCGCTGGCCGGCGGTGGACGTCCACCTGGACGCCATGCGCTTGTTGTGGACGCAGGGCGAGACGCTTGCCGAGGGTGAGCGCGAGGCCGTGATCGACGGCCTCTACAAGGTCAGCAAGCACAAGCCCGCTTCGGAATAGGAAGGGCTCGCCGCACTGCGCGGCGTACCGCTCCTGATCAGCCCTTGTCCGACAGCTTGGCGAACAGGGTCTTCAGGTGGGTCTGGCCGTCCGCCGTAATGACGGGCGCTTCGGTTTCAGGCGCGTACTTGCGCAGCAGGCCTCGGCTGGCGGGGTGCGTGGCGACCGTCGGGGGCTTCGGCGCGACGACGACGGTGGGGCGAACCTCGGCGATGCTCACGGGCGAGGACTTGATCTTGAGTTCAGGCTTCGAGACGGGGGCGTCTTCAGGCGCGGCGGCCTCCGCGACCGGCTGAGCGAAACCTTGAAAAACTCGCTGACGGACCGCGGCGATCGCCGCACGGGCGCCATGCACGCGACCGGGGCCAGCAACCTCGACCTCCGCGACGAAGATCTCTTCCGGCTCATCGACGACCATGGGCGCCGGCAGCGGCGCCAGCACGGTGAAGTGGGATTCCGGCACGTCTCCATCGTCCTCGACGTCGTCGAAGACCTGATAGGGAAGATCGACCTGGTTGATCTTCTGAAAGAGTCCGCGAACGTCGTTGACCATTGTCGAGGCCTTAGCTTAGCCGTGACCTAGGTCTTAGCAGAGCTTTCAGGACAAGGGACTGCGGCGCAGTGTCATAGGCCTATGCGTTTACGACCCAAGTCCTTGCGCGCCACTGCAGCCAACAGTTGCAGCACCGACGAATAATAGTTGGGTTCTTCGACTCGCCATTTGGCGATTCCGACGTCGGCCAGCACCAGGGCCGCCACCGCCGCGCCGCCGTTAGACAACGGATAGGGCGCGACCTCGCCGGTCATCACGTCGATCCAGGCGGGCGAGCGCTTGTCGTCCTTGAAGCCGGCGCGCCAAAGGGCGGCGATGCTGCGCACCTGCCGCCGATCCTTTTCCCCGCCCCACACCAGATAGAGAGGCGCGCGGATCGCGTCGAAGCCAAAGCGTGGCGGCCGCCCGGCGGCCGGGGCCAGACGCCCGTCAACGCCAATGAAAACCCAATCGGATGGCAGAGCGCTTTGACCGAACAGGGCGAGATCGGCCAGTTCCAGTCCGCCGGCGATCGTCGCCTGCCAGGGGCCGGCGGGATCCATCTGCGCGAAGGCCTTCAGGGCCGGCAGCACGAAGTAGGAGGGGTTGTAGGTGACGCCGTCGGCGCCGGCGAAACCCTCCAGCCCCGGCAGCAGCACCGAACGCCCCGCGATCTGGGTGATCAGGCCACGGCCGATGGCGCCGCGAATTTCCGCTGAAGCACGGGCGTAGTCCTCGCTGCGCCAGCGTTCAGACGCCCTCAACAGCGCCCAGGCGATGAAGATGTCGCCATCGGTGGCGTTATTAGGATCGGTGAGCGGCGGCTCGGCCGTCGGATCGTAGCGCCAGCTGAACAGTCGCACGTCCGGTCGGGCCAGATTGGCGTTGGTCCAGGTCCAGACCTTTTCGAAGGTTTCGCGGTCCTCGAAGGCCTCGGCCAGCAGCATCGCCCAGCCCTGGCCCTCCGTATGGGAGACGCCGCCATTGCCGTTGTCGACGATGCGCCCGTCCGGCTGCATATAGCGGGCCTTGAAGCTTTCCCAGGTCTCGCCTTCCTCGGCGCAGGCCGTCGCGCCGGGCAAGATCATCGCCAGGGCCGCGGCGGCCAGCAGGGAGCGGCGATTTGAGAGAGCGTGGGTCTTCATCGGCCCATCGATGACATTTTGCACGGGCGCGCGCTAGACGCCGTGGAACAGCTCGAGCGGCTCTGCGCCGTCGCTGGCGCGCAGAGTCTTGTCGATCGGGCTGCCCTGGGCTTGGAGCCAGACCGTATAGGCGCCTTCGAGCACCGACGCCCAGGCGCTGGCCCAGATTTTTTCGTCGGCTTGCGTCACCACGTCGGGGTAGGCGCCATGCACGATGCGCACGCCGTCCGAGACGGCGGTCAGACGAACCCAGCCCCAGTCCATGCCGGACCAGACCTTGTTCATCGCCGTCTCCAGCTCCTCAAGGGTATCGACCTTGGCCAGCGGCGTGGCCTGCGCCATGCGACGTCCCACCTGGCGCAGAAAGTTGCGCACTTCCTCGGGGTCGGCGCCGCTGTGCAGCTCGCCCACCAGGGCCGCGAGGAAACCGCGCCATTGCGGGTTTAGCTGCCGCTGGGTGCGGCGGTAATAGGCGAGGTCGGATGCCTGAACGTCCTTGTCCGCCATCCACGGGGTTGGGGTTTTCATCGAGGGCCTCCGATCGCCTGGCGGATGTAAAGCCCGACCGTGGTCTCACTGTACTCGCCGAAATTGTCGAAACTCAGCGCCCCGCCGAACGTGGTGGTGGGCGTGAACTTGTAGTCGATGGCCGCGCGACCGTTGACGCCAAAGCCGCTGCGGCTGCTGCCGGAGAAGCCGCGCTTCACGTCCGGGTCCTGCGCCGAAATGGCGTTCTGCGCGCCTTGAAGGGTCGGATCAGTGGGGAAGTAATCCCGCGCGGACTGGCTGTAGGTCTGGTAGCCCGGCGTGGCGCGAAGCTCGCCGCCCCAGCGCTCGCCCTGAACCTTCCAGCTCATGGGGAAGGCGACGGCGGTGAACTGCTGCGGGCTGAAATAGCCGCCGTTCCCGTACGAGAAGACGTTCTGGTTGTTGTCGTAGGCCTGAAGGTTCAGGTTCGCGCCCAGCTGCACCACCTGGCGCGTGCTGACATAGGGACGAATATAGCCGCCGACGTTGAATTGCAGGCTCTCATTCTCTTCGACCAGCCGGCCGTCATACTTGCTGGCCGAGGCGTCGGCGTAGAAGCCCAGCTTGCCGCGCTCGTACGCCACGCCGATCCCGGCGGTGTTGCGCATCACCTGGCCCCAGCGGCGGCCGGTCAGCGGGTCACGCGACGAGGCGTAGGAGGTGACGCTGTCCGTCACCGCCCGGCGCTCGATCCACACGCGCGGGCGCAGGCCGCCGATATTGGGCTCGACCGAAAGCCCGCCGGTCATTTCTGGCGGCTTGGCGAAACCGATGGGCGTGACGCCCATATCGACCTTCAGGCCATCGACCTCATAGGCCACCTGGGCGGCGACCCCGGCGGCGGTGTGCGGGTTGGGCCGGCGCAGGACCGGCGGCGTGACGTCCGAAATGGTGTCGCGCGCCACCGACAGCGGATTTGTGCCAAAGCGTTGCAGGCTGTCGTCGGTGGGTGTGCCCGCGTCCAGCGACACCGGATTCAGCGTCGCGCTCAGACGGCCCCGACCAAACGGCGAGATCGAGCCGGTGACCTTGGCCGACAGCTCGTGCAACTGGCTGAGGCCCGCTTCGCCGCTGCGGGCGCGGAAATCGACATTGGAGTCCACGCGCGGGGCGATGGTCTCCGACAGGTCGGCGATCTGGCGGTCGATGGACTGCAAAACCCCGTCCCGCGCGGGCGTGCGCGGCAATAGTGGGTTCACCGGCGTCGGCAGGGCGCCATAACCCCCGACGGGCGGCGTGTTCTGATAGGTCTGCGGCTGTACCGGATAGGTAGGCTGTGACTGCGACGGGTAGACATAGGGCGAGGTGTAGACCGGCGGCGCGTAGTTGGGCGCGGCCGGCGCCGGAGCCAGCAGCGACGGCGTGGTCGGATAGAACGGCGCCGACAGAGCCGGGGCCTGATAGACCGGGGCCTGATAGGCGGGCGCGGCGTAGGTCGGCTGCGGCGGCACGGGCGCCGGATAGGTTGGCGCGGCGCGGCGCACCGGGGCCTTGGCCTTCGCCTTCGGCTTTGCGGGGGTGGCGGCGCGCGTCTGCGGCTGCGTCGGCGCCCGATAGGTCGGCGCGGGTTGAGCTGGGGCCTGATACCGAGGCGCTTGGTATTGCGGCGCCTGATAGGTCGGATAGGCTGGCGGCGCATAGACCGTCGGCGGCGTCACGGGCGCGGCGTATGTCTGGGTCGGATAGACCGGCGCCGGATAGGTCGGCGCGGCGTAGGTCTGAGCCGGATAGCTGGGCGCATAGACCGGTGCGGCCGCCTGAGGGGCGTAGGTCGGGGCCTGATAGACCGGCGCTTGATAGGTTTGCTGTTGCTGCGGCGCATAGTAGGACGGCGCCGTCGCCATGGGCGCGGCGGCCTGGGGCGCCTGGTAAGTCTGCGTGGGATACAGCGGCGCGGGGCGGGTCTGCTGCGCGGGCTGCTGCAGCGGCGGCAGATAGGTCTGGGCCTGATAGCCCGGCTGCGGCGCCGGCGAGGGATAGTTCGGGTCGGCGTAGGTCGGGGCCGTCTGATAGGCCGGCGTCGCCTGGGTGGGATAGGCCTGGCTCGGCGGATAGACGGGGCTTTGGCCGTAGGGGTTCAGCGCCGCGGGCGTCTGGGCCTGGGCCAGCATGAAGGCGTCCTGCGCCGGCGGCATGTCGACAAAGCCGGCGTTGACCGCGAACTGCGGCTCCGGCGCTGACGGCGCCGGGCTCCATGCGACCTGTGTCGCGACAGGCGCCTCATTCCAGGCGGTCTGCGCTAAGGGCTGGTCGAAGCTCGCGGGCAGCATGTAGCCAGGTATTGGCGGCTGCAGGGCGGTGGTCGGCGATGACGGAACAGGCTGGTATGGCGTGAACACCGCCGGGCCGCTGGACTGGCTGCGGAACGGGTTCACGCCCAAGGCGCCCGACGGCGTCTGGTAGGGCGAGACCGGAACCGGCTGAACGCCAGTATAGAGCGACGGACCAATCGGCACGCCCTGGCGTTCGCGCAGGACGCGGGCGGTCTCCAGCGCCTTGATGGCCGCGCTCTTGTCGCCAGTGGACTGCTCGATGCGTGCGGCGATCAGATAAAGGTTCGGATCGCCCGGCGTGCGTTGCATGGCCGCGCGCAGCAGCTCCTTGGCGCGGGGCACGTCGCCGCGCGCCACCGCCGCCTCGAGCACGCCGTTCAGCGCCTCGGGATCGTTCGGATTCTGGCGCAGCAGGACGTCATAGACCTGACCCGCTTGGGCCGAGAGCCCGCCGGTCTGATAGACCCGGGCCAGGGTGGACAAGAGGCGCGTGTCGTTCGGGGCCGTGGCGAAGGCGTTCGATAGCACATCGAAGGCCTGGGCGTAGTCGCCGGCCAGACGCAGGCGATCCGCCCGCTCCGATCCCAGGGTGGCCACAAGGCCCGCCATGCCCTGGCGGCCCGAAGGGGTGTTGGCGGCCGGCGTCGCGCCGATCTGGCGGATCAGGGCGGCGGCCTCGGCGTCGCGGCCCGACCGCGCCAGAACCGAGACGAAACCGCCATAGGAAGCGGGGTCGGCGCCGACCGCGCCGCTGGTCAGGATGCGCTGGGCCAGGGCCTGCGCCTGGGCCTTGTCGCCAAGGTCGAACAGGGCGTCGGCGATCGAACCCTGGACGCCCACCGTCATGTTCGGCCGCGCCAGCAGTTCGCGCAGCAGGGTCAGGGCCTCGCCATTGCGGCCGCTGGTCCGAAGGTCCTTGGCCTGCTGTATGGCGGTGTCGAGATAGAGCTGCTCAGCCAGGCTGTTGAGGGCCGGGGTGCGCGCCTGCGGATGGATGCGCGACAGCAGGGCGTAGGCTTCGGACGAGCGGCCCTGTTGCTGGGCGTAGAGCGCGGCGGCGTTCAGACCCTCGACCGTGGTGCTCTGCGCCAGCATGGCCATCAGGCCGTCTGCGGCGGGCGCCTGGCCCTGGCTGACCAGGAAGCGGGCGAAATCGTAGCGGATCCACGGGTCGATCGGATCGGCGGCCAGGGCCGCCTCGAAGCTGGCGTAAGCGGACGAGTAGTCGCCGGCCGCCAGGTATTGCTGGGCCTTGGCGTGTTCGATGCGACCGCGGGTGTCGTTGATCGGACCGGCGGTGCGATCGACGGTCTGGCGCGCCAGCTGTTCGGCCTCGGCGAAACGGTTCAGCCGTAGCAGAGTCTCGATCAGCCCGGCCTGGGCGTCGGTATTGGTGCGGTTGGCGGCCAGCACCTGGCGATACAGCTGCTCGGCCTCGGCGTTTCGGCCCGAACGCAGGAAGATGTCCGCCAGCAGTTGCTGGGCCAGCGCCCGGTCCTTCGACGAACCCGACGCCAGCGGCCGCGCCAGCCGCTCGGCCTGGGCCACGTCGCCCCGCGCGGCGGCGGCCTGGGCCGCGCGCAGGTCGGCGAAGAAGGTGGCCGTCCCTAGCGCTTCGCTCCAGCGACCCCGGCTGGCCGGCGCGGCGCGGATAGCGCGCTGCAGATAGGTCTTGGCGTCGACGAAGTTTTCGCGGCGCAAGCGCACCAGGCCCACGCCGCCCAGCGCGTCGCCGTCGTTGGAGCGGACACGCAAGGCCGCTTGGAAATTCTGTTCGGCGGTGGCCAGATCGCCGCGCTCGAGCGCCGCGAAGCCCTGGGTCCGATAAGGCGCTCCCCGATCGACCGGCGCGGCCGCCCGCTGGACTTGAGCCTTGGCGGCGGTTTCCTTGGCCTCGGCGATCTTGGCGCTGATCTGGGCGTCGGCGCCGGTGCGCAGATAGTCCTCGTAGAGGCCTTCGTCGCTCGGTCGCGCGCCCAGCCACAATAGGGCCTGTCGCCATGAGGTGCGAGCCTGTCCCGCCACCGCGCCGCCGTCACGCGACAGGCGGGCGAGTTGGGCGATGCCCTCGCGGCGGGTCGATTCCTGATAGGTAAGCGCCTGGCCCAGGGCCAGGGCGACGGCCTTGTCGTTGGGCCGCTCCTTGAGCAGCGCCTCCAGGCCGCGACGGCCCTCCGCCGCGCTTTCGGAGACGCCCGACAGGGTCTGGTAGTATTCGAGCCGATAGGCGGCGGGCGGATTGCCGTTCGGGAATGCCTTGCGATAGGCGCGAACGGCGCCCGTGGTGTCGCCAGCGCGGGCCAGGCGGCGAGCGTCGGCCACTTCCGGGGAGGCGCCGCCTCTGGCCGCCGCCGCGGCGGCGACCGTGCCGCTGCCGGCGCGCACCTGGGCCAGGGACGCCAGTCGGGAGTCATTGGGCGCGACGCCGCGAAGACGGTCGGTCCAGCGCTTGGCGGCGTCCTGGTTGCCGTCCTCGGCGGCGTATCGAGCCAGGGCCGCCAGGGTGTCGGCGTTCCGGGGATCAGCCGCGAGCGCGCGTTGCAGCGCCTGCTCCGCCAGGTCCTTGCGTCCCCGTTCACGCCAGAAGGTCGCCTGCTTCAGCAGGGCGCTCACCGCCTGGCCCGTACTCTGGGCCTCGACGGCGCTCGGCATGATCAAGGCGGCCGCGGTCGCGGCCGCCACGACGCCGGCGGTCAATGCCCCTGCGGGACCTAAGGGAGCGGAGCGACGCTTCATGTCGTCTCCGCCTTGGAGCCACGGACGTTCCGGCGATGCTCCATCAGCTTGTAGGCCAGGAAGATCGGGCCCGACATGAGGATCGCCGCGCCCACCAGCGCCAGGGCCAGCATCCACGGATTACGGGTCAGCCACCACAGGATGCGCAGCAGATAGGGCAGGTCGCCGGTCCAGAAGATCGGACCGATGCGGAAGGACGACAGGCCCAGCTCGGTGTTGGCGGTCAAGTCGCCCTGCACCTTGAAGTTCTGGGCCGGGTCGGAAAGTTTGGCGACCAGGGACGGCAGGCTGTCGCGCTGGTCCGACAGCAGGGCCACCACGACCTTCTCGTGGCCGTACGGCGACCTGAAGCTGACCACCCCCGAAAAGCCGCTCTGGTTGACCAGCACTTCGTCGGCCTTCTTGCGCTCGCCGCCTTCCAGGTTGGCGTTGAACACCGAGAACACGCGCGAGATCGCTGAGCTGACCCGCAGGCGCAGGCGCGAGCCTTCGGCGACGAAGGGCGCCTCGGCGAAGAGTTCGGGATGGGTCGTGGCCATGCCCACGGGGCCGACCACCAGCACATCCTTGCCTTCCAGCGCGCTGCGGTCGCCGCTGCGGGTGATGGTCAGCTTGGTGGCGGGCGCGCCCGTGGAATCGGCGAAGCGGCCGACCAGGGACAGCACCGCTTCCAGCTCCTGGGCGGTCGGCTGGGCGCTGATCAGCAGCGCCGTCTCCGACAGGTCGGCCATGCGCGTGAACGGGAAGCCCGAGCTGACGAAGAACGCCAGGTTCGGCAGGCTGGTGAAGTGATGGCCGCGGGTCAGGTCGAGGGTGCTGTCCGGATCGATGCCACTGCGCACATTGGTCGGCAGCTCGCCCTTGCAGGCGCCCAGCTTGTTGGACTTCAGGTCGAAGAAGAAGCCCATCTGGCTTGGGCCCGACAGCAGGTAGGGCGGCAGGGCCAGGGTCTGCTCCTTCAGGGTGAAGAAGCCCGGGACGCGGTCCAGGAAACGGTCGCCGCCGGAGCGGCCGTCGGTATGCAGCGAGCGCAGGTACTGGCCGTTCAGCGACACGTCGAGACGCGAGTTGCGCAGGTCGATCCACGTGCCCTCCGGGAACCGGTAGCGCAGGCGCACGGGCGCGCCGCCGGTCGGCCACAGGAACAGGTCGGGCGAGACGCGGTAGTCGACCTGTAGCGGTGCAGGCGTCAGGCCCACCGCCTGTAGCTTCTGCTGGTCAACCAATTCTCCGAAGCGAACCGGGCGGTCCATGCGCACCCAGCGGGGGGCGTCATAGGGGACGCGCTCGCGCAGGCGGGGCGACCCGACCTGGGCGTAGGGTCCCTTCAGGCCCACCGAACCGACGGCCAGAATCTGGCCGGCCTGACGCAGCTCGGCGTCGTTGCGGCCCATGACCAGCAGCAGCGAGCTGGTCTGATCGTTGGGATTGGGGACCACGGCCAGGGTCGGGCCGTTGATGGCGGGCAGGGCGATGCCGGGGATCTGCTGGCCCGAGGTGGCGAACACCACGCCTTCGCCCGACGGCAGGCCGCCGATCACCACCGGGAAGCGGAAACCGCGATAGCCGGCCGCCAGACCAAAGTACGACGCCGCGCCGCTGGCCGCCTGGATGGCGCCGTTTCCGGGGTTGCCGGCGAACACGAAGGGAAGCACCAGTCCGCCCACGCCCGGCTCGTAGAACGGCGAGGGCAGGCGAGCCAGGTCCGGCTGGGCCGGCAGGCGCTGGAAGGTCACCGCCAGGGTTGATCGCACATTGCTGATGTTGGCCCACAGCGATGAATGCAGCGGGTCCTCGCAGCCGCGGGTGTAGTGACCGGCGAAGCGCAGGTTCAGGCGGTTCTTCGGCAGGAACAGAGCCGGATTGACCTGCATCTGGACGGTCATGTTGTTGGCCGTCTCGCGCGGCAGGACGACCGAGCCGATCACCTCGTCATTGATGGCCACGGTCAGCTGCGACAGATCGGGCAGCATCACCGGCGAATAGGCGAAGTTGAGGGTCAGGGTGGCGGCGACCGCCACCTCGTCGGTGCGCAGGTCGAACGGGATGCCCGCCTGGCCGTCCGTGCCGCGCAGGCGCAGGGGCTGCTCGACGCCCATGTCCTTGAGCGCATAGACCACCTGGCGAAGGCCGTTGCTCGTCGAAGGCGTCGCGACGGCTTCGGCGGTCGGGACCGGGACGCTGGTCGTCTGCGCCTTGGCCGAGGGGGCGAGGGTGGCGGCGGCCAGGATCGCGCCGACGGCGATGGCGCCAGTGCGCAGGGGGCGCTCCACAAGCACGCGGCCGCGCACGCGCGCTTCCAGGTCCTTCAAGCGCCACCAGAACAGCAGGCTGGCGCTGGCGCGGCACAGGTCCGCGAATGAGGCGAAGGGGTTGGCCGACGGCGTGCTGCCGTGCGGCTGCCAGGCGTCGGCGCGGCCCATCACGGCGGTGACCAGGGCGCGACGCTTGCCCAGGGGCATGGCTTGGAACTGCACGCGGATAGCCTCGTCGCCGGAAATGATGGCCGCTGGGAAGGAGACCATGCGCGCGCCGCACAGCAGATCGACGCCGGTCAGCTCGCGCCCGGCGATGTCCAGACCCGAAGGCCAGCGGACCGACAGGCCGCCCATGGACACGTCGGTGGTCTCGCTTTCCACCGCCAGGCCGTCGGCGAACCGCAGAACGACCGGCAGAATCGCGTCCACCCGGACGAAATTGCGCACCTGGCGGGTCTCACGACCCACGGCCAGGGCGGTCAGCAGGATCAGCAGGCTGAACATCGACCAGGTGGTGTTGAGCAGCAGCGTGCCGAGTTGCACATCGAAGCGCTCAGGCCAGAACAGGCGCGCAAAACCGCTGGAAACGCCGGCCACGAGCAGGAAGACGACCGTGATATGGGGCCACATCAGGCGGTAGTCGAAGTAGCCCTGTTCGAGCAGGCCGCCCTTTTCAGTCACGTTGAACTTGCCCTTCTTCGGGTCAAAAATCGTCAGCACCGTCGGGGCAAGCAAATGGAAGGCCAACAGGGTCTCGTAGACCTCGCCCCAGAACGCCCGGCGGTCTTCGCCCTGAATCCGGTTGTTGGTCATGATCGAATGGATCAGGTGGGGCGCCGCATAGACGGCGATCGTCGCGGCCGAGGCGTAGATGATGTTCGCGCCGAACAGCAGGTAAGCCAGCGGCGAGGTCAAGAACACGATGCGCGGCAGCGGAAACTGGAAGTGCATCATCGCATTGAGGTAGCAGAGTCGCTGACCCAAGGTCAGACCAGGCCCCAGCAGCGGATTATCAATGCGGAAAATCTGCGTCATGCCGCGCGCCCAGCGGGCCCGCTGGCCCACGTGCAGGGCCAGACGCTCGGTGGCGAGGCCCGACGCCAGGCGGATGTCGAGATAGGCCGTGGACCAACCCATACGCTGCAGCTTCAGCGCGGTGTGGGCGTCCTCGGTGACGGTCTCGCCGGCGAAGCCATTGGTGATCATCAGCGCCTCGCGGCGGATCACCGCGCAGGAGCCGCAGAAGAAGGCCGCGTTCCAAAAATCGTTGCCTGGCTGGACCGAGCCATAGAACAGGGCGCCCTCGTCGGGCACCTCTTTCACGGTCAGCAGGTTCCGCTGCACCGGATCGGGCGAATAGAAGTGGTGAGGCGTCTGCAGCAGGCAGAGCTTCTTGTCCTTCTGGAACCAACCGACCGTCATCTGCAGGAAGGCGCGTGTGGGGATGTGGTCGGCGTCGAACACCACGATCAACTCGCCGTCCGTCTTGGTCAGCGCGTGGTTCATGTTGCCGGCCTTGGCGTGCTTGTTGTCCGGCCGGGTCATGTAGATGGCGCCCGCCGCCTCGGCGAAGGCGCGGAACTCGGGGCGACGACCGTCGTCCAGCAGGTAGACGCGGAAGCGGTCGCGCGGATAATCCATGTTCAGGGCGGCCAGGACCGTGTCCTGAACGATCTGCAGGCTTTCGTTATAGGTGGGGACATAGACGTCCACCGTCGGCCAGGTGTTCGGCTCGCCGTGCATCGGCTCCACCGGTCGGTGCAGCGGCCAGGTTGTCTGAACATAGCCCAGGACCAGGATCAGCCAGGCGTAGAGTTCAGCCAGGAACAGGCCGGTGCCGAGCAGGGTCTCGGTGATCGTGGCGAAGTGCAGGGTCTCGGTGACCCGCCAGTAGATGTACCTAGTCGAGACGATCAGCGACAGGATGCACAGGGCGATGGTGACCTGGCGCGACTTGTTGCGGCCCAGCACGAACGCCGCGGCGATGGTGGCCAGGGCGAACAACCCCTGCGCACGCAGATCGAGCGGGACCGTAATGGCCAGCAGGCAGGCCACCAAAGCCAGTGCGCCGAGAAACAGTTTCAACACCCGCATCACTTCGGGGCCCAGATCCTTCAACGGGCGGTCGCCCCGAAGCGCGACCTTACGATTGGCCGGTAACTATAGGCGTTCGAGTTTGACTAACCATTACTCGTGACCAGAACGCCCGCCTCAAGCTGCGGCGGATTGTCCCGATCCTGGAGTAGAACGCTGTTCGCGCCCCCGCGCCAGTGGCCAAGCACACTTGCGGTTGCAGCCCCGCGATAAGGCGAGGAGGTCAGGCGGGCGTCTTGGTCCGGACAGCGGCGAACGCGTCGCTGATGCCCTTGGCCAGGGCCTCGGCGTCGAACGGCTTGTTCAGGACGACGATGTCCTGCGGCGGATCGCCCAGGTCAGGATGGCCGCTGACCAGCATGATCGGCAGGTTCGAACGCACCTTTCGCGCGGCCTCGACGAAGTCCAGTCCAGTCATGCCGGGCATGGCGAAATCGACGATGGCGATGTCGATGGCGCGGTCCTGCTTGAGGATCGCGACGGCCGCCTCGGCGCCATGCGCTTCCACGGCCTGATCACCCAGCTGGCGAACGAACTCGCTGGTCACCGTGCGCACGCTGGCGTCGTCGTCAATGACCAGCACACGCGCCACCGGCCGCTGAGGCATGATCATGGTCGTGCGTTCGCTACGCTCGGCCGCCGGAGTCGCTGCGCGGGGCAACAGAAGGCTGATCGCCGTTCCCTTGCCCGGCGTGCTCTCGACCGTCACCGCGCCCTGCGAACGCTGCACGAAGCCATAAACCATCGACAGGCCCAGGCCGGTGCCCTTGCCCACGTCCTTGGTGGTGAAGAAAGGCTCGAAAATCCGCGCGGCGATATCGGGTTCGATCCCGGCGCCGGTGTCGGCGACTGTAACGCGCACATAGTCGCCTGGGGGCAGGCCGTCGGGGCCATCCTCCTCGAAGGTCTCGCTGCGAGTGGATAGGGTGACGACCCCCGTCTCGCCCATGGCGTCCCGGGCGTTGACGCACAGGTTCAGGATGGCCAGCTCGAACTGGTCCGGCTCCACATGGGCGGGCCACACGTCGTCCTGCAGACGCCAGTCGATGTGAACCGCCCCGCCCATGCTGCGTGACAGCAGGTCGCCCATGGCCTGGAGCAGCTCGTTGACGTCGATGCTTTCGGAGCGTGGCTCTCGCTGGCGGCTGAAGCCGAGCAGGCGCTGCGTCAGAGCCGCGCCCTTCTTGGCCGCCAGGCTGGCGTTGTCGATATAGCGACGCAGGCGCGGATCGTCAGGCAAACGGCGGCCGGCCAGGTCCAGGCTGCCCAGAATGGCCGTCAGCAGGTTGTTGAAGTCGTGGGCGACGCCGCCCGCGAGCGTGCCCAAGGCTTGCAGCTTGTCGGCCTGACGCAGGCGCGCTTCGGTCATGCGCTGGTCGGTGACGTCGCGGTCGAACTCCACCATGTGCTCGACCCCAGTATCTCCCACCAGGGGGACGTGGATGGTCTCGATCCAGCGTGAACCGCCATCCGCGGGACGCTCTTCCAGAGTCTGCGCGGTCTCGGCGCGGGTGATCACCTTGCGCTCAATCGCCCCCAGGGCGGCGCCGGCATCGCCGTCCAGAAGTTCTCGCTCGATCTTCCCCAGCGCCTCGTCGCGGGACACGCCCAGCATCTGCGCCTTCAGGGCGTTGAGACGGACGATCCGTCCCTCCGCGTCCTTGAACGCCACGGCGGCGGGCAGGTTGTCCATCAGCGCCTGCAGCAGGCGTTGCTCGGTGCGCAGCTCGAAGGCCAGGCGGCTGCGTTCGACCGCGCTGGCCACCATGGCGCGCAGGGCGCCCGGCTCCCAGGGCTTGGCCGCATAGCCGCCGATGCCGCCGCTGTTGATCGCCGAAACGACCGCCGACAGGTCGGCATAGCCGGTCAGCAGGATCGACGGGGCCGGGCTGATCTCCCGCGCGGCCGCCAGGAAGGCGTCGCCGTTCATACCCGGCATGCGCTGGTCTGAGATGATCACCTCGACTCCCGGCGTCCGCGCCAGAAGCTCCAGCGCGTCGCGCGGCGATGTGGAGGTCAGGACGTCGTAGCGGTCTTCCAGCAGGTCCTGCAGGGCGATCAGGATGTCGGGTTCGTCATCGACGGCCAGGATCAACGGACGTTCGGGCAGGCGGTGGCTCATGGCTCGCGTCCCTCGGTCTCGGGGTTGATCGGAATGGAGATGACGAAGGCCGCGCCGCCCAGGGCGCTATCCTCGACGGATATGACCCCTTTGTGAGCCTCCACCACCGAATAGGCGATGGCCAATCCTAATCCTGTACCCGATCCGACGGGCTTTGTGGTGAAGAACGGCTCGAAAATCCGGTCGCGCAGGTCGGGCGGCACCCCTGGACCCGAGTCCGAAACCGCGATGCGGTAGCGGCCGTCAACCTCGCTAGTGGCGATTTCGATGACGCCTTGACCGTCCACGGCGTCGGCCGCGTTGCTGATCATGTTCATCACCACCTGATTGAGCAGGGCGGGCGAACCCTCAACCGTGCGGTCGGCTTCGAAGCGCCGCCTTACCTCGATGCCCGGCCCCAGCTTGTGGGCCAGCAGCGCCAGGACGGTCTCGATGGCGTCCGGCACATCCAGGGTCTGAACCGCGCTTTCGTCCATGCGCGAGAACCGGCGCAGGTTCAGCACCAGATCCTGGATACGCTGCAGACCCAGCCGCATGGCGGCAAGACGATCCTTCGCCTTGCCGACCGACGGTTCGTCGCCGCCAATCTGCCCCACCAGCCGCTCGACGGTGGCGTGATGGCCCAGGATGAAGGCCAGGGGATTGTTGATCTCGTGAGCGATGCCGGCAACCAGCTCGCCCAGGGACGCCATCTTCGCGGCCTGGACCAGCTTGGCCTGCGCCTCCTTGAGCTGCGAATTGGCCCCGGCCAGTTCGGCGTTGGCGGTCTCCAGGGCGCCGACCATGGCCGCCCGCGCGTTTGAGGCGGCCAGGGCCAGAGCCCGATCACGCTTTTCGACCTCTTCGCGACGGGTCTCTTCGGCCAGTTGCTTGCGACGCAGCAGCGCGCGCACGCGCACCGCCAGCACATCGTCGCTGGCGTCGGCGGGGGCCACGTCGTCGGCGCCGACCAGGAAGGCCGCGTCCAGCAGACCTCGTCCGCCCAGACCCATGATCCGGGGCGGATCGCCGCCCTCGTCCCGCATGCTTTCCGATAGGCGGCCACAGACCTTCAGCCCGTCGAAGGCGTGGGCGGCCAGATTGATCAGCACGCAGTCGGCGGGCTCCGTCAGGGCGGCGTCAAGCGCCGCCTCGTCGGCCACGGCCTCGACCGCATAGCCCTCCTGGGTGAGCATCTCCTTCAGGTGAACGCGGGTCGTGGCGCTATCGTGAAGGATGATCACCCGACCCCGCCGGAAGGGCGAGAAGGCGGCGGCCTTCGGCGCGTCGACCGAGGTCTCGCCGGAACGTCGCAGCAGCGCTTTCAGGCGCAGGCGGATCAGGCTCGGGTCGGCGGATTTGGACAGATAGGCGTCGGCGCCGCTTTCCAGGCCCTGACGCTCTAGGTCCACGTCGCGGGCGCTGGTCAGCATCAGCACCGGGATGGCGCGGGTGCGTCCGTTCAGGCGAATCTGGCGAGACAGCTCGCGGCCGTCCATCCCCGGCAGATGCACGTCGGCGATGACCAGATCGGGCAGGCGGGCGTTCAGGGTTTCGAGCGCCGCCTCGGCCGTGGCCGCGCGTTCTACGCGATAGCCCTCCGTTTCCAGCAGGGCGCGAAGTTGCAGCGCCTGGGTCTCGGAATCTTCGACCAGAAGGATTTCGATGGGCGCGCTCATCAGGCCGTTTCCGCCATCTGAAGCAGCCGAGGACCGATCATGTCGAGCGGCAGACTGGCGCGCGAGGCGCCCATCCGCACCGCGGCGGCGGGCATGCCATAGACCACCGCGCTGCTCTCATGCTCGGTGATGGTGCAGCCGCCGGCCTGTCTCAGCTCCAGCAGGCCCTTGGCCCCATCCTCGCCCATGCCGGTCAGCAGCACGCCGACGGCGTTGGGGCCCGCGGTTCGAGCCAGCGATTGGAACAGGACGTTGGCGGATGGCCGCTGGCCGCCCACGGGCGGCGCCTCCGTGACCATCAGGGTCCGCCCGGTGCGCAGCGCCAGATGCCGGTCGCCCGGGGCTACATAGACGCGGCCTGGCTCGGCCAGTTCGCCGGCGCGAGCGATGGAGACCGGCATCTGTGTCAGCCCGCCCAGCCAGGAGGCGAACCCCTCCATGAACGGCGCGCCCATATGCTGCACCACCAGGACCGGCGCCGGAAAGTCAGCCGACAGGGCGCCGATCACCTTGGCCAGGGCCGGCGGTCCGCCGGTCGATGCGGCCAGGCCCAGCACGCTCATCTTCTTGAAGGGCGGCGTGTCCAGAGAGGTGGATACGATCTTAGGGGGCGCGATGCCGCCGATGGGACGTTGGCGGATCACCGGCACGCTGCTCATGATGTAGAGCTGGGTGCGGATGTCGTCGGCCAGGGCGTCATAGGCCTGGCTGGCCAGTCCCGCCGGCTTCTCGACCACCGTCAGAGCGCCCGCGCGCAGGGCGTTCAGCGAAATCTTCAGCGAGTCCTCGACGGAATCGGCGATTACGACGATGGGCGTGGGATGCTCGGCCATGATCCGCCGCGTGGCGTCCAGCCCGTCGATTCCCGGCAGGCGGATGTCCATGGAGATGACGTCGGGCTTAACCTCCTCCAGCACCTCCAGCGCCTCTTCCGCCGACGCGACGGCTAGGGCGACGGTCAGGCGTGGATCGGCGTTGATGATGTGCGTCAGCAGGGTCCGCACCACGGCGGAATCCTCGACGATCATCACGCGCACGGGCTTTTTGGGACGAGTGGTCACAGAAGCTGGCCGATGGTCGCCAGAAGCTCGCGCTGGTCGAACTTCTGCTTGGTGATGTAGGCGCCCGCGCCCAGGGTCAGGCCACGACGCACGTCCTCCGGATCCTGGCGCGAGGTCATCAGGATCACGGGCAGGGCAGACAGCGCCGCATCGGCCTTGATCGCCTGCAGCAGGGAGAAGCCGTCCATGCGCGGCATCTCCACGTCGGCCACCACCAGATCGATGATCTCGGCGCCCGAGCGCAGTTTGTCCAAGGCGTCCAACCCATCGACGCTGAGCACGACGCGATAGCCCTGGGCCTCCAGAATGCTCTTCTCGAGCGTACGGGTGGTGAAGGAGTCGTCGACCACCAGGATGGTCCGCGCCACGGCCGCATCGGCGGCGGCGGCGGCGGCGTCCGCCGCCATGACGGTCGGGCGGCCGCTTTCGGTCCAGCGGCGGATCAGCGCCTCAGGGTCGAGCACCAGGGCCGGCGTGTCGTCCTCCAGCACCACGCCGCCCGTCACCAGGGTGGGGTCGAGCAGCGCGCCGGGGGTCTCGCCGACCAGCATGGAGCGCACATCCCGCAGGGCGTCCACGGCCACGGCCAACCGACGGCCGCCGCTATGGATCAGCAGCGCCTTAACGGCGTCGGCCTCTACGGGCAGTGGGGTGGAGGTCAAATCGATGAGCGCCGGCAAGGGAACCAGGGGAACCACAACGTCCTCACCGGCGATTGTGATCCGCACGGAAGGCCGACCTTCCAGCATTTCCACCTCGCCGCGCCTCAGGCGCAGCAGGCGTTCCACCCCGGCGGCCGGGATCGCGTAGACGGCGTCGCCGCTGTCCACCAGCGTGACGGTCTGGCGAGCGGCCGAGAAAGGGGTGGATATGACAACCTCCGCGCCCCACTGTTCGCCGGCGCGCATCTGGACCGAGCCATGCAGCCGACGCGCGGCTTCGGCGACGACAGACAGACCCGCCCCACGTCCGGACAGCCGATCGACCGTCTCGGCAGTCGAAAAGCCCTGTTCGAAGACCAGCGCCAGCAGTTGTTCGGGTGTATGCGGGCCCGGGCCGATCAGGCCCCGTTCGGCGGCGACGGCGGCGATCTTTTCCAGGTCGGGGCCAGGACCGTCGTCGTGGACGATGAATTCAAGCCGGTCGCCGCGCGTAGCGACCCGCAAGCCGATGGTGGTCGCGGCAGGCTTGCCCTGCGCCTTGCGCGCCTTCGCCGGCTCGACGCCATGACTGACGGCGTTGCGCAGCAGGTGCATCACCGGGTCCTTCAGGGCCTGCAACATGCCGCGATCGGCCAGCACGTCCAGGCCCTCGACCCGGACCTCGACGTCCACGTCGGCCTCGCGCGCCAGTTCGCGGGTCATGCCGGCCAGGCCGCCGAACACCTCTTCGGCGGGCGTCAGCACCAGGCGCTCGGACTGCTCGCGGACGGCGCGCGCCTGCTGGTCCAGCGCCCAGTCGGCTCGCGCCTTTCGCTGGGTGAAGGCCCCGAGCTCGCGCAACAAGCCGCGCAGGGCCAGATCAAACTCCAGGCTTTGGGCCGCGCCGCCGGTTCGCACGCGATCCCAGAGCCGGCCCAGGTCACGAGCGTCGGCGTGGATCCGGCGCAGATTAGCCCTGAGGCTGGCGTGGCTCTGCAACTCCGCCGACAGCGTAAGGGCGGCCGCCGACAGCGCCTCGATCTGGCCGGCCTCTATCCGCAGATAGGTTACGGTCTCGGCGTCGCTTTCCGGCGCGGGGGCGAGTTCAGCCTTGGCCACGATCGCTGTTGCGGGCGACATTCCCAAGCGCTCGCCCAGCGCGCTCAGCGCCGCCTCGGCCGAGGGCGCCTTTCTGCCCAGCCGCAGGGCGGCGGCCTGTCCTTCAACCGCGTCGAGCCCGAACTCGATGGCCTTGATGGTCTCGCGGTCGAACTCGCCGTCACCGTCGATGGCCAGGAGGAAGATCGTCTCCAGCCGGTGGGCCAGTTCCTCGATCACCGGCATGTCCACGGCCCGGGCGGCGCCCTTGAGGCTGTGAACCCGGCGGAAGGCGTCCTTCAGGTCGCCGCCAGCCGCCAGCAGGCGGCGGACCGCCTCCAGGTGTTCCTTGTGCTCGACCTCGAAGGCGGCGAGCAGTTGCTGGCGGATGTCGGACACGATGCGGCCGATCTAGAGGCGGTAACGCTCGACCAGGCCGAGCAACTGCCGCGACAGGTTCGACAGGTTGGCTGCGGCCTCGTCCAACTGGCGGGTGCCGGCGGCGGTCTGCTGGCTGGCCTGGCGGATGTTCTGCAAGGCGCCCATCACCTGCTCGATGCCCAACTGCTGTTGGTTGGTCGAGGCGACGATCTGCTGGAAGGTCTGGACGCTTTCCTGCACGCGGCTGGTGATCTCGGTGATCGTGCGCTGGGTGGTGTCGGTGCGTTCCTTGCCGGCCGTCACCCGCTTGACCGCTTCTTCGGTCAGCATCACCGAAGAATTGATGCCGCGCTGGATGTCGCCGAGGATCGAGCGGACTTGGACCGTGGCGTCCTTGGCCTGATCGGCCAGCAGCTTCATTTCCGACGCCACGACGGCGAAGGCCCGGCCGTTCTCCCCGGCCGACGCCGCTTCCAGGGCGGCGTTCAAGGCCAGCAGGTGCGTGCGCTCTGAGATGTCGTTGACCGTAGCGATGATGTCGCCGACCGCCTGGGTCTTTTCGCTGAGGGAGACGATGTTCTCGGCCACCGCTTCGGCCTGTTCGCGAATGGCGTCCATGGCGCGGGCCGTCTCGTCCACGGCGCGCAGACCTTCATTGCTGGTCTGGGCGGTGGCCTGGGCCGAGGCGATGACCTCCTGGGCGCGCTTGCCGATCTGGGCGCCGGAATGGGTGATTTCATCCACCGTCGCGGCGGTCTCCTGCACGGCGGCCAGCTGCTCTTCGACGCTGGCGGCCTGTTCCTGGGTGCTGGCGCGGATCTCGGCGGTGGCGGCGTTCAGATTCTCAGTGGCCTCGCGGCTCTGGCGGGCCAGTTGGCTGAGGCCTTCGACCATTTCGTTGAGCGTGCCGCCCAGCTTGCCGATCTCATCGTCGCTGACCCCGGCCTTGCCGGTCAGGTCACCCTGGCCGACCTTGCCCACGAAGGTCATGAAGGCGCCCAGAGGCCCGACGATCGAGCGGCGGATCAGGTAGGTCACCAGGCAGGCGACGAACAAAGCCACCGCCAGGGCCGCGAAGATGCCGATGCGGCTGGCGTCATAGGTTTCATTCACCCGGCGTTGGCCGGACAGGATCGCCGCGTCCAGCACGGTCTCGGCGCCTTGCATGCCGCGACCAAACTCGGCCCGGCGCTGCACCAGCGCCGTCTGCGCCGCGGCCACGCCCGGGGCGTCGCCCGCCCGCACGGCGGCGAACAGGGCCTCGGTGTCGGCCCGGCCCTGGCGGGAAGACGCGGCGGTCTGCGACAGATGGCGTTCGATCTCGCTCCACGCCTCGGCCCGTTCTGAAGATGCCGCGCTGTCGCCGAATTCGCGTGCCCGGGCGATGGCGGTCGACAGGGTGGCGTCCATCTCCAGACCCTTTTGACGCCAGTTGGCGATCGGGTCGACGTCGTTGCCGCCGATGCCTCCGGCCGACCGGGTCAGATAGCTGGTGATGACGGCGTCGCTGGCGGCGCGCATCTCGTTGGCGATGTTCCGGACATCCCCGATCTGGCGGACCATGGCCATGTCGCGGGTGACGACGGTCTCGGTGGTCTCCTTGACCACGCCCACCTGGTTCAGGCCGTAAATGCCGACGCCGAGCATCAGCGTGGTCACGAAGGCGAAGCCGAGAAGAATTCTGTTGGCGATCGTCACGGGTCAGGCTCCGGGGATGGTCTGGGTCGGAAGCGCGCTGAGCAGCGCCTCCGGTTGCAGGATGGTCAGGGTGCGGCCGGCGAGGTCGCGGACGCCGCCACGAACGACGGCGCGCTGGTTGTCGTCTTTTTCCTGATCGGTCAGGGGCTCTGCCTCGGCGACGCCGAGAACCCCGTCAACGCGTAGGGCGATAGGTGACGGTGCTGTCGATAGCACGAGCAGCCACCCGTTGGTGGCCGCCGCGGTCGCCCCGCCGGTCAGCACAGCCAGATCAAGCACCGCATGCAGGCGGCCGCCATGGGGCAGCACGCCGATCAGGGCGGGGTTGGAGCGGGGCGCCGATGCGATGCGGGCCAGGGGCAACACTTGCGCGACCGTGCCAAGAGGCAGTCCCATCAATCCGCCGGCCGTCTCACAGAGAAGGACCTGGGTCGTCGCCGCGGCGGCGGCCTCGACGCCGCGCACAGCGAGGCGCTCCGCCCGCGCGGCGGTTATGCGGCGTGCGCGGACAGGCGACATCTCGCCTGCCGAAACCTTGGTCTTTTTGGTGCGACCTGTGGCCATCACCCCCCCGTAATGGACTCAAGCTGGGCGCGCGCCGCTTGCCGCAGCGCGCCCGCAGTGAGCCCCGACCCCGCCGTCAAACGCACATCGCCGTCCAAGGTTCCAGCAATTTTCGCGGCTGTCGCCAGCGCCTTTCGGCCGCTGGGTTTGCGCCCCGTCGCCGCCAGCAGAAGTCCCAGATGGTAGTGCGCCATGACGAAGTCGCGGCTCAGATAAAGCGCGCGCCGAAAGGCCTGCTCCGCTTCCGTCGAGCAATCCATCGCCTGAAGGATCACGCCTTCGTACAGATGCAGTTCAGCCGCGTCGGGACGTTCCCCGATCGCAGCACGGCACAGGGCGTGGGCGGCGTCGTAGCGACCGGCATCCGCGGCGGCGCGAATCTGGCTGACCGCCTGGTCGAGGGGCGGGGCGGAAGGTCGGGGTGAGGCTGGCGCTGGCGCCTGCGGCCTCGCGATGGGACGCGGCGCGACGGGGGCCGCAGCTGGCTCCGGCGCGGAAGGCGGGACAGGGTCGAAGCTCGGTGGCTCCAGGTTCGGCGGTTCGTAATCTTCGCCTTCCAGCGGCTTTCGGTAAGCCGCGGTGCCGGGCAGGGAGATGGGCTGCAGAGCGCGTGCGAAATTGGGGTTTGGCTCGGCATGGCCCACCAGCAGCCACCCACCGTTGGCCATCCGCTCGCCCATGGCCGCGACCAGCGCGTCCACCGTGGCGGGATGGAAATAGATCAGCACGTTGCGGCACAGGATGAGGTCGAACTCCGACCACTCCAGCGGCGCGTCTCCGGTCAGCAGGCTCAACAGGTTGGCCCGCTCGAACCGCACCAGCGATCGGTAGGCGGCCCGTAGCCGCCAGCGTCCGTTGTCCTCCGGCTCGAACCAGCGCTGCTGGTCTGCCGGGCTCATCGCACGCAGCGCCCAGCGACCGAACACGCCTGTTCGCGCGGCGTCGAGCGAAGCCTGGTTGATGTCCGAGCCCAGGATCGACACCCGCCAGTCGCTCAACTGCTCACCCAACATCTGGGACAGCAGGATGGCCAGGGAATAGGGCTCAGACCCGTTGGCGCAGCCCGCACTCCAGATGCGTATGCGCCGGCTCTCGCGCCGGCGCTCCAGAATGTCGGGCAGGATCGTCTGCCGCAGAGCGTCGAACTGCTCGGCGTAGCGGAAGAAGAACGTCTCGCCGACCGTGATCTCGGCTTCCAGGGCGGACCATTCGCGGTCCGCATCGATCCCGTTCAGGCGCTCCAGATAGGCCGCCGCGTCGGGCGAGCGCACCGCGCCCATGCGCTTGCGGATCCGCTCCCAGAGCAGGTCGTCCTTGTCGTCGTAATAGAAGTGGCCGGTGCGCTCGATGACCCGTCGCTTCAGCTCCCAGAAGGGGTGAGACGGTTCGAGAATCTGAGTTTCGGATGTTCCGCGTCGCTGGATCAAGCCGGCGACGGGCTCCATTCCTCGATCCGGGCCTGTGCGGCCTGCGTGATGTCGGCCAGTCGGGCCTTCTCCTCGGCGAGCAACAGGCGCTCAAGCGAAAGCACGGGGACAAGGCCGTCGGCGCGGGCCAGCTGAGCGACGACACAGCCATTGAGGCTTTCGCCCTCGTCGGCGGCGCGCAGCGTCTGTGGATCGATTGGGGTCACGTCCAGCACCCGATCGACCAACAGGGCCAGCCGGCGATCGCCCGACCGCACCAGCAACAGATGGCTATAGAGATCGGCTTGCGCCTCGCCGCCGAACAGGGCGGCCAGAGATACCGTCGCGACGGCCTCGCCGCTCAGGTTGAACACACCCGCCAGGGCGCGGGGCGCCGTCGGCGGATGGGTCAGGTCCGGAACAGGCAGAATCTCTAGCACCGACTCGCGGGGCAGGGCCGCGGTCAGGCCTCCGAACTGGAAAATGGCGTAGACATCACGCTGCGGGCTCATGTTTGTCATAAGCCACAACAGCGCGGTGGGCGGCAATGGCCGCCCCGTCTAATCTTGCTGCAACGCGCCTGATTAGGCGGCGTTCTCCTCGCGGTCGTCATCCGTCATGGACGTGACCAGCTGCACGACGCGGCGGCGGACCGCGGCGCTGGAGATCTTGGGGAAGGCGCGGGCGATCTCGAGACCTTCGGGGGTCAGCAGGAAGGCTTGGACCGCTTGCTGATCGTCCAGGGCGGTGATGTCCGCCGGCGTGGCGGCCGTCGGGTCCGGCAGGCCGTCGAAGAAGTAGCTGATCGGCACGCCCATGGTGCGCGCCATGTCGTACAGCTTGGAGGCCGAGACGCGGTTCACGCCGCGCTCATACTTCTGCACCTGCTGGAAGGTCAGGCTCAGGCCTTCGGCCAATTGCGTCTGGCTGATGCCGAGGTGCTTGCGGCGCAGACGAATGCGGGCGCCCACATGCACGTCGGTGGGGTTCGGGGCGGAGTCGAGCTTATCCATGGCGGTCATGATTTTTGGCTACACCCTCAAGCTGTACCGCGCAATCGGGAGCGACGATTCGCCTCAAGAAGCGTGCCCGCCAGCAGGGCGATGACGGTCAGATGCCCAAAAATGACGCCCGCCGTGATGTAAGCCCGTGTCCGCACGCTCGGATCGACCACCACCGCCACGTGCATGAGCGTCCCCAGCACGTGAAAGGCCGCCGCCCACAGAGGCCAGAAGCGGTCGGATTTGAGGGCTATCCCGATCAGGAACGCCAACAGGATCAGGTCGATGACGAAGATGCCGACCTGGATGCCTTCCACCGGACGCACGCCCTGGGTGAAGGGGGTGATGAACCAGGCCAACAGCATGGCCAGACCGCCATACTTCTCCGGCCAGCCGCCCTTTCGCCAGGCGATCAAGGCTACGATCACCACGGAGGCCAGCCCCACCTGCTGGCGGAAGGTATGGATGTGCAGTTGCACGAGCAGATCGTGAAACAAGAATGGGCCCCCTGACAGGAGGCCCATCCTAAAGCTTTGAGATCCGTTTCGACAGAGTGTCAGGCCGCCGCGGTGCGGGCCCCGTCAATACCGGTCAGATGCGCGACAGCGGGGGGCTTTTCGCCGCCGCCGAAGCTGACAGCCCGCAGGCCGATGTCACGCTGGGCGATGGTCAGCTCCTGGTGGGCTTCGCAGACGGCGCGGCGGGCCACGCCCAGGGCGCTGACCGACTCGATGGCCTTCTCGATAGCGCTCTGGCCGATCAGGGCGGACAGGTTGGCGTCGGCGCGGATCAGCGGAATGATGCCGGCCAGCTTGGCGGCTGCGGCCAGGGCCGCATCGATGGCGGCTTCGGATTCGAACAGGGTTTCGGCCACTTGTTCAGCGACCAGACGGCGTTGCTTGAGCATGAGAGTCCCTTTCACGCCGGAGCGGTCCGGCGCGCTTTGCTGCTGAAATTGGTCTTGATGGCGCGCCGCGGGACCTGGCGGCGCCGCAGCGTTAGATGAGGTTCTTCAGGGCGTGGAGGCCGGCTAGAATGCCCCCGAAGCCCACGGCCGCACCGATGGCGATCGCCGCGATCCAGCCCAGTCTCGCGAAAAGACCTAGGTCATTTCGCTCTCCCCAAGCCGGGGCTGGAACCCATCGTCCAGCACCGTCGAGGCGAGGCACAAAATCTCCCGCAGGACCATTTCTGGGGGCTTCCAGCGGGCCAGCTTGCGGGTGGCCGAAACCATGCCCGCGATGAAGTCCGCCTTCTCCCCGCCAGCCAGATCGTTCAGCTGGCGTTCGAGTTGCTCCCAGGTGAAACCCGGAAGCGCGGTCTGCATCGCGGGCTGATCCGCCCACTTGGTCTCGAACGAGCGGACCTCGCTCCTCAGCCACAGAGCGTCCATGACGATCTGGGCCGAAGCCGTGCTCTGAGTGTTGATCGATCCGTCGTCCATGAGTGTCGCCTCCAGGACTGGAAGAAGGCGACGGGTTCGGGGCGGGAGACAGTCGGGCCGATGCCCATGGGGGATTTTCCCCACCCGCCGGGAGCCCCTCGGCGACGTCGGCGAAGGCGAGCATGCGGACGGCGTCGCGGCGGTTCGAAGCGCCCAGACGCTTGCACGCCTTCTCCACATGGGTATCGACGGTCTTGGCGCTGATGCCGAGCTGGCGCGCGATTTCCTTGGAGTTCAGATATTGCGCGGCCAGCTGCAGGCACTCGCGCTCGCGCGGTGTCAGCCGTTCCATTCCCGATTGGTTATCCCGGTCAGGTTCGTTCATTTCGCGTATGAGTAAACGGCCAAACTATCGCTACGCCAAGTAGAATTCCTGACGCAGGGGTCAGCGTAGATGGGGATTTGTCCGGCCCGACGCGAGGGGCCGCGCAAGTCAGTCGCCGCTCTCGGTCGGGGAAACGCCCCACACCACCTGGGTGGTGACCACGTTCTTCAGGCTGGCGCCGTCCACCGTGGCCCCCGTGAAATCGGCGCCGCGCAGGTCCGCGTCGTCCAGGATGGCGGCGGTGAAGTCGGCGCCCAGTGCTTCCAGATACCGACCGCGCGCGGCCGATAGGTCGGCGGGCGAGTTGCGATCGCGCAGGGGCAGCGGGCCCAGCTTGGCGTCCCGCAGCACGGCCTTGCTCAGATTGGCGCCTCGCAGCCGGATGCCGCGCAGGTCGGCGCCGCGCAGGTCGGCGGCCCGCAGATCCGCGCCGTCCAGCTTGGCGCCCTGCATCTCCGCGCCCGACAGTTTCAGGCCGACGAAGCACGTCCGGCGCGCCGAGATGGCGGTCAGCTTCAGCCCCGTCAGCGCCGTGGTCAGGGGGCGAAGATCCTCGCCGTCGATGATCGCGGGCGATCCCTCGCGACCGTCGGTGCGACACCAGCGGTCGTGTTCCACCAAGGCGGCGTGAACCACGCGCGAGCGCTCCACCGAATCCGGCGTCGGGTCGACCAAGCAGCCGCCCATCTTGGTCGCCACCGTCTTGGCGCCCGTCAGGGTGACGTTCATCAGCACCGCGCCCTCGAAGTCGGCGCGATCCAGGTCGGCGTTGGTGAAGTCCGCATTGACCAGGATAGCCCCCGCGAACTTGGCGCCCCGCAACGTCGCCCCTTGCAGGGTCACCCCACGCAGAGCGGCGTCGGTGAAATCAGCCGAGATGGCCGACACGTCCGAGAATTGCGCGTCGTTCAGCACGGCCCCGCCGAAATCGGCTTCGTCGGCCTCGGACGGGCGCAGGGATTCGGCGCCGCTACGATTGCGATGGGCGCCGGGGGCGGTCACCACCGCCGGCCGCAGGTCGGCGCGGGTCAGGTTCACCGAGCTGAGCGTGGCCCCGCGCAGGACGACCCCGCGCATGTCGGCGTCAACCAGGCTGGCGCCGCGCATGTCCGCTCGCCGCAGGTCGCAGCCAAACAGATTGGCGCCGTCCAGCTTGGAGCCCTGAAGCTTGCAGCCCTCGAGAACCGAGGCCGACAGGTCCACCCCCGACAGGTCGCGTCGCGACAGGTCCAGACCGCTCAGATGCGTAAAGCGCAGGATGGCGCGCTTACCGCCGGGCATGCGGGCGACCAGCCGCTCATGGGCGTTCAAAATCAGATTGAGTTCCGACTGGGTCAGACGCCGTCGGCCGGAAAGCTCCAAATCTGCGCGCAACCTGACCCCCATCCCCCAATCTTCACCATAAGGGCGCGCCTTCTAAGCACGGTGACCTAACGCAAGGCCAGCCCCGCGTCCGCGATTCAGAGTCGCAGGCGTCAGAGGCGGCAAGCCTTGCGGCGATGGGGAAATCTTAACAGGAAAGAGTGGCGGAGAGGGTGGGAGAAGAAGCTGATTTGCATGCCCCGATCCAAGTGTCTGAATAGACGACTAACTTGGGTGAAAATGGGAGCAAGGGGGTGGAGCGTGCTGTGTAGCAAGGCAAAACGTCTTGCCTCACGTAACTATACTATCATGAGCCTATCCGTGAGTGCCGACGAAGCACTCGTAAGTGCGGGAGTGGGCTTGCGGGGGATAGCGGTTACTCCTGAAGGCTCTTTGGGTAGACCTTGAGGCGTATCGGTCGGCGATCGCCGACGATGTAGAAGCGCAGGTAAAGCGCCCGACCTGTCGGCTCACGTCCCCACTCGAAGGGGTCGTGTTCCGTGCCTACCGTAAACGTATGGCTTCCGTGCGGAGACAATGTGAAGCCCGGCTCCTCCCAAGGCACATCTGGTGCCACCACAATGGCCTCATGCGTAATCTTCCACCACTTGAACTCCAGCCAAACGATGTCCCACCAGATAATCGTGAGGGGCACGTTCAGCCTATTGAATAGGGTGATGGTACTGTCCAATTCGCCACCCCCACCCACGAAGGTATAGGTGCTGCCGAAGGCCCGATGCGGGAAAAGGCGGTGCCCGAACGCCTGCCACAAGCCGATCATCACAGGGAACAGAACGGCCACCGCCGTAAGTATTGAGCCGACCGCAGACCAAAAAACTTGCGCCTCTGCCGCTAGGGCTTGCCGTTCTGCGAGTCGTAACGTCGCCACCGCTAGTTCATCTGCGTTCATGTGAATCCTGCACGCGCGATTTGTGGTTATGCTTCGGCGGGCCAAGGATGGCTGAGGCGTGAAATGCCGTTCGGTGTCACGCGGATGAGGTCAGATCCATTTTTCAGCCAAATCTCTATGAAAGAGCCCAGCGCCTTCTGGGCTGATCGCACCCATTGACGCTCCGCGTCCCGGTCGCTGCGAGCAATTACGAAGTGAAAAATATCGACGACAAGTACCAGTGGCATCTCGTAGCCCTTTGCCGCTTTGCTTCGTATGGCGGCGTCAACAGCCAGGGGCGCATCCTCCAACTCACCTTCTACATCCAGATGAGTGATCGGAACCGACTTTCCTGTATTCATGAGGTCGGCCATCGCGTCGTATTCAGCACCAAGCTGGCGACCGGGCGGAAGCGCATTAACGATCTCGAACGCGCGTCTATGGTCCCCATAGTCCAACTCGAAATCGGGCGGGTCGTCGCCAAGGCGAACCCGTTTCGCATGAGTTATGCCCGCGCAATAAAGTGCGACGTGCATCTCGCGCCAAAACTTAGCGGCACCTTGCGAGACTGCATAAAATCCCTGCCTCTCCCGTACTTCCCGCATGAGTTCGGTCGCGTCGGCAAACGATTGCCACGCGCTGAGGCGGGACCGGTACTCAGCAGCCTGCGACTTAGTGAGGCGCACCATCTTGCTCGTGTCTATCATTAGCTGCTGATCATAGGGCCGTGTTCGAGCGACGGATGGCGGGCGGAGTTGGAGGCTAGACCGCCTCTTTGGGTATCGGCGGATTGGCTGCCCATTGTTCAACAACGAACGCCATGTCAGCACCGTCCACCGATATCACTCTTTCAGTTGCTCGTCGGACCGCGTTCGTATTTGAGCGCAAAGAGAGCTGTCGCGCAGAGGTCTGACTTAAAGCCAACCGAAATTTCTCGTCTCGATACCCGACAAACAACTGGGTCGGAGATATTGGGAGCGAAAGATAAAAGCCATTTTCGTCGAGCCTTCCCTCAAGCAGAAGCGGATAATCGGAGAGAAGGAGATTTCGGCCTCCCAAGCTTACGTCTATCAGAACCCATCGTAGACTAGAAAACTGTTCTCTCATGCCAAGGTCATCAGTCAGCTTTGCTAGCAGCGGAACCCCGAAGTTATCGATCAGGTGAGGGTGCTGTTCTTCCGTCCATTCGACTAAATCAGCTGGCCCAGCTTCCGCCCGAACCTCTTCATACTCTTCAGGATGCGCCATAAGGCTTTCGCGAAGATAGGCGGGAGCTTCCTGGCGCACTTTGGCGACCATGCGCGGCTGGCGAGCGATGAGAGAAACGAGAAACCTGCTCCATTCCAGCCGCTCCCGCTCGGTCAGACTGGCTACGCCATAGGCCGCGAGCTTGCGGCGCACTTTGGCCGCCTCATCGTCGATGAGCTGAAAGAAGTTAGTTTCAACCGACTGCTTCTCAAGCCCGGCTACAACGTCATGGCTCAGCGAAAAAAAGGTCGTCCGAATAACAGACGGCCCTGGGGCCATAGGGCCTTGCCGAAATTCCCCAAGCCGACTTCCGATAGGCGGTAACCTTCCCGGAGGCGTCGGCCCACTGCCGTATCAGGAAGACTGGGACGTAGTGATGCTTCAAGGTGATTATTGAACACGGAACCCAGTCTCGAAGGAAGTGCGGAAGCTGCCACCTAGTGTTGCTTATCGCAATGCCGATAACGGTACAGCGCGAGTGCCGCGACTAAGCGTCAGACGGAAACATGCTCAGTTCAGGCAGATCGCTGCCTAGCAAGCGTAACCACGCATCCGAGGCATTCTGAAGAATGCACGTCAAAGCTCGTCGGGTGCCGTCCTTCAGCGTCACTACAACCTGTTCACTGCCGCCATATTTTCCCTCGCCTAGGGGGAGGTCATTATATCCGCTGTGGCAGGCGACTACTGCTTCTTGACCGCTAACAGACGAGCTTGCGCGATCTAATGTGTGATGCTTGAACGCGTCCGCGACATCCCGAACAAGGGCCGTATCGTTGCACGCCTCGCCGCCCCGTAAGTATTCGCAATGCTTTCTGACAAGGTCCCGGACCGCGTCAAGCGTACGCACCGTCAATCGAGGGTCTCCCGTTGCGAGGGCTACGTCCGCAAGGTGGTTGAGCTCCAAAGATGCTGTCCGAGCGCGACGCATCACTGAGATGCGGAATTCACGCAAATTCTCGTGATTTTCGGCCACTGCTTCGCTTAGTGAGGTCTCGGCTTCCCAATATTCGCGGAGAGCTGGGAAGACTACATCGCGGACGTGGTCGTCGATGGCGGCCATTAGGTGTCCCCCTTGATTGCGGTGAGTGGACCGACACGCTCATAGTTCAACGTCGGCTGCCGTTCGCTAGCGACTCCACCTCCCGGTACGTAAAGCCAGCAGGTCGTCCGGCGAGGTAAGTCGCTCCAAATCGTTCGATCAAATGCGGGCCTGGCTTTAGTTGTGCGCGAGCGTGCTTGCGAAGGGTCTGAAGCTGACTAGGCGTCGGAGTGCTCACCCCGATCTCCTGCAAGCCCTCGGTCAATAACCGTTCGAGTCGCCGCTTGCGGCCAGCGCCTCGACAATACTCCTTCACATACCCAGCCAAGGCTCGGAGGAACAATGCTTGGCAGTAAATCGCCGTCATTTCGGCTGCGAGCGAAGAGGTGAACGCGGAAGTAAGGTCACCTGTGTCGATAAGGTTACGATAGAAATTTCGCGTTTGATCTTCCAGAAAGCCAACCGTCACCTCCTTGGACGACGCGATGAACAGAAAGGCCGGCACAAGCTCTGTAATCGACATAAATCTGTAGAGGTGTAAACCAAAGCAGAGTGCGAATATGCAGACTAAGTTGTTTCCGGTGGCGGCGTTTATCGCGCGGAGGTTTGCGACTAAATCCTCCCAAGACGTCCACTCGCCAGAGGGGGCCGTGAGCAGCCCACCTTCAGCATGGCCATGCGCGTCAAGATGAAGAATTGGAAGCAAGCCATTTTTGCATTCCTCCGCCAACTCACAAAGCACGGACAGCAGCTCGGCGCGATTGGCGACAATAACTTCTCTGACCGGCAGGCCGCCCTTCAAGCTATTCAAGTCATCAAGAATGCGTCTTGAAGGCCCTACTTCCGCCTCGGGCAGCGACCGTATCCATATGACCGCATTTATTCGGACGCCGCTCGAAATCTGAACCCCCGCCATCGGCTAGCAACGTCCTTCCCAACCTTCATCAATCGCATGGTCAGACCCTATTTGGCCCAAGCTGGGCGGTCCACCTGCCGCAGGGCGCGCCATAGCGTCCAGCCGCCTTCCCTGAAACGCTCCAGTTCAAACCAGCCCGACAGGCCTTCAAACCCGGGTACAAGATGGGGGCGGATGAAATCGCTTGACGAGCGGCCCCGGGCGTAGCGGGGCGTGGTGTAGAACAGCAGTTGTCCTTCATTGCCGAACACCTTGGTCAGTTCGGCGATGCGCGTCTCGGCCATGCCCTGGCTCTCCTGATCTGTGTCACGACCGCATGCGGCGGTCATAGGCCTTGGCGGCCTCGCCAAGCTGCGGCGTGCGCGGCTCGCGCCATTCGACGCGCAGGGTCCAGCAGGTCTTGCAGGGCCGGGTCAACTTGTCGGGAAGGGCGGTGTGCAGGGTGTTCTCGTCGCCCAGCTTGTCGGCCTTGAGCCGCGCGATTATCGCCCCTGGGGTCACCGCCCTGGCGTAGCCGCAGGCCTGGCATTTGAATTCGATGCGCACCCCCGGACCAGCGGCCGCCAGAGCGCGCAAGGGCAGGCCGACCCGCGCGGGCTCCTCGCGAAAATCCAGCCAGCAGCCGCCAAGCACCTGACATTTGAGGGCCGCTTGAACTCGGCCATGGCCCTGGCACCCATATGGCGGCTGACAAGGAAGTCGATGTCGATCCAGCAACTGCGCTTGCAGCTGCGCTGATGGCAGGTGCCCCGCACCTCCTGGCCGCGCGCCTTGTAGCCGGCCAAGGAGTCGTCGCGCATAAGGCTGTCGTTCTCGATCCGCCAGCCGCGCGGCGGCGTATCGTTGACCCTAGGCCCGCTCCCGCCCCAGTGGGGGTCCGACGGCGGCGGGTTGACCTTCCACGAGCCCATGGATCACCGGAACGGATAGATGCCGCCGCCCGCCAGCAGCTGCGGGTCGGGCGGGCCGGACCAGACCTCAAGGGTGACAGAGCGCGCGCCGCACTGGCAGCGCAGGCGGTCGGAGAACTTGCTCAGGCGCTGGCCGATGAGGCCTTCGGCCACCCAGCGGTCGGTGTGCACCACCACCATCAGCTTGCAGCGGCAACGGGCGCGCAGGTGGCGGTCCGGTCCGATGGCGTAGCTGAGGCTCGGGTCAAACCCGCTCATCAGGCACTGCGGCTCGCTCGCCCGCCGTGCGTTGGCAGGCGTCTGGGACGACGACATTAAGAACCTCCGAAGCGCGATCCTGTAGCCGAGCGCTTCGAAGAGTCGAGCTATTTGTTCTTGTATTGTTCCAAATGCCGCATCATCAGCTTGCGCATTTTGACGCCGTCCGCGAGGTCGAAATCTGGAGTGATTGGAAGGGGCCTAGGATTTGGAGCGATAGGGCCATTGAGGAGGCTTAAAGCCAAGCTCCGTTGAAGTTGGTGGGGGAAGCGATCTTGAGGGGGAGGAGAACCTGCGAGATATGCCCCCGTAGCCTCGCCACGCTTTGATGCGTTGACCCGCATTTGGTTCAGCACGTCGATATTTCTTTCCACGACACCAAGGAGTGCAACTTGGTGCTTCAAACTCGTTGAGCCGAAATATGCGAGCTCAGTCGTCATCGCGGTCAAGTGCAACGCGTCCATCTCCGGACAGGAAAGCCGCAGATTCAGGCGGCCTCCTTCCGCGAGAAATGTAGCCACGAAAAGCAGAGCTCTCCGGTCGCAAGGTGGGACGGCATCGAGAGCCGCTGCGACTGGCGGGTGATGTACAAACGCACGAAGTGCGGACTGCCCTTCGCGGGTGTGCATGTCGAAGGCTGCGGCTAAAAACCCGTTATGCTCTTCGCGTTTGGGCTCGGACGACCGCAGCTCGAACCGAACTGGTCCATCTCTCAGGATTTGCCAAACAGGCAGCAGGCTTACGAACAGGCAGTCTCCGCCGCGCACCGCCGCTCGATCAGCGATCCAGTACAGCAGCAGCGGCATCTGTTGCTCGACCATCAAGCGCATCAGGGATGAACGAGGGCGGTCGTTATCAACCGGCACGTTGACGTTCCAATACCGCTTCGTGCCGGCGAGCAGCCAAGTAGCCAGCATCCGATCCTGCGTCGTGCTGCCCATGTCAGAGGCATTCGCCGCCAACACCTCGTCTGACAGCCTGGACCACGCGTCCATCTTTGGATGGAGCGACCTGTCGAAGTCGACGATGGTCGTAAGGTTGCAGGCAGTTCGGTCCTTCCAACCCGCGGCAAGGATACAAGCTAGCCACACGGCCGCTTTCCGATCCCCAGCGAGCCTGCGGGAGGCCTTGTCACCTATCAGCGCCAGCGCGGAACTGACGCCAAACAAATTCCCAAGGAGGACATCTTCCATCGCGCATACGACTAGACGTCGCCACAGGCCTCGCGGATCGATGCAATGAGCCATGTGCGCGGCATTCATCGCTGCTGGGACGTTTCCGAATCTGATCGCCTTTTGCAGCGACGAAATCGCCAGCCATCGATCGCTCGCGGATGCAGGTACACGAAGATCAGTCGGCATATCCCACGTGAAGATTTGTCGGACCGCATATTCAGCAATCAATGCGTCGACGCCAGCCGTGGCGCTTGGCTCTGGCAGGCCGTCATTACCGATCATGTTGGGAGCAATGCGCTGGTAGAGGCGAGGCTGCCGCAACTCGTCCAGGCGACCACCTAATTCATCGAAAATCATGGGCTGACCCTATGTTTGAGGATCAGCCCAATCTTCGGTGGGTATTTGATTTTGGTAGAGGTTTTTACTCTAGTTCAGCATCCCTTCAGGGACGCTCGCCCGCCGGGTACCGGTGCAGAGATTTGCCACCTGGTCCGCCGTAACCTCTTCTGCGCCCACGAATATGCCATCGTCCGAAATGATGAAGGGTGCGGCGCCGACGTAAGCGCCGAAGGCGTTCTTCGCATTTATCTGCCCGCAGAGGGTAAGCTTCTCGCCCGTCCGATATGCCGTCAGTTCGGTAAACTGAGCGGTTGATGGGTCTCTCAGTTTCGGACCGATCATCTTCCTAGCGAAAGCGGGGTATAGCGCTACATCGAACTCAGCTGCGGCGGGCTCAGTAACTTGTGCTGCTTGGGTCGCAGGCGGAGAGGAGCCGCCGGACCTGATGACTGCAAATACAGCCATAACGCTGAGTGACGCGAGCAGCCAAAGTGTAAGGCGTTTGGCTGAAGAAGTTGCGGGCTGTGGTTGGTTCTGACTTTTCTTTGCGGTGTTCATATCACTCCCCGAATCCGGATCGGGGAGTTAGGAAGCCTCGCTAGGGAAGCCGCATCAGCCTTTAGGCTCGCGCCCTGGACATACGCTGATGCCTCCCCGACCAAATGGTCGAGGAGTGCTGTGACGGCGCACTCATGCCGCCTAACGAGGGGTTCCTACGCCCCAGGTCGCCTGATTGGTGACCCAACGACTCTTCTGACTTGGAATGTTGGGGAGCTCAAGTGTGATTGGCGGATAGCCTGCTTAGCAATCGGCTGACGCTCGTAGGGTGCCAACGGCCACCGTCACGGCTCGGTATGCCGCGTTGATTGAGCCAGGCGGACAAGGGGCGGATCGCTACGACGCCCTCTCGGCGTGCTTCCTCTACCGCTTGGACCAGGGTCAACGCATAGCGCTCGGCGCCTTGCTTATGCTCTGCCGCAAGCACAGCGCCATGGCTTCCAAGTTTGACACCTCGGGCCTTCGCCGATGCAAGCGCAGCCCGTGTTCGGTCCCGGATGAGTTGGCGCTCATGCTCTGCAAATACCGCTAAGAGCTGCAAGAGCAAACGGTTGGCTTCGGGCATGTCGCAGCAACGTACGTCGACGCCGGATTCAAGCAGTTGAGCGATGAAGGCCAGCGAGCGCGAGAGCCGATCAAGGCGGGCGATAAGCAAGGTGGCTTTGGTGCGCCGGCAGAGGTCGAGGGCCTTCCCAAGTTCGGGGCGCTGATTGACCGAACCGCTCTCGACTTCGGTGAAGGTGTTCAGAACCTGTGCGCCGCTCAACGCCGCGAACCGGTCTACCGCTTCTTGTTGCGCCTCTAGCCCCAGGCCAGATGCTTGCTGTCGTGTGGTGCTGACCCGGATGTAGGCGACGAGCTGCATGGGTAACAGGTGAAGGTTGGTTTGCCTGTGTTCAGACTAGCTTGGGCCCCACCCTTACAAAGGGGAATGTCACGCATCGCTCGCGGCCCATACACCTAACCCGATCACTGATCGTTGGCCGCATTGTGTGCAGACAAAGCTGCGACCAGGAACGACCTCATCGCTGAAAGCGACAATCACTCCGTCGCAATCGGATGTTGCGCATTGGAGCTCAACATCGTCGGCCGACCACGTGACGCCGTCCCCTTCGACCGTGAGGATATAACCGGCGGAGCATTCTGGACACTTGGCTGTTGTACTCTCCTCCTCGCGTGGGAGGCGGCGACGAATGGGAACCCCGCAGCGACCGCACGTGCAGGTGCTAAAGCGCCCAACTGTGAAGTTGAAAATCTTTGATGCCAGCGTGGCATCAAGCTGAGAGAGCAGCCGCTTAAGTCGTGATCGCAACGCTTCCGCGTCATGATGCATCCCACGATCAAGCATGCCTAGCGTGGGTTGATGGAGGAAGCTTCCAATCGCGTCATACTGGGTTTTTAGCGTCTTCAAAGTCAGCGGCGTGTCAGTGCCAAGCAGACGCATCTCGTCTGAAGCCTTCCCCTTTTCTGACTGCCTTCCGGCAGAGATGGTCCTTTCGGCATCGGCGAGTGGGTCAATGTCCAACAGCGCGCTCATGAGCCGCCTTGGCTGCCACTTATCGAATTCATCTGCCGCCAGCTCTGCCCGGTAAGCCTGAGCGCGGTCGTACGTAAGGGCCTCCATTGCGAGACGGCATTCCAGCGCTGCGTATCGCATCGCGGCTAGTCCCTCACTCGCTTCCAGCAACTCCTTTGCTCGGGCTACAGCGAGGCGTGCTTCATGTCGAAAGTTGTGCTTCACCCCCCGAGTTTACCGACACCTATTTCGCCGTAAACCACGCGTCGTGGCGTATTCATCAGATCGGTACAGTCAGGCTATCCGAACTGGATAAGAGGGGGGCAACAGCGATGAATGCGCCGAATGACCAGCTTCATTCCGAGGTCGAAGCCCGACGAATTCAAATCGCTCGTGAGATGTTTCTGGACACGGCGGATATGAACTACACGGGTGCGCGATCTGCGTTTTTGGAGTGCCGAGACTACGATTTTTGGTGGCTGTCCCTGCATGCAGTCGAGAAATATCTGAAGGCCGCTCTGCTCGTGAACGGTGCTTCGATCAAGGGGGCGTCGCACGACATCGAAGAGCTTTTACATAGGCTAAAATTGCTGGATAGGCGCCTTCAGCCTCCGCCGTTCATCCGTCCGAAAATTGCGGGCCGCCCCCGAATATTCGAGTTGGCCGACGACGGCTTCATCCGAAATCTCAATGTGATTGGCAGCGCCACCAATCGTTACGCAGCCTATAGCTATGTGATCTCTCCCGTAGACCTGCACCGGGTAGACCATCTCGTTTTTTGGGCGCGCCGGCATGCGCGACCATTAAGGCAGAAGCTCGCTGGAAGAGACCTGGACTGGATTGCAGAGCTCTACGGAAGCCCTCAGGTGTGGCGTCACCACTACGGAGCTCCTTTGGAGAAGTTGGTCGATAGCCCCAAAGGGATGTCAGCCCGGCGAGCGCTTGTGAAAGCTAATGTCGCTTTCTTTCCCGACCACCGACATCGGCCAATTCCTCGCCGAGCGTTGGCGCACAATGGGATTCTGTTTCGACACATCCAGATGTTCAAGGACAGCTCGCCAGGCGAGGATCGCCATCGAGTGGCTAAGGATGTGCTTCTTTGGGCTCTGCAGGAGATTCCTCTCCCCAAAAATGAAGTGCGTCATATCCAGAAGATTCTCGCGGAAGGCGAAGGTCTTTGAGTGCAATTGATTGCACTCGGGACATCTCTGTTCGGACGTGATTCAGGCCGGCGAAACGCGGGGCGTACGAATGAGGCGGTCACCGTTGTACATACGCGGTCACTACGTTAGCGGGCGTCCCGCCAAACGCCCCGCCTTGCGTCCCGTGCAACTAGCTCGTCGCGGGCGTACCGGCCCTTGCTGAAGCGCCGGTACTCTTTGGCATACCCTGAACGGATTACAGCGGCGTTCACGTCCGGCGAGGCGTCTGACCAACAACGTCCGACAAACCGTCCATACTGGTCGCGTTCAACGTACGTACAGCCGACCCTTCCGCGCGTGAGGCGGATCAGCTCATCGCGCGCCTCATAGGCGAACGGTTCCGCGGGGGTCTGTCCTCGACGAACCTCAGGCGCATCTACGCCAAACAGCCGCACGCTTTCGCCAGAGCAGCGAAGCGTGTCGCCGTCATGTACTGATGGAGCAGTGCAAGCGATGATCAGCGCTGCGGTTATGGCTAGCGAAGCCAACTGCAATTCCTTCCCAGCGTCGCAGTGCAATTGATTGCACTGACTTCAACCATCAGGCCCCTGAAATCGCTGCCCGAATATCGGCGAACAAGAAGCGTTGTTTCGGCCAATCGTAACGAGGGTGATTGGGCTTAAGCTCGTGAAGGGTGGGGGGCACCCAACTGACCTCTCCAAGGTCCCTAGCTGTCAGTCGCGACAAGAGGATGGAGCGAAGCTTCTGCGGAAGTTTGCTCAGATTCTGCACGGCGACGATGGTCTTTAGCCCGTACTCTTTTCGGTACTCAACTAGGCTCCCAAAGCGGTTGGCCAACACGTTGGGCATCTCAAACGCTTGGCCAGCGTCCAATTGTAGATCTGGCACGAACAACACCTTGTGGTTCAGGAGGCGGGACGGATGTTCAATCCATGCGTAGTCACCTGGCAAATCCATGAGTTCAGCAGCAAGATCGAGAGCGGGGACAAACGTGACAGGCCGCTGCTTGGCCAGCTTCGAAGCGAACTTGAGCATCGCTCCCTCCACGCCGCCACACGCCAGTTGGGCCAAACTGCATTGACCCACCCACACCGCTCCCAGCTGCCCCTCCGCCACGTCTTCCCTCATCCATTCCCTCAGCCTCTCAGGAATGCCTGCGGGATAGCTTTGGGTTGTTGCGAGCAGCGAGAGGGTGCCGTGACGAACCTCCGCGTTGCAGTGGAAAGGCCCTCCAACTAGCGTGATCCATTCGCCGGGTTTGGTCAGAGCCGGCATGCGAAAATAGGATAGCGGGTCTGCGAGTTGGGGGATGTGGTGAAAGTCCCATCCCCCCTGAAAAGCCAAGCTAGGAATCTTGTAAGAGGCCAGAATCTCAACATCGTCGGTGGTGAACGAACCTCTGCCTAAGGCCGCTACGGTGCGAACCCACGCATCGGTCGCTTGCGTACGAAGCGTGCTCGTCTGCGCCTGGGCTTGCGCGGCCTGGACGTACTGAGCAAGCGACGGCGTTGCGCCGCCCAAACTTTTCTTCTTGTTGTGCTGTTGGGCCTTGGCGCTGGCCCAGCGAATGTTCGCGACTTCGTAGTGTCCTTCTGGATTGATGCGATCCAAGCTCAGCGCCTGGGATTTCGGCCACCCAATTGCCGCGATGAATTCTCCGAAGCTGCCTAGGTGGAACTGGATTCCTGCCCCTCCGTAGTCGGGGTAGCTCTTGTGGCCAGGGTTGCTGCAGCGCGCTTTGGCGGCGTGGAAGGCGTTGTAGGCCTTCTTGTACTGCCAGCTAGCTTTGTCCCACTCAACGGGAGAGGTATCATTCTTCTTGGTCTGCTTTGACGAATTATCTTTCGATTTCAGGCCCATAGCGATCTCGATTGTTCTTGTTCGATGTTTGTAGGAGCGTGCGCGCTACGCGCCTGCGAGCACTTCACGGGGGCTGATCGGGAGCTTCATCCCTCTGATGGATTGGGCCGCGATCTCTAGCGATACGCCCTCGCCGTAGGAGGAGCTGACGCTTCCATCGCTGTGTCCAATAAGGCGATCGATGACGTACTGAGGTTCCTTTGCGTTACGCAGCGCGTCTTCGACCGTGTGACGGAAGCTGTGAAACACGAGAGCGCGGTCGCTCAGACCGACGGCGTCGAGAAGGCGAGCAAACCTCTTCGAATAGGCCGTAGACGCTTGGCCATCCCGCCCGAATGGGATTTCGAAGAACAGCCGCTTAGCAGCCTGTTTGCCCTTTCGTCTCTGGCGGACGAAGTCGCCAAACCCGAGTGCGATCAGGTCGGGATGCAGCGGAATCGTCCGCACTCCCGCCTTCGACTTGACGTGCTTTTCCGTGCCGCTGCCAATCGCCCCACTTCCAAGATCAGTGACTGCGATTACTGGGATGGGCGCGTCTTCCTGCACGTCCGCCAGGTGAAGCTGGACCAGTTCACCCATCCTAGCGCCGGTGTAAATTCCAAGCAGCGGGAGCCAGTATTGGGCGTCCTTCACGATGACGTCGCCCGCCAGGTAGCGCCGCCCCTTCGACTTGCATCCTGTGAAAAACGAACAGGAGAACAGCCGCTTCAGCTCATCGCTCGTGAAAGGGCGACGGGCCTTGGCCGCCTTCTGCACCTTCGGCTTCTCGACACTGAGGTGCGCTGCGGGACTGCGCTCGATGTAGCCCTCACTGACAGCCCAGCGAAAAAAGGTTTTCGCCGTTTCCAAATGGATCAGTGCAGTCTTGGCGTGGATACGATGCTCCACGCAGTCGGTCTGCCTGCCGATGAACGTCAGGGATGCGCCAACATGGTGACGGCTCCGCAGACGCTGGATGCCATCACGATACAGTCGCATGTCCTGAGAGATGACAGATGACAGCGGGCGATCCTGCCCGAGGTGTTCGATCAGAAGTGCGAGCTGACTTCCCCGGCTACTGACGGTCTTACCAACCCATGACTTCCGCTTGGCGGCGAGGAAAGCTGCCACCGCGTCCTTCACGGTCGGACCGCTCGATGTCTGAGGGGGCTCCTCCCACAGATTTTCCGGTGCTACAGCCTCGGTCGATTGCGAGGAGGGGGCAAAGATCGGATCTGTCGGCGTGTAGTCGGCCAAGCGATCGCGAAGCCGAAATTCCGACAGGCGGGCCTGCTCCGAAAGCGCCCTCGCCACACCTTCGAGAATGTCTCGCCACACGCCGCGAGAAAGTTCGGCATTGATGCCGTGCGAAGCCATCACACCTTTAGCGATGGTCTCAACTTCTGGCTTGAAGCGGCCGCCCGCGATTTGCTGCTGGAGATCGACAAGCTGCTCATCGATCATCCGCCTCTGTTCGTGACGCTCGCGGTCGGGATCGGAATAGACGTAGGAGTGACCTTCAGCCTCAGAGCGCAGTTCTTGGAAGCAGTCGTTGATGAGCGCGCGCACGCGCGCTTTCGAAAGTTGTTCGGCAGTCGCCATCTGGAACACCACTTGGAGTCGGGCCGCCACTCGGATCGCTAAAGCGCGAGCCTCCGACGGAGAATGTGTGTGGAGTGACCGACGGACCTCAGACAGGCCGACATGGGTGTGAAGGCTCCGGGGCACACGTGCCCTAAAGTTCCACACGCCTTCTCGGCGCTCGAGATACGAAGGATGGAGCCTGCCGTTCACGACAGGATCACTATGTTCGGCGGCCTGATGATTCCCGGTACCGACGCTTATTGCGCCATCCTCGGGAGGAGCCGATGTGGAGCAGAGTTGTGGAGCAAATGCTCCTGCAAACCTGCCCTAGGTACGCTGGACTACTGAATTTACTTCCGTTTTTGCGGAAGTGGCGGAGAGGGTGGGACTTACACCCACCATCACAAAGCCTCGGAAAATATTGGGCTTTTTACGAGCTGACGTTACGTTTGGAGCGAGCCACTGTAACACCTCTAGCTGGCCTCGCAATGCAGGCGTCCCGCCTCGTCATGGGCGGTATGGGTCCCAAGTTTTTCTGCTCAAAAAGTAGCTGTCGTCATTGTTGAATATCCCAAAGAAGTCGGTGAGATACGGAATGTCATACCGTGCTCGCATGGCAATGTTCTGAAGTTCGCCGAGAGTGTCAGTCAGGCTGCGGAATAGCCGCAAGCAGTACATGCGACTGAACTTTTGGAGTATGCTGATGCTTCCTGTGGCTAACGCACCTTCGCTCCATGATCTGATCGGCCTACCATCTTCGGCGGTGTGATGAACTGAGGAGATGTCGTCCAGCAGAGCGCCTAATGCTTGCGCTTGAGCTTCATTCCGTGCGCGTTGCCGCGCGGAATAGTGCTTGCTCAAGATGGGTTGGCTCACAGAGTGATACCAAGCCGCTATTGGCTCCTGCATAGCCGCAGACTTGCCGCCGACTAGGTAATCAAGGTTGTAGTATCTCGTTGATGTTGCGAACTGCGAGAGCACCTGAACTATGGCGCTGCTTACTAAATCATCAGGAAAGGCTTCGGACGTAAGATTGCGATCCTGACGTATCTCTTCAGTCTTTTGGATGATGTCGGATAATTGGTGGCCTAAGGCTCTAAGTTCTTTGTCGGAAGGGTACCGATCTTCTCTGACAAGATAGTCTAAGATGAAAATCAGTTTCCCTAATCGCTCCAGGGCTATTGATAGATTGAAAAATGCGTAATGATAGTAGCCCTTCTCAGCATATGTCGCCTTATTTATCCCATTTATTCCCTGGCCTATCGCTGCGGCGGCGATCCCGGCTTCTCTACTGAGGGCCTCAAATTCTGGGGTCATCACTAAAGCCTCGTTTGTATAGGAGCGCGCGGCTCGCTCTATGCGCTCTTCTTTGGTGTGAGGCGCGGGTTCGCCAGCTCGTTGTTGTCTGTCGCCCAAGCCACCAGGCTTGCTTCAATCTGCGCGATGAAGTCTTGCTCGCCATCGTGGTTCGTTGGGTCGTGGTCGCCGTCGTATAGGCTCGCCATCAGGCCTCGAACTTTATCCTTGAGCGCCTCATCCGACGATACACGCGCATATGCAGCGTAGGGCTTGTCCTTCCCGAGGGCGGACCCGCCAAGGAACCGTTCGAAATCTGGTGTGCTCCAGCGATGTCGAACGGAGCGGCCCTCTTGCCGAGCTTCTGCGACTTGTTGCCGGATGGATGTGTTGACCGTCCACATGCCATTCGCCGAACCGTCCTTTCGGTACGGCCAATCAATATCGTGAATGATACCAAAGTTTGCCTTGAAATGGCGAAGCATCTTCACAAGCGGTACAAGAATAGCCTTTCCGCGAGCACGTATGATGCTCACCTTTCCTGCCATAGCGTCCTTATCTTTCACTACAGCAGATATAAAGGCTGCATGCTCGGTGTCGCCTTCCACGAGAATGGGATAGCTACCAAAGAAAATTTCGGCGAAGCCAGCATCTGTCAGTTGCAGAGCTTGGAGATTTTCTTTCTCTTCATCTGAAAACGCTACCTCGTCGGATACGTAGACGCGGGGCGACAGCAGCTTGCCGTCGTTGGATCGCTCCATGCGGACGATCGTTGTGTGATCTTCCAGCGGATTGATGAAGTATGGTGAGTGTGTCGTAAGAAGCACTTGCCAATCTTCATGTTGTCCGAGTGTGTAGAGGTGGTCTTGGGCGGCTCGGGCAGCCATCGGATGGAGTGCGTTTTCCGGCTCGTCTATTAGAAGGATGTAGCCGGGCAGCGCTGGATCGTCCGCATCCTCTGGGAGTGGGGCTCCATCGGCTATTGCAGATATCTGTGCAGTGATGAGCTTGATCTTTTCTTCGTCTTTCTTTTTCTCTTCCGCCCTCAGTAGGGCGGTGAGTGATTTCAAAAGACCCTCTCGCCTCTCAGTCTGACGACTGATCTCGTTATGGACCTGAAGCATCGCCCAAAAGAGTGCGCGCCTCGCGCCGGTCCCTTGTTGCGATACGCGAGATATCCCTGCCGCTTCCTCGATCCGTATTCCTGATCCCTGCTTGAGAAGGGCCTCTAGCTTTAGCTCAGGAGTGGGCATCTCGACGTGAAGCTTCACGCCAAGGCCAGGGAAGATGCCTTGGAAGCCTGTCTTGATCTGGCCGGATATCTCGTCGAGACGCTTTTTGTGGGGATCGGTAAGCTTGTTGACGGTGGTGGCCAGTGCCACCTTGTCTTTCGAGAGTTGCGAGTTCTCATCTGCCTCAAGCGCCTTCAGATCCTTCACAAAGGGGCTCAAGGCTAGGGTAAGTAGAACGTCCTCAGTCGTCATCGCGTCGTCTAGCGATTTGATCCGCATAGGCTTGGGCAGTCGCGATGCAAACACATTGTCAGCGCCGCCAGCTTTGCCTTCGGCCGCCCAGTCGTTCAGTTGGGGGTCCCATGTCTGCCGGACGGCTTTCCCCCCTCCGGCGGCCCAGCTCCAGCGGCTCCTAACGACCCGCTTGTCTCCATCTTCAATCTTCCACTTGGCGTCCACGTTCCCCATGCCGTCAGGAATATGGACGTCGAGCACGATCTCGGCTGGATCCTCCTTAGGTGCCCAGTTGCATCGATCATGCATAGGATCGAAGAGCCCAGGCGCTACGGCAAGTTCGTAGGCTCGTAGGATCGTGGTCTTGCCGGAGTTGTTAGGCCCTACAAGGCATAGAACGTCGTCTAGTTTGACGGTTACCGCCTCCGGCCCGATGCAGCCGATATTCTTCACCGTGATTTGCAGTAGCTTCGATCGCATTGGAACGCCTCCCCTTTTCTATTTCTATCTTAGAGGTAGCGAATGTCGATATGCGACCGTGAGTTGGCTTCGGAGGGGGCTGTCCCCTCGGTGCAAGATGGCGACATTGAGGGCGCGTTGCGCGTGATGGCTCCGAAGTTGCCTCGGGCGGTCCGGTTCAGGGTTGAGAACTCACTGCGTCATTTCGATCTGGCGATGCCGCTGTTGCCTATAGACCGCGAGATGGCCTCATTTCGCGCAATTACTGGCGAAGAAGAGGCGGCGGCAGCGCTTATCAAAGCGCTTCAGTTTCGAAGCTATCCCCACGCAGACCGGCTATCTGTAAAGGATCACACACATAAAGCTGCAGTGCTGGCCTGCGCGCTAGCCGTAAAGGCGAACATGGCGACAGGTTTAAAAAATCTGCGCGTGATGTTCGACTTAAAGGATCCGAGAATTGACGTCGGAATTCCGGTGTCGGACTTTGGTGTAACATCACCCCATATGAAAGATGTAGTTCTACAGCCAGTTGAACCATTAGATATAGTGCGAGCAGCTCCGCCGGGTGAAGACGGTACAGTTCTGTCGCGAGACTTTAAGAAGCTAGCCGAGGGAGCAAAGTTCGCTCAAATCAGAGAAATGCTTCGGGTTCATTCCAATGCGCGGAACAAATTGTTGTATGCTTCCAACAAATCGTTGCCGCGTAGCCGCGCTACTGCCCAAAGTATTTCTGCTCGTAGGAGTAATGCGATGCTCCTTATATCAATCGCTATAGTGGCGCTCCAGACAGATCGGCACCAAGCTTTGCTTTGCGAGGCGATTGATGGCTTGCTTGAAGTCGTAAGGCGTCTCCCTCTCTCGGAGCGAAGCTCTTCCACATAACTTGGTCACTCGATGGCCTGAATTTGCGTTGGATGCGCGAGAAGGCCCCTGAGAGATTAATTGCTGAAGGTTCCCCCTGGAGGGGCTGCCTGCAATGCGCCGCGTCCTTGGGCCGGTATCCGTACGTGGGCCGCCCATTTGACCCGCCAACCGATTGAGCATATCAAAACAAGTAACGACCGTTACGAGGGTTGATATGGGTGTTGCGTACGTTGCCTATTACAGGGTTTCGACAGCTAAACAGGGGGCGTCGGGCCTAGGGCTTGGCGCACAGCGCCTTGCAGTCAGCGGCTATGTCGCAAGCCAGAGTGGGGAGTTGATCGCCGAGTTCGAGGAGATAGAGAGCGGGAAGGGGGCTGATCGTCCGCAGCTTCGCTACGCGATGGATCGCTGCAAGCTGACCGGGGCAACACTGCTCATCGCGAAGCTGGATCGCCTCAGTCGGAACGTTCACTTCTTGTCCGGTCTCATGGAGCAAGGTGTGCCTTTCGTGGCCTGCGACATGCCTGGCGCAAACAGCCTCACTGTTCACATCATGGCGGCTGTAGCTCAGCAGGAGCGGGAAGCGGTTTCAGCTCGAACGAAATCGGCGCTATCCGCGATCCGCTCAAAGCTGGCGCTCGGCGAAGAGCATTTCTCGGCAAGGTCTGGAAGGCAGGTAAGCCGATTGGGTAATCCGAACGGCCTGAAGGTACGGAGACCCGATCTTGGTACTGCCGCCCTCCGGAGTAAGGCCGAAGTGTTTGCGGCCAGCGTGTTGCCTTTAATCGGGCAAATCCAGTCGGAGGGGCCGGCTAGCTTGAGCGCATTAGCTAAGCGGCTAAACGAAATGAGAGTGCAGACGGCTCGTGGAAGTGAGTGGACGCCCATGGCTGTGAAGCGGGTATTGGATCGTGCTGCGGGAGCGATGAGTGAGTGACCACAGGCCCAAGCTAAAGGGCGCGGTTATGGAAGCCGCGAAGAAGGCTGAGAGGGAGTACAAGGCAAAGCATCCTGAGGCTCAGCGTCTGCGGGTCAAAGCTGACGTGGCCGCATATAAGCCGCGCTCAAAGGAGGTTAGAGACGTGCCCGTGAAGGCGGTGTCGATGTTTCTGTCCGACCCGGCGACGATCCACCTCTCTAATGCCAGCCTTGCGCAGAAGTTAGGGACGCATGTCGCCGCCAAGCTGCCCGCAAACATTCTGACTGAGCGTTTTTCCCCGAAGCAGAAGGAGCGGGTTGCCGAGCTGCTGCGACTTCGCCGGGTAAGCTTGGACCTGGACGTCCATTACTCCCCCTCAAAGGTCAAGTTGGCGTTGAAGGCCAACGATAGTGCTGAAGAGGCGCACCAGAAGGTCGTGGTGGAGATCACCTTCACGGATGATGTCGTCACTGTCGGAGATCGGGCCTACCCTATTCAGCGCGGCTCGGGTGTCAGGCGTATCCATGTCGGGAAGAGCAAGCTCAACGTCGATGTGCTTAAGGCTCTCGTGGAGCATTCACGATAGATACTTTACTTAGGTAAAGTAGCAGCAATTCGGACAAATGTGCTGCTGACTGGTTTTGATACCGTCTTGAGCACGCGCAGCATCTGTCTCGTTTTCGGACTAAAGGCCGAGCGGGCTCAGCACCGCATCCACGCGAGGGCGTGCTTCCTGTTCGTGCTTCCAGTAGGCGTCTTCTGCCAGGGTCAGAAGCTTTAGATCAATCGGCTTCAGCCCGTACTTTCGGCTGTTTGCGGATGCGTCGATCAGCACGTTTCCAAGCGCAAGAAAGACGCATTGTTTGGATGAGTGATCGAATTCGTATCCATCATAGGTAAGCCCATCAGCTAGCGCGACGGCGGCTGTAGAGATCGCATGAGGGCGAGGGCCGAGCTTTCCGTCGAACAGGTCAGGCTTCGTGTTGTAGCTGATCGCCACTAGCCGGGTGGCTATCGTTGCCGGGTCAAACGGGAGCATGGGGAGTTGAAGCGCCTTGAGTGCATCCCTTGCGATAACGCTGGCTGCACTCGCCGAGAGCATCCCTTTAAACCGGCCAAGCATGTGAACTATCGCCCAATCAACAATGATGGGCGCGAATGGTACATAAATCCAGTGGTGCGTAAACCCATCTAGCGGTGACCAAGGCCGCGTGCCGAAGTTAGCGCTCACCACAGAAGGGACGAAGACGCTCACCAGCGTGGGTGACGCGATCCGCGCCACGCGCAATGAAGTCGGTATATCCCAAGAAGCATTGGCGGATGCGGCGGGCATCAATCGAACCCACATGGGTGAGGTCGAGAGGGGCAAAAGAAACGTCAGCTTGCTCGCGATAGCGCGTATCGCCCAAGCCTTGGGCCGGACGCCCTCGGAACTCCTGGCGGCGGCGGGCCTGTAACGCCCCTCGGGCTGCGCTAGGCGCCTTTGAGCTGCTCGTCGGCTGGGTAGGTGGCCGTCGAGCCTCTGGGCCGGTGTGGGCGGCTCCTGCGGGCCTGCGATCCTGGCTCACTCCACGGCCAGAAACCGCACTTCCGACGTGAGCCTACTCGAAGGAAAAGCGAGGCAGCTTTTCAATTTCCGCCGCTAGGAAGGGGACGTCGTTCGTTCCGTACCGCCGGCCCTCCGTGCCGGGATCGTGGCCGGGGATCGCCTCGCGAGCATCAACATCCATTTTCGCGTTGCGCGCTCTGGTCTTGAAGAGGTGCCGCCATGCGTGGTTGGGCTGAACGTCCGGATCGTCCACCCCGATCTGCCGAACCCAAGCTGCTATGCGCTCCCCAACCTTCTTGTACTGCGGATTTGCGACGTTGCCGCCACGGCCTCGGGACGGATCATAGAATAGCGGTCCATCAGGACGGGCGAGGGCGACGTCCTGGAAGCCCTGCTCAACTAGATGGGAGTGCAGTGGGACAGTGCGCGCCTCTCCCTTCTTCTGGCTTCCCGCTTCAGGAGTGATCCGGATCGTCCAAGTTTCCCCGATCTTGGCGACGTCCTCGCGTCGCAACTGAGTGATCTCGTTTACTCGGGCACCTGTATACGCGCAGAGCCAAGGGACCCATCGGCGGGCTAGGGCATGTTCGGGCGGAAGCTTGCCGCTGTGGCTTTCCAGAGATTTGCGGAGGATGAGCAGGGCCTCCTCGCGTGTGAAGTCGGGCTCGCGCAGGCGGGCCTTTTTCTTTACGCGCACCGTGATCTTGTCGGCAGGGTTCTCGCCAAGCCACAGGTTTTCTACGCCCCAATTTAGGGTGGCTTTGAGTGCGGCGAGATACACTTCTCGGATCGTGCGCGGACCCCGTACCTTGCTACCAGCGCCATCCTTCTGGGCTTGCAGCACCTGTTTCCACGCTAGAACGTTGTCTCGGGTGATCTTCTGCGGATCATCGTGGCCGGTGTAATCAACGAAGTGCTGAATGACAGGCTTCCAACGCTTGCGTGTTGCCGGCTCAAGGCCAGCTTCATCCGCATAGGCCTCAAACATCGCTGAGATTGAGCGGGCAAGTTGCTCTGACCCCGCCTTGCGAGCTGCGAACGCGCGGGCTGCCTCCCTAGCGCCTTCTGCCCAATCGGCGTCAATCTTCGCTTGGCGAGCGGCCTTGACTTCAGGAGGGTCAAACTCCTCGTCCGGGATTAGGTCCCGCATGGCGGCTTCCGCAGATGTCAGCTCTCCCAAGGGGCGGCTGAGGACGGCGATCAAGCGTTGCCTGATAGGCTCTCTCTCCTCAAACTCCATCTCGCGCTCGAACATGTCGCGGTAGTTCCGCTCGTCATTCTCAAGCTGGGCCTCCCATATGTCCCGCTCGAGTTCACGTTGCGCAGATGGCTTGGCCCGCTCGACCAAGTCTGACCTGCGCCGCTCCTCCGCTTCCCGGATCAGCGCATCGGTCTTCACACCCTCAATGCGGCAGCGCTCACGAGCCAGGGCTTTGTCGCTGGTCTTCAGCGAAAACCGCCACTCCGTGCGCGGCTTCCCCGTTTTGGTGAGAATGTAGGGCTGAAGATGTTGAGGAACCGCACGGCGGAAGGCCGGAATGGCGCGGTTCTCATCCAGATAATCGGTCACGGAGGCCTCGTTCGTTACGATTGTAACGCCGAGCCGTAACGAAGCCTTTGTTTTTCCAGATTTCTTCAAAAGCTCAGAGGCTTAAAAAGTGGTGGCGGAGAGGGTGGGATTCGAACCCACGATACCCTTGCAGGTATGCCGCATTTCGAGTGCGGTGCATTCGACCACTCTGCCACCTCTCCTAACCGGGGGCGGGACCCTCGAAAGGGCCCCTGTGATCGAGGCGCGGAACCTAACGGCGAGGTCCCGCTTTCGCAAGCCCGTCGTACAGGACTTTTTCGCCGCTAGTTTCTGGGGTGCAGAACCATCTGGGTGCAGCGGAACATGGCGATGGTCTTGCCGGTCTCCTCATGGGTCACCACCGCGTCCCAGACCTGGGTCATCCGGCCGCCATGGACCAGCGTGGCCTCCACCGCGACGCCGCCGTCCCGGGCCGTGCCCAGGAAGTTGGATTTCAGCTCTATGGTCGTGAAGCTGGTCGCGCCTTCGGGCAGGGAGACCACGCAGCCATAGCCGCAGGCGCTGTCGGCCAGGGCGATGACGCTGGCGGCGTGCAGGAAGCCATTGGGCGCCATGTGGTGCTGCTTCACCGCGAAGCGGCCTTTGACATAGCCGCGCCGGGCCTCGATCCACTCCAGGCCCAAAAGGTCGGGTAGGGAGCCGGCCTGGCCCTGGGTCAGTTGCTGCGAGAAATCGTTTTCGGACATGGATTGGCTCCTCAGGCGGCGACGCGTTCGGTGGAGACCACCGCCATGGTGGCCAGACCGACGGCGACCAGGCGCTCGACGCCCGCCTCGTCGATCACATGAACCTTGGCCTCGACCGGGATCAGCAGCCGGCCCGGCTTGATCACCTCGGCGCGGCAGACCAGACGGCCGCTGCGGGCGGCGGCGACGATGTTCAGCTTGTACTCGGCGGTCAGCACCGCCTCGCTGGACGAGCGCAGGACCGTTCCCGCTGCGGCCGCGCAGGCGATGTCGACGACAAAGCCTACCGCCCCGCCATGGAAGAAGCCGTTGTGCTGGGCCACTTCCTCACGGAAGGGCAGGACGATCTCGACCCAGCCCGGCTGAACCTTGGCCACCTCGGCGCCCATGTGCCGGAACAGGCCCTGGGCGTGCAGGGCGGCGCGCACCTTGTCGGCCACCTGTTCGAAGACTGCGCTGTCCGTCATGCGATATCCTTCGTATGCGAAACATCTATCCGCACGAAGGAGAGCGGGCAAGTCCTGATTCAGAACCCTATTTGGGAGCGAGCCGTCCGGCGCTGAGATTGACCTTCAGCGCGAACTTCTGAACCGGGCTCAGGGCGAGGGGCGCGAGGCCCCGGATGGCCGCGAAGGCGGTCTCATTGGAGTCGTCGCCCACGTCCGCATTGTTCTTGCGCTGATCGGCGATGGTGCTTTCGTGGACCAGGGTCCCATCGGCGGCCCGGACGGCTTGGCTGTGATAGAGCTTCACGCCTTCCGGCAGCTTGGTCAGCAGACGGCGCAGGGACTGGTGCAACTGCACCGGATTGGCGGTCGGCATGTCGGTCGAGCCCGCGCTCTTGGCGTCGGCGCTTAGCGCGGTGCCGACGAAGACCACGTTGCCCACACGATAGGCCACCGCCTCTGGCGTGCGACCCGGGATCGGCAGGGCGTACAGCTTCAGCGAGCCCATGGGCATGGGATCGCCGCCGCGGGCCAGCTTGTCGAAGTCATAACCCATGGAATCGACGCCCGAGACGCTGACCTCGATGCCCGCCAGCGGGCAGAGGGCGGCGATGGTCTTGGGAACCTCCGCCCCGACGCAGGTCGAGCCGCCGGTCAGGTACTTGATGCGCCCGGCGGCCGATATGCGATCGCCCTCGATGGCGGTCTGCACGATCCAGGTCGGACCCAGATCACGCTCGCGAATCTTGCCGACGATGTTCTCAATGAACGCGCTGGAGAGCTTCTTGGCGACCGGATCGATGTCCAGGACAGGGTCCACGAACGTGCACAGACCCGTCGAGGGGTCGATGATCAGGTACGTTACGGCGAGGCTGTCCGGATTTACGAACGCCTGGATTTCCGGCTGCATGCGGTTCCCGCCGCTTCCTCAAACTAACTGGGGCAACATGACCCAAGCGTCTTAAAGCAATACGAACGCCGACCGATTTTGGGACAAGGGTTTCAACTTCGCCATTTCAGCGTCGCTGGCGTCACCGGATTGCGGAACGCCCGGCCCTCCGTGCGGCTGGCGGTCCATTCGCGCTTAAGCTGCTGATACCACTTGGCTTGGCGGTCGGCGTCATCCACCCAGAGCAGGGCTGGATCGTAGCGCAGGCCCTCATTCTGAAGATTCACCATTGCGGCGTCTTGCCGCAGGAAGATGCGCGCCGCCTTACGGATAACGGGCCGCAGGACGATGAAGGCCGGGTGATCGGACCACATGATCTGGGTGATCCGGGTTCGATTTTCGTCCATCGGCGTCAGGCAGGTCAGGGAAAGCACCTGACGCTTGCCCACTGTCACATGCTCCCAGCGCAGTCCGGGCAGGCGGAAGGTGATCTCCGTCAACGGCTCGCCGCCCAATACGGCGTAGGCGCGGGAATTCTTGGACGGCTCGTGGCGAACCATGGCGAAGCCCGCCTCGCGCGGCTCGAACCTCTTGGCCTTTTCGTGCTGGCTCTTGGCGGAACGCCACCACCACTGCTGATGCACGTACGGCCCGTGGGCCGGGTCCATCAGTCCGACGACGGCGTGGTCGATGTGGCTGTCGAACACCATGCGGTCCACCAGCTTGGGTCGCCCGCCCACCACGCCGGGGAAGACCGGCGGCGGCTCCGGCGGCTCGCCGGCGAAGCGCGGGTCCGACGAAATCCAGACGAACACCATCCCCTGGCTTTCGACAGCGGGATAACGGCGCACCCGAATGCGTTCGACCTCCATCGCCTGATTGTCCACCAGGGACGGAACCGTGGTGCAGATCCCCTCGTCGGTAGAGAACCGCCAGCCGTGATAGGGGCACTCGACGCTTTCGCGCCCGTCGCATTCGCGTTTCAGTTTGCCCGCCGATAGCGGCGCGGCTCGATGCGGACAGATGTCTTTCAGCGCATAGACGCCGCCGTCGCCGCGCCGGCCCAGCAGCACCGGCTCGCCTAGCAGCTCATAGCGTTGCAGCTTGCCGCGCTTCAAATCCCCCGACAGGGCCGCGAAGTACCAGCTGTCCAGCAGGAAGCCCTGCCCGAACTTCTGGGTCACTGATTTGCCGGTAGGGGCGTCGCCTTCAGCCATGGCTCCCTTTAGCTTTTCAGCGGGCCGCCGTCTCCACCAGCCGCATGTAGAACCGCACCATCTTGCCCACGTCCTCGATGGCGATGTGTTCGTTGGTGCCATGGATCATGGCCAGGTCCTTCTGACCCAGGGTGATCGGTTGGAAGCGATAGGTCGCGTCGGAAACGGGCGTCATGTAGCGGCTGTCGGTCCCCGCCACGACCAGGCTCGGGGCGACCGGCGCGCCGGTCTCAGCCGCGGCCACGCCGGCGATGGTCTTCCAAGCCTCGGACTCGGTCGAGGCGACCCCCGACGGCTCCACTGGGGTATTGATCCACGATAGGGTCACCGGCAGGTCGCCCACCGCCGCCTTGGCCCGCGCCATGACCGACGCCGAGGTGTCGCCCGGCGCGATGCGGTAATTGATCCAGGCCGTGGCGTCCTGCGGCAGGACGTTCTCCTTCGGCGACCCTTTCAGCATGGTCGGGGCGATGGTGGTGTGCAGCATGGCCGCCCCCGCCGCCGTCTTGCCCGTCTCCTTCACCAGCAGAGGTGAGAACAGCCAGGTGTTGGCGGCCGCCATCTTCACGACAGGCGACGCCTGCGGCGCGAGCGCCTTCAGCATGTCCGCCCCGGGGCCCGTGAACCGCAGCGGGAAGGGATCGCCGGTGATCGCCAGCACCGCCTTTGACAGGGTCTCGACCCCGGTCTCCTTGGGCGGGGTGGACGAGTGACCCCCCGCCGCCTTGGCGGTGACGGTCAGGGTCGCATAGCCCTTCTCCGCCGTGCCGATCAGGGCCACCTTGCCGCCGGTCACCGGATGGTCGGCGATCACCGCCATGCCTTCATCCAGGACAAAGTGCGCCCGCACACCCCGCGCCTTCAGCAGGGCGGCGGCCGCCTTGGCGCCTGAACCGCCGGCTTCCTCGTCATGCCCGCTGACCAGGATGATCGTCCGCCGCGGCTGGTAGCCGCCAGCCGCCAGGTTCTCCATCGCCTCGAACAGGGCGACGAGCGATCCCTTGTCGTCGATCGCGCCCCGGCCCCAGACCGCGCCTTCGGCGATCAGTCCCTCGAATGGCGGGTGCTTCCAGTCGCCCTCGGTCCCAGCGGTGACCGGCACCACGTCCTGGTGCGCCATCAGGATCGCCGGCCGCAGGGACGGGTCCGACCCCCTCCAGGTATAGACCAGGGCGTGGTTGGCCACTGTCTCGCGGGTCATCACCGCATGGGCGGCGGGGTAGGTGGTCTGCAGCCAGGCGTGCAACTTGTCCCATTCCGCCGGCTGGTTCTCCGCGGGATTCTGGTGGCTGATGGTCTGGAAACGGATGGCCTGCGCCAGCCGCTCGGCCACGCGGGCGGCGTCGACATTGCGCGGCGCTGGCAGATTCAGGGATGCCGGATCGACCACCGCCGGGGGCTTGAAGGTGACGGTCCGGACCGCCACCACAGCGCCGATAGCCACCACCACGCCAAGGCCTGTGAAGGCCGCCGTGCGAACCAAACCCATGTCCCGCTCCCTTATTTTGGAACGAGCTTAGGCGTATCGCGGGCGGTGCGGCTAGAGGCGAAGAAGGACCGCCGCATAGGGACCCAGCGCCACCGATCCGTCCTTGATCCGAACCTCGCCCGTCGCGGCCAGGGCCTCGCCCCCGAGAACCGTCGCCCAGGTGACGGTCTCCCGGCTCAGGTTGAACAGGCAGGCCACGTGGTCGCCGCCCTCGCGCCGCTCAAAGGCCAGGATCGGCGCCGGCGCCTCGATGAAGTCCAGACTGCCCAGGCGAAGGGCCGGCGAATGGCGACGGACCTTCATCAGCAGGCGCGAAAAGGCCAGGGTCGAGCCGGCGTCGCCGTCCTGTTCGGCCACCGTCAGGCCCACATGCTCCTTGGCCGCCGGCAGCCAGGGTGAGCCGGTGGTGAAGCCGAAGTGCTGCTCCTCATTCCACGGCATCGGCGTGCGGCAGCCGTCCCGTCCCTTGGCCACTGGGTAGTAGAGATCTCCCATGGGATCGCGCAGCTGATCGCGGGTCAGGTCCGCCTCGGGCAAGCCCAGCTCCTCGCCCTGATAGAGCAGGATCGTGCCGCGCAGGCTCAGCAGCAGGGCCAGCATCAGCCGCGCCAGTTCCGGCCCGGCGTTCACGCCGCCGAACCGCGTCACGGTCCGAACGATGTCGTGGTTGGAGAACGCCACGCAGGGCCAATGGTCCGCGTGCTCGGACAGCAGTTGATAGTGCGTCTGCAGGAAGGTCCGCTCCAGCTCCGACGCGATCAGGAGCGGAAAACTGTAGCCCGAGTGCAGGCCCGCGTCGGGCGCCGCCAGCCCGCCAGAGAGCGCCGCCTCCTCGAAGAATTCGCCGAAGACAAAACGGTCGTCGTGACGCTCCACCGTGCGCCGCACCGCATCCATGGCCTCGATGTTGTCAGGCCGGTTGCTGTCGTGCAGGTGCCGCTGAAGATTGGGCGCGTGGCCCCAGTGCCAGGCGGTCTTGCTCTCCGCCGGTTCGGCCGGATTGTCGGTCAGCTCCGGGTCGTGCAGGTAGCAGTTGGTGGTGTCGAGGCGAAAGCCGTCCGCCCCCCGCGTCAGCCAGAAATCCAGCACGTTCAACGCCGCCTGCCGGGCGTCCGGGTTGTGCCAGTTCAGCTTCGGCTGCTGGCGCAGGAAGCGGTGGTGGAAATGCTGCCGCCGCGCCGGCTGATAGGACCACGCCGCCCCGCCGAACGCCGCCAGCCAGTTGTTGGGCGGCGTGCCGTCGTCCTTGGGCTCGGCCCAAACGTACCAGTCGGCCTTGGCGTTATCGCGGCTGCGCAGGCTCTCCTGGAACCAGGGGTGCTCGTCGCTGGTGTGCGCCAGCACTTCGTCCAGCAAAACCTTGATCCTGCGGGCATGGGCCGCCTCCAGCAGGGCGTCGAAATCGGCCAGCGTCCCGTAGTCGGGATGCACGTCCTCATAATCGCTAACGTCATAGCCCCAATCGCGGTTCGGCGACGGGTGGATCGGCGACAGCCAGATCGCGTCCACCCCCAGGCTCTGGATGTAGTCGAGCTTGGCGATCAGGCCCGGCAGGTCGCCGTGCCCGTCGCCGTCGCTGTCGAAGAAGCTGCGCACATAGACCTGATAGACCACCGCGCCGCGCCACCAGGGTGTGTTGGTCATAGCTGTCTCCATGCGTGCTTCGCGACGCGCCCGGGCGGGCGCTCCTCAGCATGACGGATTCAGCTTGCCCCGACTTCGTCATCCTGAGGAGCCGGCGCGGCCGGCGTCCCGAGGACGCACGGCGCTCCGGCCTGGCTGACTAGCGGCTCAACGGCTCAGGCGTTCCCGTCCGACAGCTCCCGCACCTCTTCGAAGGTGCGCAGGCCGGGCCGCTGGGCGCAGACCAGCACGCCCATGTTCCCGGGCAGGTGCTTGTTGTCGAGCATCTTCTCGTGCGCCGCCGGGATGTCGTCCCAGGGGAACACTTCCGACAGGCACGGGTCGATGCGACGGTCGATGACCAGCTGGTTGGCCGCGCTGGCCTGCATCAGGTTGGCGAAGTGCGACCCTTGCACCCGCTTTTGCCGCATCCACAGGAAGCGCGCATCCATGGTCAGGTTATAGCCGCTGGTCCCCGCGCAGATCGCGACCATGCCGCCGCGCTTCACCAGGAAGACCGAGACGGGGAAGGTCGACTCTCCCGGGTGCTCGAACACCAAATCGACGTCGCGGTTGCCGGTGATCTGCCAGATGGCTTTGCCAAACTTGCGCGTCTCTTTCATGTAGTCGTTGAACTCGGGGCCGTTCACCGTGGGCAGCTGGCCCCAGCAGTTGAATTCCTTGCGGTTCAGCACCGCCTTGGCGCCCTGGCTTTTGACGAAGTCGATCTTGTCGTCGTCGCTGACAACCCCGATGGCGTGCGCGCCGGCCACGGCGGCCAACTGCACGGCGAAGACGCCCAGCCCCCCGCTCGCGCCCCAGACCAGCACGTTCTGGCCGGGCTTCAGCTCATGCGGCTTGTGCCCGAACAACATGCGATAGGCGGTGGCCAGGGTCAGGGTGTAGCAGGCGGCCTCCTCCCAGGTCAGGTGCTTGGGTCGCGGCATCAGCTGGCGCGACTGCACCCGGCAGAACTGGGCGAAACTGCCGTCCGGCGTCTCGTAGCCCCAGATGCGTTGGCTGGACGAGAACATCGGGTCGCCGCCGTTGCACTCCTCGTCGTCGCCGTCGTCCTGATTGCAGTGGATGACGACCTCGTCGCCCACCTTCCAGCGCTTGACCTTGGCCCCCACCGCCCAGACCACGCCCGAGGCGTCGGACCCGGCGATGTGATAGGGGTGCTTGTGTCCGTCCAGCGGGCTGATCGGCTCGCCCAGGGCGGCCCACACGCCGTTGTAGTTCACGCCCGCGGCCATCACGAGCACCAGCACCTCGTCCTCGCCGATGGTCCAGGTCGGCACCACCTCCACCTGCATGGCGGTGGCCGGACGGCCGTGGCGCTCCTTGCGCACGGTCCAGGCGTACATGTTCTTGGGCACATGGAAGGCTGGCGGGATCTCACCGATCTCGTACAGGTCCTTCAGTTCGGTCTTCTCGACCGTGGCGGTCGTCATGGCGCGGCTCCCTTCTGCGCTGCAACATAGATCGAACGCGTGAGCGCCCGACGCGGACCATTGGTCTGGCCCGTCATTTCGCCAGTTTCAGCGTATTTCCCGCTGCTCTGACGCCAACGAGTGTTTGACAACTCTTTGAAACTGGCAAGACTGTTTTTGCACCGCAACACGGACAAAGAAGCCGGATATTGCGTTGCGGCAGGGAGCGAGCCTTTGACCGACAAGCCTTTTCAGCACGCCAAGGACGCCCCGTGGATATTCCGCACCTATGCGGGCCACTCCACGGCGGCCAAGTCCAACGCCCTCTATCGCGGCAATCTGGCCAAGGGTCAGACGGGCCTGTCGGTGGCCTTCGACCTGCCAACCCAGACCGGCTACGACGCCGACCACATCCTGGCGCGGGGCGAGGTGGGCAAGGTCGGCGTGCCGGTCGGCCACCTCGGCGACATGCGCGCCCTGTTCGAGGAGATTCCGCTGGAGCGGATGAACACCTCGATGACTATCAACGCCCCGGCCGCCTGGCTGCTGGCGCTCTACGTGGCCCTGGCCGACGAGCAGGGCGCCGACCGCAAGCTGTTGCAGGGCACCACCCAGAACGACCTGATCAAGGAATACCTGTCGCGCGGGACCTACATCTTCCCGCCGGAGCCCAGCCTGCGGTTGATCGGCGACATGATCGCCTGGTGCTATCGCGAGGTCCCCAAGTGGAACCCCATGAACGTCTGCAGCTATCACCTGCAGGAAGCGGGCGCGACGCCTGAGCAGGAGCTGGCCTTCGCCCTGGCCACCGCCATCAGCGTCCTCGATACCGTCCGCGCCGGCGGCCAGGTGCCGGACGAGGATTTCGAGGTCGTCGCCTCGCGCATCAGCTTCTTCGTCAACGCCGGCGTGCGGTTCGTCACCGAGCTTTGCAAGATGCGCAGCTTCACCCAGCTGTGGGACGAAATTCTGCGCGACCGCTACGGCGTCCAGGACCCCAAAGCCCGCCGCTTCCGCTACGGCGTTCAGGTCAACAGTCTGGGCCTGACCGAGCCGCAGCCCGAGAACAACGTCTACCGCATCCTGCTCGAAGCCATGGCGGTGACCCTGTCCAAGGACGCCCGCTGCCGCGCCCTGCAACTGCCCGCCTGGAACGAGGCGCTCGGCCTGCCGCGCCCCTGGGACCAGCAGTGGTCCCTGCGCATGCAGCAGGTCCTGGCCTACGAGACCGATCTCTTGGAATACGAAGACCTGTTCGCCGGCTCTCACGTGGTCGAGGCTAAGGTCGCAGAGCAGAAGGCCGGAGCCCTTGAGGAGCTGGCCCGCATCGACGCCATGGGCGGATCGGCCGCCGCCATCGGCTACATGAAGACCGCTCTGGTCGCCTCCAACGCCGACCGTGTCCGCGCGGTCGAGACGGGCGAGCAGGTGGTGGTCGGCGTCAACCGCTGGACCGACACCGAGGCCTCGCCCCTGTCGGCCGGCGAAAGCTCCATCGAGACGGTCGACCCCAGGCTGGAGGCCGACGTGGTGGCCGCCCTGAAAGCCTGGCGCAGCGCCCGCGACAACACCGCCGTCGAGGCCGCCCTGACGGAGCTCAAGGCCTGCGCCGCCGACGGCCGCAACATCATGCCGCCCTCCATTGCGGCCGCCAAAGCCGGCGTCACCACCGGCGAATGGTCCTTCGCCCTGCGCGAGGTGTTCGGCGAATACCGCGGCCCCACTGGCGTCTCCCTGATCGTCTCCAGCGACGGGGAGGAGGACCTGGAGTCGGTCCGCCGCGAGGTGGAGCGCGTGTCGGAAACCTTGGGCCGCCAGCTTACCTACCTGATCGGCAAGCCCGGCCTGGACGGCCATTCCAACGGCGCCGAACAGATCGCCACTCGCGCCCGCGCCGTCGGCATGGAGGTGCTCTATGACGGCATCCGCTCCACGCCCGAGGAGATCGTCCGCCGGGCCAAGGAAAGCCGCGCCCACGTGGTCGGCCTGTCGATCCTGTCGGGCTCGCACCTGGATCTGGTGCAGGAGGTCGTCCGTCTGATGCGGGCCGAGGGCCTGCACGACATCCCCGTGGTCGTCGGCGGCATCATCCCGCCCGAGGACAGCCTGATCCTCAAGCAGATGGGCGTCGCCCGCGTCTACACGCCCAAGGACTTCAAGCTCACCGAGATCATGGCCGACGTCGTCAAGGTCGTGGAGGCGGCGGCGCTGGCCGAGGCCTAGTCCCTCATCCCGCCCAGCCGCCACCCGGCCAGCCACCCGGCGAGCGACAGTGGGATCAGCGCTCCGAACAGCCATGAGCCGACCGTGGTCGCCAAGGCCGGGTCGACGCCGTGTCCAAAGCCAAGGGCGTTGGCCGCCGCGCCTACGCCCGCCGCGCCGGCCGCGCCGCCGATCATCTGGGCGGTGGGGATCGAGGACGAGCCCATGGCCTGCTCATGGGTCGGCAGGGCGCTGATAATCCGCTTGGCCGCCGGGCCCCAGGTCAGGCCAAAGCCGCAACCGACCAGCAGCAGCGACAGGAAGATCTCCGCCACCGACCGATGCGGCAGGGTCCAAGCGCTCCACACCGTGCCCAGCAGCACGCAGGTCGCGCCCGCCCGGATCATCCAGCCGTCCAGCCGCTGCGGCACGACCGCAGCCAGCAGCGCCGTCACCGTCCAGCCACCCGCGATGGCGCTGATCACATAGCCGGCGAACAGGGGCGAGGCGTCGTGCTGACGTTGCACGAAGGCCGGCCCATAGACCGACAGGCCGATAGCCGCCGCCTCCAGCGCGAATATCATGAAGTAGCCCGCGCCCGCCGGCCGCCGCAGGTCGCCCGCCGAACGCGGCAGCAGCGGCGTCCTCGCCGTGGCGTTCACCCGCAGCAGGCTGGCCATGACCAGCACCCCCACCACCGCCAGGCCGCCGCCCAACAGGGGCGACCTGACGATCCCGGCCGAGGCGATCATCACCACCCCGACGGTCAGCACCAGCAACTGCGGGATCGGCACGCCGGTCGCGCGCTCGTCCTTGCCGTCCTTTTCCATCAGCAGCAGGCAGGCGACCACGAACACCACCCCCTGGATGGCGAACATCCAGAAGGCCCCGCGCCAGAAATCGAACTGCGCGAACAGGCCGCCGACCAGCGGGCCCAGCACCGTGGCCACGCCCCACACCGCGCTGATCGCGCCGAAGATCTTGCCCCACATCCGGTGCGGGAACATCACGGCGATGGCCACGTAGCAGAGCGCCACGATCGCGCCGGCCCCCAGTCCCTGGACCAGCCGCCCGACCACGAAGGTCAGGAAGTCCGGCGCGAGCGCGCTGGCCAGACAACCGGCGCAATAGGCGACGCCCGCCAGCACCGTCGCCTGACGCAGGCCCAGCACCATGGAGATGCGCCCCGCCGCCGCCCCGGCGATGATCGCCCCCAGCAGATAGGCCGCCACCGCCCAGCCGAAATACTGGTACCCGCCCATGTCCTCGCCGACGCTGGGCATGATGGTGACGGTCACCAGGGTGTCGGCCGCGTTCAGCCAGATGCCCAGGCAAAGCAGCGCGAACCGCAGCGCCAGGTCAGGGGTCATCAGCTCGCGCCAGCTGGTGGGAGTCTCGGTCGTCATGGCGCGCGGTCTATCGCGCCTCGCGGGCGATGCCCACCCATGGCGAACCGCACGCGGGCCGCCGCGTTGCCCTAGTGTGAAGCCGACCTCACCTGAAACCCTCGCCCTGGCTGGCCTCGGCGCGGCCCTGCTCGACTTCGCCCTGGCGGCGATCGTCGTGTTCGCGGGCGTGGATCGTTTCGCCCCGCCCCAGGACCTGCCGTGGAAGCCGTTCAGCCTGTCGCAGCCCATCGGCCTCGCCACCTCGGCGAAGCTGACGCGCCTGACGGACGATCCCGCAGCCTGCCGCGCCGCCTTGAGCGAGGGCGGTCTGACCTTCCGCGATGCGCCGGTGCGTGAACAGGGCTTCTGCTCCACCGCCGACACCCTGCGCCTGTCCTCGGGCGCCAGCCTGGCGCCGGCCGGCCCGCTGATGACCTGCGGTCTGGCCCTGACCTACGCCCTGTGGGAGCGGCAGGTGGCCGCGCCAGCCGCCCAGATCGCCTTTGACCAGCCTCTGGCCAGGGTGGAGCACTACGGGACCTATTCGTGCCGCACGGTCTATGGGCGCGAAGGCGGCCGTCCCAGCAACCACGCCACCGCCAACGCCCTAGACGTCTCGGGCTTTCGCATGCGTGACGGCCGCCGCGTCACCATCGCTTCGGACTTCCGCGATCCGGGACCGGAGGGCCGCTTCCTGCGCGCGGTCCGCGACGGCGCCTGCCGGCTGTTCGGCTCCACCCTCAGCCCCGACTACAACGCCGCCCACGCCGACCACCTGCACCTGGACCGCAGCCGGTATCGCATCTGCCGCTGACCTCCCTCTCCCTCGATGGCAGAGGAACCGAAGGTGAGGGTGACAGCGCCGGCAGGCTTGAGCTCGTCCGCGCCCACATCCTGACACGCTTCCACCCCATCCCCGGCCCTTCTCCATCGAGGGAGAAGGGAGATCTCCCCACCTTGACCTCGCGTCCGTCTCCCCGCAGTTTGCCGCTCAATCAAACAAACGTTTAAGGGAGCGCGTCCATGGCCCACCTCTTCGACCTGACCGGCAAGGTCGCGATAATCACCGGCTCGTCGCGGGGCATCGGCAAGGCCATCGCCGAGCGCATGGCCGAGCAGGGGGCCAAGGTCGTCATCTCCTCGCGCAAGGCTGGCCCCTGCGAGGAGGTCGCCGCCGCCATCAACGAAAAGCATGGCGCGGGAACCGCCGCCGCCATCACCGCCAACATCTCGTCCAAGGAGGACCTGCAGCGCCTGGTGGACGAGACCCGCAAGACCTTCGGCCAGATCGACGTGCTGGTCTGCAACGCCGCCACCAATCCCTATTACGGCCCCATGGGCGGGATCGAGGACGACCAGTTCCGCAAGATCTTCGAGAACAACGTCCTGGCCAATCACTGGCTGATCGGCATGGTCGCGCCCGAGATGCGCCAGCGAAAGGACGGGGCGATCATCGTGGTCTCGTCCATTGGCGGCCTGCGCGGCTCGCCGATCATCGGCGCCTACAATGTCTCCAAGGCCGCCGACTTCCAGCTGGCCCGCAACTACGCGCACGAGTTCGGGCCCGACAACGTCCGCGTCAATTGCATCGCCCCTGGTCTGATCCGCACCGATTTCGCGAAAGCCCTGTGGGAGAATCCCGACACCCTGCGCCGCGCCACCGAGGGCGTGCCCCTGCGCCGCATCGGCGAGCCGGACGAGATCGCGGGCGCGGCGGTGTTCCTCGCCTCGGCGGCAGGCAACTTCGTCACCGGCCAGGCTATCGTCTGCGACGGCGGGGCCACGATCTGAGGCTTGCCTAGGTCCAGGCGTCGCGGCAAAGACGATCCATGCAGATCGTCGATTTCGAGCCCCGCCACGCTGACGCCTGGCGCACCCTCAACGAAGCCTGGCTGACCAAGTATTTCGTGGTCGAGGCCAAGGATCGCGAGATTCTCGACAATCCCGGCCCGGTCATCCTGGACAAGGGCGGTCACATCTTTATGGCCGAGCTGGATGGCCAGACCGTCGGCTGCGTCAGCCTCATTCCCATGGAGGACGGCGGCTTCGAGGTCGGCAAGATGGCGGTTCATGAAAGCGCCCAGGGCCGTGGCATCGCCCGCCGCCTGATGGAGCTGTGCATCGACAAGGCTCGGGCGCTCGGCGCACCGCGCCTTTACCTGGAAAGCAGCTCGCACCTGACGCCGGCCCTGACCCTCTACCGGTCGGTTGGGTTCGTGCATCTGCCGCCGTCGCCCACCCCGTACGCCCGCGCCGACGTGTGGATGGAGATGCGGCTGACCTGATCGCCGCAACCTTGGCCGCAGCCGCGCATTTCCTGTGCTGGGTTTCAGGAAACGCGGGAGCGAACTGCAATGAGCGGCGTAGGCATCATCGGCGCGATCATCATCGGCATTCTGGCCGGCTGGCTGGCCGAACAGATCATGAAGCGTGAACACGGCCTGCTGACGAATCTGATCGTCGGTCTGGTGGGCTCGTTCCTCGGCGCCTTCATCGCCAATGTGATGGGCATCAACTGGGGCGGCTGGATCGGCAGCCTGGTCATCTCGACCATCGGCGCGATCGTCCTGCTGTTCCTGCTGGGTCTGTTCCGCCGCCGCTAGGCGGAATGACAGAGTCCGAAAACCGCAACTTGCGGGCGGCGACGCGCGAAGGAGGCGTGTAGGCTGATCCCATGTCCGGGATCGCCTACGCCCTGTTCGACACCGCCATTGGCCGCTGCTCCCTCGCCTGGGGCGCGGGCGGCATCAAGGCCGTGCGTCTGTCCGACAGCGATGACGGCCTGTCGCGCGATCGAATGCTCCGCCGTTTCCCTGAGGCGGTGGAGGCCGTTCCCCCGCCGCATATCCAGGCCGTGATCGACGATGTCGTGCGGCTGCTGGCGGGCGAGCATGTGGACCTGTCCGGGGCTCCGCTCGACATGACCGACGTCCCCGACTTCCATCGCCAAGTCTACGCCCTGGTGCTGAAAATCCCGCCGGGCCAGATCCGCACCTACGGCGATGTGGCCCGCGACCTTGGCGACGTGACCCTGTCGCGCGCCATCGGCCAGGCCATGGGCGCCAACCCGTTCCCGATTATCATGCCCTGCCACCGGGTGATGGCCGCCGGCGGCAAGCTGGGCGGCTTCTCCGCCCCCGGCGGTTCGAACACCAAGCTGAAGATGCTCACCATCGAACGCGCCCGCCCCGACGCCGGGCCGCAGGGCGACCTGTTCGGCTAAGAAAAAGGCCCCGGTTTTCACCGGGGCCTTCAATCCTAGTCCTCCTTGGCGCGACGCTTGCGGAAGGAAGGGTTCAGCACCTGCTTGCGCAGGCGGATCGACTTGGGCGTCACCTCGACCAGCTCGTCGCTCTCGATATAGGCGATGGCTTGCTCCAGCGACGGGCGACGCGGCGGCGTGAGGCGCACGGCCTCGTCCTTGCCCGAGGCGCGGACGTTGGTCAGCTGCTTGCCCTTGATCGGGTTCACATCCAGGTCGTCCGAGCGCGAGTTCTCGCCGATGATCATGCCCTGATAGGTCTTCTCGCCGGCGCCGACGAACATCACGCCCCGATCCTCCAGGTTCCACAGGGCGAAGGCCGCCGTTTCACCGTCGGAGTTGGAGACCAGCACGCCCTTCGGACGGCCCTCGATCGGGCCTTTGTAGGGTTCGTAGTGGCTGAACACGCGGTTCAGCACGCCCGAGCCGCGGGTGTCGGTCAGGAACTCGCCCTGATAGCCGATCAGCGACCGCGACGGGCAGGCCAGCTGGATGCGGGTCTTGCCCGCGCCCGACGGGCCCATGTCCTTCAGCTCGGCCTTGCGGGTCGACAGCTTCTCGATGACCACGCCGCTGTACTCGTCATCCACGTCGATGACGACGTCTTCGATCGGCTCCAGGCGCTCACCGTTCTCGCCGGTCTGATAGACCACGCGCGGACGCGAGATCGACAGTTCGAAGCCCTCGCGGCGCATGTTCTCGACCAGCACGCCAAGCTGCAGTTCGCCACGTCCGGCGACCTCGTAGGCGTCGGCGCCCGGGGTCTCGCTCACCCGGATGGCGACGTTGGCCTCGGCTTCCTTCAGCAGGCGGTCGCGAATGACGCGGCTCTGGACCTTGTCGCCTTCGCGGCCGGCCAGCGGGCTGTCGTTCACGCCCACGGTCATGGAAATGGTCGGGGGATCGATCGGCTGTGCGTCGAGGGGCTCCATCACCTCCAGGGCGCACAGGGTGTCGGCCACGGTGGCCTTGGACATGCCCGCGATGGCGACGATGTCGCCGGCTTCCGAACCTTCGTCCAGCGCCGTGCGCTTCAGACCGCGGAAGGCCAGCACCTTGGTGATGCGGCCCTGTTCGATCTGCTTGCCGTCGCGGTCCAGAGCCTTGATGGCCATGCCGGGAACGGCCTTGCCGCTCTCGATACGGCCCGTGAGGATGCGGCCCAGGAACGGGTCGCTCTCGATCAGCACGTTCAGGATGCGGAACGGCTTGTCCTTGTTCTCGGCCACCGCCGGAGGCGGAACGTGGTCGACGATCAGGTCGAACAGCGGCGCCAGCGTCTCGGACTTCTCGTTCAGGTCCATCGTCGCCCAGCCGTTGCGGCCCGAGGCGTAGATGTGGGGGAAGTCCAGCTGCTCGGGCGTCGCGCCGATGGCTTCGAACAGGTCGATCGTCTCAAGATGCACCCGGTCCGGATCGGCGTGCGGGCGGTCCACCTTGTTGATGCAGAGGATGGGGCGCAGGCCCATCTTCAGCGCCTTGGTCAGCACGAACTTGGTCTGGGGCATGACGCCCTCTTCAGCGTCCACCAGGATGACGCAGCCATCCACCATGCCCAGGATCCGCTCCACCTCGCCGCCGAAGTCGGCGTGGCCGGGGGTGTCGATGATGTTGATACGGGTTTCGCCCGCCTTGCCGTTCCACAGGACCGAGGTGCACTTGGCCAGGATGGTGATGCCGCGCTCGCGCTCCTGGTCGTTGGAGTCCATGGCCCGCTCGGTCGTCGCCTCATTGGCTCGGAACACGCCGGACTGGGCAAGAAGCTGGTCGACCAGAGTCGTCTTGCCATGGTCGACGTGCGCGATGATGGCGATATTTCGCATAGACATAAGAGTGCGGCTTTCGGGAGCGCGGAAGGAGAGGCGCGGGCTTCTAGCCCAAAGCCGTTCAATATACCAGTGCGCCGCCTAAATGGATGACAGCGCTGTCTACCGGTGTCATAGCGAAAGTGCTGTTTTTTCAGGCGTTTGAGCCGCCTGCTTCAGAAATAAGCAATTGCTGCAGTGCAGCAAAATGCTTGAATTTCAAAGGGTAAACGAGACCTTGAAGGACCGTTGATCCGTAAGGGTTTCTGAAAGTGTCCGAAGAAATTTCTGCTTTCGAGTGCAAAAAAGTGCTTGAGGCTTTGTGCGCCGCACCCTATAAACATCCTTGTGAGGCGGCTCTGTCGCCTCTGCCCTTCCTGGGCGTTTCCTCCCTAATGAACTGCGGCGCCTTTTGGCGCCGCTTTTTTTTGTTCTGGGCCCTGGTACGAGGCCTCGGGAGCGAAAATCAGGCGATCAGCGCAGGTTCGACCAGTCGGCCGCCGCTAGGGCCTCTGTCAGACGGCCCACATCGCGACGCAGGCGTTTCAGCCCGTCGGTGGCCGTCAGGCTCTTCTCATCCATATAGAGCGCGCGGCTCAGCTCGATCTGCAGCGCATGGGTTTTCAAGTGCGGCCGGCCATAGTGCTCGGTGGTCCAGCCGCCGGCATAGGGCGCGTTCCGCGCCACCCGATAGCCCATGGCGGTCAGGGTCTTCTCGGCCAGCCGGGTCAGCTCCGGCGCGCAGGACGATCCGTACCGGTCGCCCAGGATGATGTCGCTCGGCTTGGCGCCCTTGCCCACGGCGGCCGAGGGCATGGAATGCCAGTCGATCAGCACCGCCACCCCATGCGCCGCGCGCGCCTCGGCCAACAGATGGCCAAGCGCGTCGTGATAAGGCCCGTGCGCCGTCTCGATGCGCTGCTTGGCCTCGGCGAAGCTCAGCTTGCGCGAATAGATCTCCCGCCCTTCCGCCACCACGCGGGCGATGGAGCCAAGCCCCGCCGCCACGCGCGCCGACCGGCCTCGCGCGAATTCGGGCAGTTCGTCCTCGAACATGGCCGGGTCCAGTTCCCAGGCCTCACGGTTCAGGTCCACATAGGCCCGCGCGAAGGTCGCCTGGATCACCGCCGCGCCCTTGGCCGGAGCGGGCGCGATCAGCTCATCCACGAAGGCGTCCTCGGACACCCGGATGTCCTGCGGCCCAAGGGCCGAGGCCGCCATCATCTCCGCCGGATAGACGCGGCCTGAGTGGGGAGAGGCGAAAACCAGCGGCGTCGGCGGGGGCGATCCGGCCCGCGACAGCAGGAATGGAGCCAGCGCCGGCTCGTTCTCTTCCGCGGTCGTGGGCGCCGTGCTCAAGGTTCGTCCGCGGTCCGTTAAGGTTAAAGAGTCGCAGTCCTGTGGATAGCTGCCGCGCTTTATGGGCGATTTGCGCCGCTTGGCCTAGAATACCCTACGAATCTCTCATCCGAGCCCAGCAAACCATGCCCAAGATCCTGCTCGCCGAAGACGACGACTCCCTGCGCGGCTTCCTGGCCCGCGCCCTGGAGCGCGCCGGCTACGAAGTCACCGCCTGCGCTGACGGCGAGGAGGCGGTGGGTCATCTGGAAGAAAACTGGGACCTGCTGCTGACCGATATCGTCATGCCGGGCATGGATGGGATCGAGGTGGCCCGCCAGGCCGCCGCCCGCCAGCCGGACATGCGCATCATGTTCATCACCGGCTTCGCCGCCGTCGCCCTGGCCGCCGCCGACCGCACCCCGGCGGGCGCCAAGGTGCTGTCCAAGCCCATCCACCTGCGCGAAATCGTGGGTGAGGTGGAACGGATGATGGCGGCTTAAAACACCCTTGCCACGGCAAAAGGCGGGGGCTATATCCCCCGCCTCCCGCAGCCTTTTTGGTTGCTCCGGCGGACGCGTAGCTCAGCGGGAGAGCACCTCGTTGACATCGAGGGGGTCACAGGTTCAATCCCTGTCGCGTCCACCATTTTCCCAAATTCTTTCAGCTATTTAGTGGGTTAGCCGCTCGGCTCCTCGCGTCCGTCCCCCAGAAATTCCCCCGTCTTCCTGTGGATTAGTCCACCGCAACGACGCCTTGCGCACCCTTCTTCGAGCCAGCTTAAGTGGCCCGGCGGAGGTGACCATGCGGGTCGTTGTCGACAATTCACCTGAGGACTTGGCGCGGCGAGAGGCCTCAGATCGCTTCGAGCAGGCACTAGTCAGCCTGACCGCCAACCTCATCCGCGTCGCTCGCGGGGCAGGGCAGGGGTACGAAGTGCCTCGTCAGACCGCCGAATTGGTCCGCGCGCTGTCGGCCTACTGGGACGCCTTCGGGCACTACCCACCCACCGATACCTACAACACGGTCCTGAACTGGGAGAAGCCGTACAACCCCGACTTACCGGATGGCGAAGGTCTCCGTGAGAGCGGCCTGGAGGCCATCACACGCGGCTCGCTGCAGATTGTTGCGTCACGCCTTCTAGGCCAGCACCTCCAAATTGCGGCGGGCGAAAGCCAAGTGGCGGCCGGCATGAGGTTCGTTGAAGAGGGCCGAGAAATCTCGCGGAAGGCCTGGGCAGCGAAGCGGGCCGCAGCGGCGCCTAAGGCGAAGGTCATCAAGAAGAAGCGCGGCGGTCCGCCCAAACCTTCGTGGTAGGCCGGCCCGGATCGCCCGAACAAAAAGAGAACAAATAGCTCGACTCTCCGAGATCGCTGGGTAGAGGATGCAGCTCTCAGGAGGTTTCCATGACTGCCCAACATCCCGCCGGGCCCCGGCGGAAGAACGCCGCCCCATGCTCTCTGCGGAGGCGCTGAGATGCCGAGGAACCGCTACAGCATCGGCAAGCCCTACGGCCGCGTCCTGGTGGCGCGGGTGACGCGCGTCGTCATCCGACCGGGACAGCATCATTTCCGACTGCACGGCTTGGGCGGCCCCGGAAACGCCTCGACAGACATCATAGACGCCGAAGATGTCCCCGACTTCGAGGGCGACGAGGCATGGTTTGAAGTTCAGCAGGTGTCGGCAAAGCCGTGGCCGTTTTGGCGCGCGCTCCGCCAAGTCGATCCCAATGCGCCTGTAGCCCGGCGGTGGGGCCATGCCCGAATCGAGTGAAAGCGACCGCCGCAAAGCCGCCGCCCTCCCCGACTGGTTCGCTAAGGCCCGCCTAGTGCAGGCGCTGGAGTACCGTTGGGAGATTTACCTGCGCTGCCAGTTCTGCGGAGCGACGAAGACGTGGCGCCGAGACATCATGCTTGGGCGGCTTCGCAAGTCGCTCAACATGACCTTCGCCGAAATCCAGCGCCGGGCCAGATGCGAGCGGTGTCAGGGTGCGATGCCGATCATGGGGACGTCCGGGCCGCAGGAGCCGGGTTCCTGCGCTGATGTCTGGCGCCGTGAGGTCATTGAGGTCCTCCTCGACGCCGGCCTGAGCCCGGCCGACTACGGCTATGGCTGGCGACCGCAAGCCCATGTGCGCTGATGGCGATGATGGACCCCAGGGTCGGCCGGATCGTCGGCGACCTGACAATCTGGTGTCGGGCATGCGGCTACCGCGTCAGCTGGCCAGCGAAGATGGCGGTCAAGAAGCTGGGCCCGGACACCCGGCCGGCCTACGTCCGGCTTCGCTGCTCGGCTTGCGGGGCGCGATCCAAGGACGGCAAGATCGTTATCGACGGCAAGATGCGCTGACCGGAGACTGAAACCGACGTGTGCAACCTCTACTCCCAACGCAAAGGTCGCGCGGCAATCATCGACATAACCCGGGCTATGCACGACCGCGCCGGCAACCAGGCTGAACTTCCCGGGATCTACCCTGACAAGGACGCCCCGATCGTCCGGGAAGCCGCTGACGGCCGCGAGCTGGCCTTGGCTCGGTGGGGAATGCCCAGCTCGAAGAAGGCGCTCCTGGACGCCGCCACCAAGCGCGCGGACAAGCTTCGCGCCAAGGGGCAAGAGGTGGATTTCGCCGAGCTGCTGCGCAAAGAGCCGGACAGCGGCACGACCAATATCCGCAACACCGCGAGCGCGCACTGGAAGCCGTGGCTCGGGCCCGCCAACCGATGCCTCGTACCCTTCACAGCATTCAGTGAGCCCGACCAGGCCGGGGGCTCTCCCGACTGGGCGTGGTTCGCCTTGGACGAAAGCAGGCCCCTCGCCTTCTTTGCCGGCATCTGGACCGGGTGGACCTGCGTCCGGAAGATCAAGGAGGGCGAGATCAGCTGCGACCTGTTCGGCTTCCTGACGACGGAGCCGAACGCCGAGGTCGCGGCCTTCCACCCTAAGGCCATGCCTGTGATCCTCACGACGGAAGAGGAGCGGGAAACATGGCTGCGCGCCCCCTGGGATGAGGCCAAAGCCCTGCAACGGCCCTTGCCGGACGGCGCCCTGACCGTCATTGCCCGTGCGCCGCGGGGCGGCAACACCGGCGTCATGGCCGAAGAAGGCATCCTTTGACGGTCACCGAATGTAACGGGCCAATCTTGTTGTCTCGTTTCAGCGAAATAGATGTCCGACCTGCGGACACCTATTTCAGGGTCTCCGCCGAACCGGCTTGAACTGACCCGACAAGAAATCCGCCCGACCAAACTTCGCATAAAACACAGGAGTGATGGCCTTCAAGCCAAAGTGGAGCCGCCGCCAGGGCGCTTGCATGATCCTCGAAAGACAGAATCTCGATCGCGGGCGAAGATCCGGCCTCGGAAAGTCCTATGAAGACGTAATGTGGCTGATCGGCCTGCATGGTTTTGCCATAGCCTAAAATCGTAGCTTTGGCGATTTAGGATTACTGTCCGAAATACCTAGGCTTATGCAACATGCGGCGACCTGGTCAGCCTATGCCACGATGAACTTGCATAAGCTGGTCGGGTAGGATCAGAATCTCGCCGCGCTCGAAGCGCAGCGATCCAGCCTCATGGCGAAGGTGAATGGTGATCAGACCGACACCACGACGCCTATCGAGCCGCCCTCGCCGAGGCGCTATGGCGGCGGGTAAGCTCGAATCCGCCTGCACTGATCGATGAGATGGTCGCGCCGCACCTGTGATGGAACCGCGCCGCCGGCCCACAGTTCTCCCGCCAAGGAGGACGCTATGTCAGACGATAAGAACAAAGTCGGCCAACCCGACCGCAGCCTGATCGCAATGGGCGAAGATCACGAAGTCTCGTACTGGACCGGCAAGTTCGGCGTAGACCAAGCGACCCTGCAACGAGCCGTCGACCAGGTCGGCAACAGCGCCGGCGCGGTCGAAGAGTTCCTGCAGGGCCAGCGGGCGGGCTGAGCCATGCCCCTGCAGCCCATCAAAATCCTGCATCGCGGCCAAACGTGGAACGGCCACTGGTCCCTGGAGGGCCGCGCGCTGAAGCTCGACAGCGCCTATGGGTCAGTCACCCTGGACGCGAGGCGGCGACGCCCTGAGATCGTTGCAGCAGAAGCGCTCACGGAAATGGTCGATCAATGGTGCAAATCCGCGACCGCTCCCGCCCGGACCAAAGCGCCGCCGCGCCGCAAGCCCTAGATGCAGAAAAGCCCGCCAACCCCTTTCGGGGCGGCGGGCTCTGTGTTCGCTCAAGCCCGAAGGCGAGCGCTATGTGAAGTGCGCCGGCTGGGCGCTGCTACGTCGGACAGTTTCGTCGGGCCGTGTCGATACGGCGCCAGCCCGCCTGCCCCCACCCTCGCTCTTGGACCAGCCAGCCGAGGAAGGCCTTGGCCGGGGCCTCGCCCAGCACGTCGAGAACCGCGCCCTGCACCGCCTCCAGGCTCAGGCCCTCGGGCAGCTGGGGTTCCGCCTCACTTGGGGCGCTGATTTGCGGCGGGCAGAGCGCCTTCGGGGACGTAGGCGCCGTTGTTCCAGAGCTTGCGGGCGGCTTCGTCGTCGCGCACGCCGCCAGGGCCAGACACCCGGCCAGGATCAGAACTCGCATTTGGACCTCCACACGATTTGCGGCCGGCAAGACGCCCCGCCGCGTAGCCTTGGTCGAAAGCCCCCGCTGTAGCCGATGAACGGGCCTGAGCGGCGGCGGTGATGTCTTGGGCGGCCTGGCCTGCCTCTTCGGCCCGGCGGCGCTCGCAGTCGTCCGTCGAGCGCTTCCAGGCGTCTCGATCGCTGGTCATGTCGCGAACGGCGATACGGGCGTCGGCCAGTTGGCCTGCCAGGTTGTCGCGCTGGACCTTCAGGCTCTGACCAAGGATGCCGAGCGGGAAGCCTTGCGGGCCTCGATGCTCGTAGCCGACGCCGCCAGCAAAGGCCGCGGCCATAAGGCCAGCGGTTACGCCGAGCGCAGCAAGGGGTTTGGCGACGGTCTTTGCCGCCAGAAGGGCGAGGATGGACATGGGCAGCTCCTAGGCTGGCCAGCCTGCCGCCATGACGCCCCGCTGAAAGCCGGTCGCATAGCCGGCGATGACCGGTCCGTTGCTGTCAGGATTGATGATCTTGCGCGCCGCGGCGAAGTGGGGCGGCTCGGCGACGGGGGGCAGGAAGGCGTTCAGTGATTTCCCGGTGAACCAGCCCTCGTCCATGCCGGTGACGAGGATTTTCGCGCCGATGTCTGGTTCGAATGCCCGGTCGGGATTGGATACAAGCGATCCGCCCAGGCCCAACTTCTCATCGGCCTTGGCATAGTTGGCCTTGCCGGTGATGTGGGGGTAGGTCCGGCCGCGATAGGTCCAGCCGTCGTTCGATCCAGGGGCGTTCCCCATCCGGCCGTTGTAGACGTGGTTCGCCAGCCCCTGCGGGTTCTTGACGAACGGGGCGGCGCTGGCGGCCGTCGGGAAGCGAGACGGCCACACCGCCTGCAGCCGGGCCGCCGAGGTGTAGTTCAGGTTCTCCACGCTGGTCGGCGCCATGGTCCGGCCCGTCTCGTGGAACGCGGTGGCGAGGCAGTAGGCGACCCAGGCGGGCGGCATGCCCTCGCAGGCCTTGAGGATCGCGTTGCATCCCTCGACCTGGGCGGCGGTCATCTTGCCGCCGAACAGGTGGGCGCGGACGTAATCGAAGAAGGGTTTGGCGTCTTTCAGGCCCTTGGCCTGTTCGGGTATGGCGGGCGGCGGGGCTGCGACTTCGGCCAGGCGTGCCTCTTCGGCGGCGATCTCTGCCCGCACGTCCTCCAAGGCTTGGACTAGGCTGGTCTCGACGCGCTTGAGCCGGTCGAGCGTCATGGCCGCACCCGCTGGCTGGCCGGCAGTTCGCCCTCGGTTGACGCTTCGCGAACCGACACGTCCACGTCGGGGCCGGCGGTGATCGTGGTGGCGCCTGGCGGCGGCGCGGCGGTCGCCTGAGCCTTCTGCACCTCCGCCTTGTGGCCAGCGATGCGGGTCAGCTCAAACGCCTTGCCGATGTAGAGCGCGCCCACGCCCGCGAAGACCGCGCCCATAAATATCGCGCCGTCGTTTCCATCGGTCACCTTGTCGGCCACGACGACCGTAGCCCAGGACGCGGCGAACGACGTGGAGATGATGGCCAGCGGGCGCGCGAGATCGCCCACGGCGCTTTTGATAGCGTCGAGCATTGGTCGCTCCAGATTGTAGGGTGTGGCGCCCTTAGGCGTGATCGGTCATGGCCGGCTGAAACCCGCCCTTGGTGGCGAGGTTGGCCAATTGCCGGGCCATGTTCTGAAGATGGCGATCCATGCTCTTCATCTGCTCGGCCATGTTTTCGTTCTGCACCTGGAGGCGCGTGACCTTCTCCGAAAGCCCCGCCTCCCGGTTCGCCTCGCGCTCAAGGGTCGCGATCCTCTGGGACTGCTTGCCGAGGAAGAAGGCGATAAGCATCCCCTGGCCCGCTAGCCCAAGGGCCAGACCAACGAGGGCGATCCATGCGGCTACAGGCATGCGCAGTTCTCCAAGCCGTCCGGCGGCCGAAAATGATGATGGTTTGGAGGTGGTTGGCGGCTCTCTTCAAAAGCCGCCGCAAAGGTGGTCAGGGACAGGTCCCGGGACGAACCCTAAGCTGCTGTACTCAGTGCTTGAGCTAGAGATGCAGAGCCGCCAGGGATGATCCCACAGCGGAGGATGAGGGACGGGCTCATACGAGCCTCGCAGATGTATAGACCGCCGCCATGCGAAGAGGCGCGTTGAGCTGACCAACCCCCGTGCGAGTGCATCCGGGATATATGCGATCTGCTGTCACTGGCGCGGCAGAAAGTACCGATTGAACCGCAGACCCGTTCACCGAATGACGCAGCGTCGTGCCGTCAAAACTCATCCAGCCATATATGTTCATCGTGCCGTTCAGCGGCGCGCTGGCCAGGCTTTGTCCGCCCACGGAGTCGATGCTCGACTGAATACGATTTGTTGTGTCCAAGCGGATGGCCCCCTGACCGGCGGTCCCGTTGTCCACAGTGAGAATTCGGCGGTTTGTCCCGTCAGTCAAAGCGTCCTTATTCGCGGCCCACTCAAGCGTAAAAGACCCAGAAAAAAGTGACGTCAAACCCGTGATTAAGGGAACTGCGGCCCCTCTCGACGCACTTGCTCCTGAAACAATGACAGGAGGAGTGGCGTAGGCCTTTTCCTCAAGCTGCGTGCCGAAGAAGTACCATTCAGATGCAGCAGCGGTCGGCTGGCGCATGCGGAGGTTACGGGACGTGACGTCGGGGGTGGCCGTGAAGGTCGTTCGCGTGAAGTTTGTCAGCAGCGGCGTCGTGCCGAGCGAAGCTTGTCCCAGGTCAAGAACCGGTGCGCCCGACACGATGTATGCGTAAACGCTGACGGTGTGTGGGTTCAACGTGCCGGCTTGTGCGTTGACTGAGCAAGATTGCCCTGCGACCGACCCGTCACCGACGCAGCGGAACGCATGCGTTACGATGCCCCTGGGGTCCACAGCTTCCAGCGCCGCCAAGACCGGCGCGGGAAGGTCGGCCCGCGCAACCTTGGTGAGGGTGGTATTGTTTGTCCCCATACCCGACGTGCTGGTCGAGGTGAAATTCCAATTCGCACACTTGTTGGTGGTGGCTTCATAGACAGGAAGGCCGGCTCCGGTGACCCCCGGGTTGTTGGCGGGATAGGCGCGCCAAGAGCCGTCGGTCATCTGCGTGAGCAGGTCCTCGCCCGAGCGCGTGTAGCTCCAGCCGGGGAGGTTCTCAGGGCCACCGTAGGGCTGCCCGTTCTGCTGGTAGATTCCGCGAGTGAAGTCCATCACCAGGGCGTTCGCGAACTCGGAGCCGCCGTACGGATTCAGCAGACCGGCGGGCGCGGCCAGGGCGAGGGCTTGAGCGAGCATGGCGGGCTACGCGATGTAGGCCAGGATCGTGGCGGTCGAAGCCGTGCGGAACTGGGTGAAGCCACACTGGATGGCCAGGCCTGCGGGGGCGTTGGTGATGGTCCGCTGTTGCCCGGCCGAGGTGGTGACAACGACGTCGCCCGCGACCAGCACGACGAAGCCGCAGAAGTTGCCGGTGTCGGTGTCGGACTTGGTCGGGACCACGAAGTCGCTGGCGATCAGGTCGTTACGGTGGGTCATGGCTTGCCTCCATAGGCAGTGGTCTGGCGAAATCCCGCCAGTTGTGGTTGTTTCTCGGGATGGAGTTTGAAAGTGGAAGCCCGCTCTGGATCGCCGCCGTGGTCGCGACGAACGTCACTATCGTGACGGTCGGTAAGTGGCTGTGGAGCCGCCTTAAGGGCGGCGCTCGCCCTTCTTCACAGGACGAGGGAGGAGCAGGCCCGCAACCGACGCCGGAACCGCCTTCCGCACCGTCTCAGACACTTGCTCAGCAGCCTGCGATGCCCGAGTTGGCAACTTCGTCAGAGCTGACTTGGATCCGCCAGCAGCGAGAAGCTGCAAGAGCTCGTCAACGTTCTTCCGAGACGCGCGGTTAGCGACCGTAGTCGCCAGCATCCCCACCGGCAGGCCCGCCAGCAGCGGCAGTGTTGCGCCGCCGGAAGTGACGCCGCCGCCGACCACGCCTGAGGTGAGCAGCTTTCCGCCTAGCTTGCGGGGGTCCAGCAGCGCGCCCAGTTCCCGGGCCCGGTTCTGGCCGAAGGTGCCGGCAACCACCTTCTTTACCGCCTTCACCTCATCGGCGGTCGCGTTTTTGATCCGCTTGCCGCTAGTAGGGTCCACCAAGGGGCGCAGACGCTGGCGGATCGTGTTGTCGCCGTTGGCGCCGCTGTATGCCGCTGAGGTGCGGAGGTCCGCCGAGCCCAGTTCGTCCGTCACCGTGCGCATCTTGCTGAACCGCGAGTAGAGGTCTCGTGCTTCGCGCAGCAAGACGTTCGACTTCGCTTCTCCGCCAATCAGGTCGTCGATCTTGGTTCGCATCGCGCGACCAAGCTCGGCTTCCTTACCGCCCGCCGGCTTGACCAGATACTCGTAGATTTGGCCACGCAGGTCCTCGAGTTGGGTGATCGGCAGCCCACCCTTTTGGCCCGCGAGCGCCTTCACACGCTGGGCCATGTTCCAGGCGTCGCCATAGAGAGCGCGGCCGCCTTTGTCGGCGACAAGCTTTTCGATTTCCGCCGCCATCGCCTTGGCCTTGGCGGGGGAGAATACGAAGCCGCTGTCATCGACAGCTTTGTAAGCCGCCTTCATGGCCGTGTGCAGCTGCTCCGGGTTCATAATCTTCGGAGCCTTTGACAGCGCCTTCGCAGCGAAGTCGCCCGCGGCACCCAGACCAATCGCCGCGCCAGCCGACGTCAGCCCGCCGACGGCGGCGTCGCGAACGAGACCCCCGGCATCCTCAGCCTGAGACAACAGGGCACCGGCCGCCATTCCCTGTGGCACGACGCCCCCCGGGAGGGCCATTGTTGGGAGCGTGCCAACCATATTGCCGGCGAACTCGCCGATTTTCCCCGGTGTGAATCGGTCTTGCAGGCCTTCCAGCCAAGCATCCTTGCCGGCCGCCGCCTCCTGACGCGTCCGGTCGCCGGTCAGACGCTCGACGATGTTCGGGCCCGAGCCGAAACCCAACAGATCAGCGCCAGGGATGCCATCGAGCAAGTCCTGCGCTTTCTGGAGCGGCTGGTTCACGCCGACTGCGAAGCCCGCCGCCTGGCTCTTAGGCTTGCGGGGCAGGTCCTCTGGCCGCACGTCGCCTTGGTCCTGGCCAGAGCGCCACGCCAGATGATCGGGGTGGGTCGATTTGTTGATCTCCACGACCGGCGTGTCACCTGCCCCGCCCAGCTGGGCCAGCAGTTCGTCATCCGACATGCCCGACAGGTCGGCCGCCGGCTGAGCCAGGGGCTGGCCGTTCTCATGCTCGGCCATGGCCATCGCCAGGGTCTGACGGACGTTGGGGTCGTTCATATCGAGCGGCGCACGCGGATCGACGCCGAGGCGGTTCGAGACGAACTGCACATAGGCGCCGGTGTCATTCTCCGATGCTGGGGCCCAGCGCCCAATGACGCCCTCGACCGTATTGAGGCCGTGTTTGGTCGCGTAGGTCTGGAGATTGCGGTCAGCCGCAGCCAGGCCATCGTCCATGGAGTTGAACACGGCAAAGCGGCCGTCCGAGCCCGCCATGCCGTTCCAGGGAACCGAGGCTTCAAGGTTCAGCGGGTTGTTGTTGCGGATGCCGCGCGGCTGCTGCGCGCCCTCGCCCAGGGCCGCGAGCAGCTGTTCGTCGGTCATGTCTTCCGGGTTCATCGGATCAGACCTCGCTTGCGGGCTTCGGCTTCGAGGGCGGCGCGGTTGACCTGGCCAGTAGGTCGGGCGCCCGCGCGCGGCTGTTGCGACCCTTGGATGTCTCGGTTCGCCCGCTCACGCGCCAGTCGGATGCCTTCTTTCAGGGCCTGCGGCGTCAACTCGACGTCGGCGCCGGCCATCTGCTCGGCATATTTGCGCTCACCCTCGGTCGGGTTGGAGCCAAAGGCCTTGATGATCTTGGAGACGATCTGCCGGGCCTCGTTCTTGAACGTCTGGGTAGCGGTGACCTTCCGCTCCATGCCGTCATCGCCAGCCAGAGCCATAGCGCGAGCGGCGTTGAGACGCAGGTCCGCACCAAAGCCAGCGATCACGTCGGGCAGCAGGCTTTCCATGTTGTCGAGCGTCGGCAGCATCTGCGTCGCCGCCGTGCCGCGGGTGACAGCCTCGGCCTCACGCTCGGCCTGATTGGTGGCCGCGCGCACGGCGTAGGTCTCGTCGGCCTTGGATTGACCGGAAAAGTCACCGCCGACCGCCAGGCTCTTGGCGATCTTGCGCGGCGCTCCGGTCTGCGTCGGCACGTCGATGAAGTCGTAAGGAGCCCGCGCGGCCTGGGTCGCCCCCTCCTCCGCCGCCTTGCGCTCGGCGATGGCTCGGATAGCGCCGCTCATGTTGCGTACGCCGACGACCTGGCCCTGGGCATTGTAAAGCGGCTCCTCGCCCGGCGAGAGGTCTGGCATGTAGGCTCCGACGTTCTTTTCGTCGTTCGGGTCGACCATGAAGCCGTTGACGTTCTCCAGCTTCACACCGCCAACCCGTTTGCCGATCTGCGAGCGATCACGCTTGTTCACCGGAACGCCGTTGACGATCTCGATGTCTGGATCGACCGCCTTGAGCATTTCGAGATAGGCCTTGCTGTCGCCGCCGGCGGCTTCAAACGCGGCCAGGCGAGGCAGGGCTTCTTCGAGCGACGGGATTTTCGGCTGGCGCTGACCCATGGGGATGCTGGCGGGCAGCTTGCCGCTGCCATCATCGGGGCCAGCCACGCCCTTGTAGATGGGGGCCTCGTCCTCAAAGAGGCTGTCAACGGCGCGCTGGCGCTGCTGGAGCACGGCGGCGGCCTGCATCTTGCGCAGGTTGTCGCTGCCATACAGGAAGCGCTGGGTCTTGGTGGGTTTGAACGGGTCCATCCATCAGCCTCCGATCGAGAAGCCCTTGGCCGGGCTCCATCCAGCGCCGATGCTCGCGCCAATCTTGGTGGTCTTCTGCTTGCTCTTGCCCGACGAGGTCGTGGTCCCGGTCTGCGGAACCAGCCCCATCGTCTGATTGAGGAGCTCCCACTTGCGATAGGGGTCCTCGTAGCCGAGCGCCCAGTCCTCATAGTCAGCGTCGAGACCGCCCTGCGTGATGGCGCGCTCATAGGCGCCGGCGTTCACGAGAGCGCTGGCGTCGTCGTAGGCGTTTCCGCGCAAGGTCTGGGCCGCGTCGAATTGGGACTGATTGGCGCCCAGGCGGATGCCGGCGGCCTCCATGGCGGCGCGCTGGTTGGCCATGCGGGCTTCCTGCTCGGACATGGCGTTGTCGCGGCCGGCCTGGTTGCCGTAGCCCAGGTTGGTCTTCTCCATGTCCTGGGTGAAGTCGGCGTTCCGGCTGCCGACGCTCCAATCCATGCCCTGATTGGCCATGTCGGCCTGAAGGCCGCGCAGCTTGTCGGCCTGGGCGGCCTGGGTGGCGGTCTGGAAGCCCGTGGAGCGCAGTTGGGCCAAGGTGGACGCCAGCGTGCGTCCGGAAGCCTCGGACGAGAGCGTGCGGCGAACAGCCTCGCCGGTGCCGCCCCATTGGCCGTTGCCGACGCTCTTGGCGTACTGATCGGCAATCCGGCCCTGCAGCGCCAGATCGGCGGCGGTCGTCGCAACCACCTCGTCTTCCCAGGGGTCGGTGAAGCGGGCGATGTCGGCCGCCGAGGTCGGCGCGCCGCTGACGTCGCGGATGTCCCCCCGGTTGATCTGCGCTGCCGTGCCGGTGATCGGATTGTAGGTCGAGGCGTCGATGTTCTGGGGCTGGAAGTAGCTCAGGCCGTTGAAGCCGTTCAGCGACGCCGCCAAGTGGTCGCCGGAGACGTTCGAGCGCGCGACGGCGGCCGACTGACCCAGGCCCTCGCGCTCCAGCCCCGTGAGGCCCGCTACGCGCGAGCCGGTGAACCCTTGGAATGGGCTGTCGGCGAGACCCTTTGCGCGGTCAAGGTTGCCATAGATCGCCGATGCGAAACGGGGATCAAGCGAAGTGGTCGACGTATCGCTGTACGAAGACTTGGAGGTGCCTTTCCCGGCGTCGAGGCTCATACCAATTCCTTCATGCAAACAGACATGGGCGCGCCGTAGCCGACGTCCCGAAGAGCCCTGATCCAGCCAGGTCGGCCGGCGATCGTGGCGCGCGTGCAGCCTTCGGACTTGCCCCAGAGCTCAATGCAGGGGCGCATCTCGTTGGCGATCTCTTCCATGTCCCCACCCGCCAGCCAGAAGTGCAGGCTGCGGCCTTGGGGATTGTCGTGAAACATCGTGACGATGGCCGAGCGCTCGCCTGGCCAGAAGACGGCGTCGCCGCGCACGATTTGGGCGAGGACGTCGTCGATAGTGTGCGTGCCGTAGCCATGCTCGAGCGCAGCCGCGATGAGCGGCTTGCACCGCTCCCAAGCCGCTTCCGGGGTCTCGTTGGTCACGACGTGATCTCGGTCCAGACCAGCACGCCGTTCACTAGCTGGCCGCGCTTGCGCTTGTTGTCGCCGGTGTCGGTCATGATCAGACGCTGGGTCGCGCCGATCTCGACGTCTTGGTTCTTCTTATAGGTGGCCGCTATAGCGTTCTCGATCGCGCGGCGCGTCTTGGCTTCGTCGTCGGCGCTGTAGACGGCAGGGGGCGGCGTGAGGTTCACGGGTACGCGTCTCCAGTCAGGACGTACATTTTGGAGTCGCCGATGCGCCAGTCGGTCAGGCGTACGGTCTGATAGCGGATGCGGACCCACAGGCCCTGGAACAGGGCGTCGATCTTCTGCTCGCCCGGAAACGGCCCCACGACCGTCTCGTCAGCGTCGGGCATCGTCGACGGGAAGAAGGTGAACGACATGTCGCCCGGGGTCTTCTCATCAGGGAAGAAGGCCTGGTGCTCCATGAGGTTGGAGCCCTTGCCCAACTGGAAAGGCCCGGTCTCGGCGTAGGGCAGGGGCTGCCCGGTGTAGTCGAAACCGACCTCGTGCTCGTAGGTCATGCCCGTCGGCGAGCACATAAGAGGGTTGGTGAAGACGCCAGCGTCAGCGCCGCAGGTCCGATCCATCGTGCCGATGGTCCAGCAGTTGAGCTGGTAGTTCCACTCGACATAACGATCGATCTCGATGGCGGCCGACGACGGGTACATGAACCGCACCGACTTCGCCGCGGCGAGGTGAACGGCGGTGATTTTCGCCTTCTGCGCCGGATTGATGTTGTTGAACACCACGTCCCAGACCTCGCAGGGCAGGGTCTGGACGTAGCCGTTGTAGACGAAGAACGAGTTGGCCCCCATCCAGACTACGCCCTGGTCGTAGTCGGCGATCGCCGCGCGGGAGATAATGCCGTTCCCGGCGGAGCCCTGGCGCAGATACTCGTGAACGTCCGGGTAGCCGACGTAGCGCATCAGCCAGCAGTCGGTGTTGGTGAGCAGCAGCGAGCCGCCCGTGACCTTCTTGCCGCACATTAACTGACCGGAGGTCCGGAGGGGAAACGACCGCGCCTGGTTATCCAGCGCCGTCTCCCAGACCTCGATATTGCCCTTGTCGCTGTTGACGACCTCACTGCCGCACAGAGCCACGCCGAAGCCGTCGTCAGTGACGAAGAAGAATTCGCAGTTGGTCGGGGCGTTGGGGACCACCTCGCCGGGCTCGTCGGTGTCGAGTTCCCAGCGATAGACCTTCTTGTCGGCGTCCAGGCAGAACACCAGGTCGCCATCCCATAGGTCCATCGAGGGCATGGAGGGCGGCGCTGGGTTGCCCGTGTCAGGACGCGGGGCGCCGTAGGCTCCCCGACCATAGGGGCCGGCGCCATAGCCGGTGCGCACCGTGGAGTCGGCCAAGCCAGGCGTCAAGCCGTCGGGCGTGATGTCGTAGAGGTCCCCTGACGCGTTCTGGACGTAGAAGTTGCTGTTGGTGCCAAAGCCAACCCAGCGGTCACCGTCGGGGTCTTTCCACGCGAGGAGTGCGCGCGGGCGGCCAGCCATCGCGGCGGCGGCCGAGCGAAGACGCCAGCCTTTGATTGCGAGCATTTCGCCGCCCTCGCCCCATCGGACAAGGTGCGCGTCCCAGAACCGGCCCGCGCTTTCGAGCTTGGTGCCGACCCGGACGACGCCAGGCTTCAGCTTGACGCCAAGCATGGGTCAGATGCCCGGCGACGGGTAGAGCGCCCACTTGCCGCCGCCCAACTGGCTGGCAGTAACGCTGAATACTCGAATGTGCGTCACGCGACCGCTGAAATTGGCGGCGGCGCCAGCCACCTTGTAGCTTCCGAGGTAGTTGCCCGAGAGGCTAATGCGACCCGCGGAATGGCCGTTCAAGCTCGGATACCGACCCGCCTCGGTGTAGATCGTGACTTCGCCGCTCACTGCGTCAGTGGCCGCGTGCGACATGCTCCCGATAAAGATCGAGGAGGCGGCCCCGCCGGTGTCGTTGGTCGTCGGTACCGATGAGAAGGTCTCGGCCGTGTAGAAGTAGTCGGAAGCCCCGTTCTTGTACGTGAGACCGCCGTCTGTGCTGAACTGGAGGGCCAGGTTCGACCCCGCGCTTGCGCTGTGGAAGTTGGCGAAGCGGAAAACGAACGCGTCCCCCTCGGTGGGAAGTTCGATCTCGAACGCCGTCGTGGTCGAGAGGATTTCGCCGGACGCGCAGGCCCGAACAAACTTGGCCTTTAGCGCGTCGACGACGTTCTGCCAGTTGGCATTGTTCTTGTCCCCCCAAGTGTCGTCGGAGGCGAACTCCTCGATCAGCTTGATGACGTAGCCCTCGAGGTCGAGGTCGGTATCAGCCATTTGTCCAGGCCTCCGGGATGAGGGCGACTGGCGTCCACGTCTCTGACGTGGCGCTCTGGGGCGCCCAGTTTTCAGGGGTGTCTTGGTCGCTAACCCAGCCGCCGCCGAGCAAGGGGGGGCTATCCCCCAAGCTGCTAAGCGGGAGGGCCCCGACCGGCGAGAAGGCGAACATTCAGATCACCAAGAGAGGAAGCCGGCCGGCTTGTAGAGCTCAGAGCCAGCTTGGATGAAGTCCATCGAGTCGGCGGGCGAAACGGCATAGACGCCGCACGCGGCGAACATCGGCAGGTCGAAGACGCTCGGATCAAGGTTCGTGCCACCGGCACCCGTGGCCGGGTTACTGCCGGCGAATTGCCAGGTGCCCCCGTTGTGGAACCAAATCTTCTTGGCCGTGAGGTCCACCGCACAGCCGACGCGGTCGGACCAAGTCGATCCAGCGACCATCTGGTTGCCGTTGAAGTAGATGAAGCCGTTCCATGAGGCGTAGCCGTAGCTGGGCCCGCTCAGCCCCAGGAGGGCTGCTGAAGGATTGCTGCCGAGGTTCTGCGAAGCCTGACAAAGCCCGATGATCGCGCCGGAACTGGAGCCCACGGGCCCCGCCGACTTCACCGCCTCGAAATACCACTTCCCGGCACTTCGCCCCCTGGCCGAGCGCCCGGTGGCGTAGTTGTTGCTCGTCGTCTTAGTGAGCCGCCGACCGCCCAGGCTTGTGACGGCGTCAGTCCCGATGAGGTCGAAAAGGAGCGGTCCGCTCTCGTCGCCCCCAGCCCAGAACCCGACATCTCGCTGCAGGTGCAGCATTAGGCGTCGTTCCCGGTGTCGGTCGTGATGAACAGGGTGATGCCGTGCAGACGGGCGTCGACGGCCATTGTGTCGGAGCCGTTGGCCGGGTCACGGTAGACCTGGAAGATGACCAGATCCTCAGCGGCTGGAGAGCCGGCCACGGTGACCGCCGCGCTTTCCGGACCCATGTAGATGTCGTTGGTCGTTCCGCCGGTGTCGGTCGAGGTCTGAGCAGTGCCGAACGCCGTGTCGGCCGCATCGTCATTGCTCAGCGCCACAGCCTGCAGACCGAACACCACGCCGAAGTTGGTCGTGGTCGCAGCGTGGGACCAGACCGGGACAAAGCTGATCGTCCCCTCGTTCCACGACTTTGGCATCCGCACCTGAAACTGCGCGAACTCCTGGGTGGTCGGGTCGAAATCCTGGGTCCTGAGCATGACCTTGTTGGTCGTGGTCTCGACAGAGCCAGAGCCTGGGCCGTTGGTGGTGCGCCCGTACCTCGCGCCGGCGGGAATCCAGAGCGCTTGCTTGCCGATCGCCCCACCGCGCGCCGCGGCGACGGTGCCGGACGCCAGATTATCGGCGTTGGTCTGATCGACGTTCTGGACGTTGCCAAGGCCAACGTCACCCTTCACGAGGGTGACGACGCCGGTTTTGCCCGCGACCGACGAGACCTTGTCAGAGTTGTCGACCTTGCCCCAGGCCGAGCCGCTGGAGACGAGCCAGTCGCCCACCTCCCAGTCGCTGAAACCACCGATGCTGGTCGAGCCGGCGACGCTGACGACGTAGTAGTGACCCTTATTGCCCGCTGCCGCTGCCGGGATGGCCGGCGTGTTGGTCGATGCGTTCCATGTGCCTCGATAGTTCAGGGCGCCGAGGATCGCGTCGGGCAGATAGGTCGTGGCCAACTTGGCATCGCTGTCGAGCGGCGCGTATCCGTTGACCTGACCCTTTGCGCTGACGGCCTGGAAATTGGCCGGATTGATCGACGCCGCGGATGCAGCGGCGTCTTCTGCTGCGTCCTCTGCGGCAGCCACGGCCGCCGAGATGTCTCCGATCGCCTCCAATTGGGCGTAGAGGTCTGACAGATATGCGGCAGAAGGGGCGACGAAGAGCGCCGCCGCGCCGGAGAGATTGAGCGGCGAACCGGTCGTGCTCGCCTCGGTCATGCGCGAAAGCGTCGTGCCGTCCCAGACGCCCGTGCAGACCGCAGCGCGGGATGGCCGGCCGGCGCCGTCGAAGCCATCCTCAATGACGAACTGGACCGTGTCGCCGGGCGTGACCGCGCTGAAGTCGTAGAAGGCCGACGAGGCGGCGGCACCCGGCGTGATCGGGCCCAGGCCCTGCGTCGCCGTGGCGACCTTCACGCGGTCATAGAGGGCGCTCATGTCAAACGACCCCGCTGGGGATCGGGACCAGCGTCGCGCCGGTCTCTTCGAAGGTGTCGGCTCGGTCGAGGTCTTCCAGCGCGGCCAGATAGAGGGTGGACCAAGTCTGGATCCGATCATCGGCCTTCAGGTACGGCGCCGACTGGAGCAGCGCGCCGTAGAGGTAGATGTCGGGGTTCTGGGCCAGCATCCAGTTCGTCGGCGCGGCGTCGGACAGCGGCGTCACGCGCTTGTAGTAGGTCAAGCGCGCCGTCCACGAGCCGGATGTCGGTGCGGGGAAGAACTGAAACTCGTCGCCGACCACCGTGTAGCAGGTAGGCGGCCCGCCAACTGGCTCTTCGGTCAGCCACAGTCGGTCCATCTGATCGGGCGTGACGTATTGAAGGTCGCTCTTGGGGCTGGTGATGATGAAGGACCGCACGCCGGCAAAGTCGGCCGGCAAGGCGCTGAACTCGTCGCTGATCGTGGCCGTGGCCCGGCCGATCATCTTGCGCACCCGCAGGCGGCGATTGAACTGCGCCTCGGTGTTGGTGATGAAATCGGGGATTTCGGCTCCGAGATCGCTGCGTCGCAGCCACCGGGCGACCGACGCCTGCAGTTCGGTGTAGGTCGCCAGGCTCATTATCGCATGACCCCGTTCGTGTACCCGATGCGGCCCGGCGCGGTGCGCAGGTGGGCGTAATCGGGATCGTTGAGCTTCTTGGCGAGGCGGTCGGCGTTGTGCGGATCGAAGGCGTCCCAGCCCTCTTCCGCCTGCCACTTCATCAGCAGCATGATCGGGATGGAGGCGACGCGGCGCATGTCGCGCGTCTTGTTCCAACCGTCGTTTTCGGTCGCCAGCTTCTTGTTGTGGTCGAGGATGGCTTCGACGTCCTGGGACGCCGCATAGGAAACGCTCCCATCGCCGTTCACACGGCGCGAGTGGTGGATGCCGTATGACGAGGTGAAGAAGTGCTCGAAGCCGACGGGAGCGTCCGACATCCTACTGAATCTCCGCGAAGCCGCGCTCTTCGAGGTCCAGGGCGGTGTCTTCACCGACGCTGAAGGTCTCGCCGAACTCGTAGTGGACTTCACCAACGCCCGGCACATGCTGGCCGGTGCTGATCTTGCCGGCGCCCTTCTTCAGGACGCGCACGACCACCTGCTTGATGCTGCCCTGGGCGACGACTGACTTGTCGGCCTGCTTGGCTGCGCGGGCCACCAACTCGTCGCGGTCGAGAGCGGTGACGTCCGTGGTGGCGGCTTTCTTCTTCACCGGCTTGGCGGGCTCGGTGACGTCCGTGGTGGCGGCGGCCTGCCCGGTCGTCTGGGCCGTGGCTTCGCCGGAAGCGGCGGCAGCAGCCGCGGCGCTCCCGCTGGTCAGCAGGTTCGGGTCCATGGGGACCTCCTTCGGGATGGTGATGGGGATGGAAAGAAGGGGCCGCCGGTTCAGGGCGGCCCCAGGTGTCACGCCGCCAGGGAGGCGGCAGCGTGGTTTAGGCGGCCAGCAGGTCGGCCACGGCGCCGGAAGCCGCCTGGTTGCGGCAGACCAGCGTCTTTTCAGCGGTCAGCATGAACTTGTCGCTGTCGCCGGACTTGCCGAGCGCGGTCGACTTCACGCCGTCGAGCGTCGCGACCGCGAACATCTTCGGGTCGATCAGCAAGACGTCGCGGGTCAGGCCGTAGGCGTGCGGGATCAGCACCAGTTCGCCGAAGTCGTCGACGTAGACGTCAGCGGCGGCGATGATGGTCGCCTGGTTGTTTCCCTTCACGTCCTTGCGGATGTCGGCGATGCCGGTGAAGGCGCTGAACTGTTGCTTCAGCGGGCCCGACATGTAGGCCTGCGTCGCCTTGCCGCCGTTCGAGAACGACGTGGCCCGCACCGCCTTGATCTGGCTTTCAGCGAAAGCACGCTGAGTGCCGTTGGTGGCCGCAGCCACCAGGCCAGTGCCGGTGTTGTAGCCGCCGTCAGCGCCACCGGCGCCGCGGTTGTCGTTGCTGGTCACGAAGGCCAGAGCGCCGGCCGACTTGCGGGTCGTGGCGCCGGCTTCTTCCACCGAGGCGAAGTTGCCGATGAAGCGCGCTTCCATGTCCCGACGCAGTTCGATGCCCTTCAGCACCTTCTGGCGGTCGAGCTCATCGTCGCGGCCAGCCAGCTTCACGACGCCCTGGGTACGAGAAACGCCGCCGGTCTTACGGAAGATCTGGCAGATATTCTTGACCCGGGTGGTCAGGTTGGGGGCGTCGAGCGTCGAAACGTCGTCGCCTTCCAGCTGGGCGTTGGTGGCGTCCGGCGTGGCCAGGCTCTCGGTCTGCCAGTCATGGGTGATGGCAGTGGCCTTGGTGGTGCCGATGTTCGAGGAGAACGGGGTCTCCTCGGCGGCGACACGATAGATGACGTTCTCGAGGTCTTCGCGAGCGCCGTTGTTCGGGGTCTCCCCCGTCAGGGTATTCGTAGGTGCGGCCATCAGGCCCTCCGTTGTGCTTTGAGCAGCGCCACGGCGTCGTCGACGGAGCCGGTCTTGTTCAGACGGGCCGCGTGCTGTTCGACGCTGCGTTGCTGCGAGGTGCGCTCTGGCGTGCCCGACGGGCGAACCGCGGGCTTGGCAGGCGCAGGGGCGGGTTTGGGCTTCTTGGCGGCGGCGGCCTGGGCGCGGTCGTACAGCATGGCCTTTTCGGCCAGGATGAAGTTGATCGCGCTGGCTCCAGCAGCAGCAGCCGGGTCGAGGCCGAAAGCCTTGACCGCGTATTCGACGATTTCCTTACGCTTTGCCGGGCCGGTCTTTTCGTCGGCCAGGTGGGGCGCGTTGGTCTTCAGGAACTCGAAGTCGGCGCGGCGGGCAGCGAGGCGTGCGGTCTGGTTGGCTTCGGCCTGTGCGGCCTGCAGCTGTTCCAGTTCATGAGTTTCCTCCTCCATCTGGAGGCGGAGCTTCAGGGTTTTGTCAGCGCCTAGTTGCTCGTGCGTCGCGGCCCAATCGACGTCCTTCCACTTATTGTTGTACCGCGCGACGGCGGTGGGGAGGAAATCACTCAGAGCCTCTCCGAGTGCCGTGACCTTGGCGATCTCGGCGTCGGCGGTCTCGCGGACTTTCTTGGCTTCTTCCTTAGCCTTGGCGGCGGCTTCCTCGCGTGGCCCTTCCTGGGCAAGAACGACCTCTTGCAGGGCGGGCGGCAACTTGGCGAACTCGGCCTTGGCTTCCTTGGTCCAGTACTTCGGAGGTTCCTTCAGCTCGACGGCCTCGTCACCTTCCTCCGCTTCCTCGCCGTCGGCGGGGGTTTCGTCCCCTTCCTCGGCGTCCTCGGGCACACTGGCCGCGCCCTCTGGTTCTTCATCGCCTTCGCCAACCTGGGCGCCGGCGTCATCATCTTCATCGGTCTCCGCCGCAGCGGCCGGGGCCGGCTGGGCCTTCTTGACCGGTTTCGGCTCGTCCTCGATCACCTCGGGAGCACCGCGGACAGCCGCCACAGCCTCGTCGAAGGACAGCGGGCCATCGGAGGGCGGCGCGGCGCCGGTATCGTCTTCAGGCGCATAGGCCACCTGAGGACCGCGCAGCAGCACATTGGTGCTGGCCATCGAGGCGAACATGGCGCGCGGAGAGGCGCCCGCGAACAAGGCGGAGCTAGCTTTCATCGGTCACCTTCTGGATTGGCCTAGTCGACAGGCCGCGTGAGGCCGGCGGCCGCAAGGGCCTGCTCGGCGAAGACACCATCGGAGACGACCGCACGGACGGCCTGCTCGACGGTGTCGATGGTGTTCAGCACCATGTGCAGTTTCAGGATGGTCGCCTCGCGCTCGGGCGGGGTGGCGATCATCCGGGCCAAGGTCGCGGCCTTGAGGTCCGCGAACGCCTTACCGGTCTCGGTCAGTTCGGTAGCGGCCCGGCGGCCCCGGGCGACGGCCTGGTGGTCGGCTTCGTTCTGGTTCATCCGGGCTGCCCCCCTGCCTCAACCTGCGAAACGCTGGTGTTCAACTTGGCCAGGTTCGCGTTGTGCTGGTTGGCGGCCTTGATCAACTCGACCTCGCGCTGGGTCGCCAGCTGGGCGCGCAGCTTCTCGCGCTCCATGGCCAGTTCTTCCCGCAGCTGCTCCATCTCGAGCACATGCTTGTGGCGCATATTCTCGCGCTCGGCCTCGGCCTCCATAGCCAGCTTTTCGCGCTGAAGTTCGATCTCGGCCGCGTTCTTCTCGCGTTGCAGCTGAAGCTGGCCAGCGGTCTTGGCCTGCTCGGCCTCCTGCTGAGCCTGGAGCTTCATCATCTCTGGGTCAGGCTTGGGCTCGGGCTGCGGTGCGCTAGGATCTGGCGGCGCGTTCGGGTCGCTGAAGTAGAGGTTCGGGTTCTTCTGGCCCGACTTCTCGACGTAGCGGGTCAAAGTGTGGTGCAGGTTCGCAGCGTTGACGAACGGGCCTTGCACCCCACCCTGCATGGCCACCAGTTCCTTCTGGGCGCCAAGGATGTTGCCCAGCACCTGCAGTTCCTGCGCGACGCCCGACGCTCCGTTGCCGACCTCGATGGTCATGTCGTTGCGCGTGCCCCAGTTCGTGGGCTTCACGTCGACCCACTTCTGGCGCAGCTGGAATTTGTCTCCAGCCGTGGCGTGCTTGCGGATAAGGGCATGGATGCCCAGGAAGGCAGGCTTCAGGCCGGTCTCGGCAAAGCTGCGGGCGATCAGTTTGATGCGCTTCTGGGCCGCCTGCATCAGCGCGGCGGCGCCGGTGGCGGTGTCATGCAGCGTGTCGGGGTTCAAGCCCTGAGCGTTGCGCACGATGCCGGTGCGCTGCTCCGAGACCGTGGCCATGTACTCCAAGGCCTGGACTGGATCGAAGTTCAGAGCGCCGGCGGAGATGGCGCGAACAGCCGTGCCGGTCTTGGAGCGGACGGGAACGCCTGGCTCGTTGCGCAGCAGATCCTGCACCGTCCAGTCGTTGGAGTGGTCGGAGCCGACCTCATAGCGCTGGTTCAGGGCGAAATAGCCGCTGTCGAGGAACATGCGCAGCAGGGCGGTGCGGATCTTCTGCACCTCCATCAATTTGTCGGCGACGCTCTCACCGTGCAGCCGGTGGGTGACGATGTAGGGCGTGAAGACCGAGAACGGGATCTGATCGACCTCGTGCTTGTCCAGCAAGACGGTGTCCTCGCCGCCGGTGACGACGCGCCAGATGCGCAGCGTGCCGTCTTCATCGGCGCGGCGGATGTAGTGAACGACGATTTCGACCAGGCGCATGTCGCCCTGGCCGCCGTGGCCCGTCTCGTCATCCTCGCCGGCCGTGTCGCGGGCGCGGTCGATCTGCTCGTCGCGGCTGGCGCCATAGGCGGGAATCCGCTCGACCGCCTCACGGTCCATGCCGTCGGCGATTAGTTGCTGTGCCCGGATGCGGGAACGCATGGCGCAGTAGGTCGCGGCCTGGAGGTCCAGCGTTGTGTCCTTGGCGACCGTGAAGTCCTCGGGAGCCACGGCGTAAATCTTCACCCGCCCCTTCTTGGGCCAGGTCACAGTCAGATTGATCGTGCCGTCTTCATTGGCCGTGCGCTCGACAGTCCCGCCGCGCTCCTCGGCCTCGACCATGATGACGTTCGCTTCGGCCTCGACCTTGTCGTCGAAGGTCTCGGGTTTCTCGGCCTCGCCCTCTTCCCAGGCCCAGGTCAGGATGCCGGTCTTGGCCTCGCAGGCGTCCTTGAACGCCGTGTACAGGTTCAGCCAGCCGTTGTTGCGCTGGAAAAAGACGTGCCGGGTGTAGTCGGTCTCTTGCTCGGCGCCCTCTTCGTCCTCGGGACCGACAGGCTGGAACGACACAACGTCGTCGCCGCCGGTGAAGATCTCGATCAGGTCCGGCAGAATTGTTTCGATCGCGTCGGCCACGTCGGTGCTGACCGCCTTCGAGCGGTTGGGCAGCGCCTTGAGGTCGGGCATCACGCCCTTGCGGTAGTTCAGAGCCCGCTCGCGCTGGGTCGTCAGCTCATGGTCGTAGTCGAAGCCGATGGAGCGTTTCGCCTCATCGCCTACCAGGCCGAGCAGTTCTTCGTCGGTCAGGTCCATCGGATCTCCTAGGCGACGCCGAAGTCGGGCATTTCGAGGCGGGAAGGCTGGTGGTTCGCCGGCTCAGGCGACACGCTCCCCGTGCGGAAGGCGTCGGCGCCGTGAGATGCCCAGTCGTGGCGGGGCCTCGAAAGCCACACGCCGCGGTGCTCGTCCCATTCCTTGCGGTAGTTCTTCAGCGCCTTGATGCCATCGGCGCACTTCTCGGCATCAAACCAGCAGCGGGCCAGAAGATTGCGGACAGCATCGATGCCGTCGGCCACATCAAGCTTCGGCGCCACTTCCCAAGGCCGCACACCAAGGCTCTCGGCGGTCTCGACCCGGCTGACCCCAGTGCCCAGTTCGCGGACGCGGCTGTCATGAGGGCCGATGTGGCGGCTGTAGGTGTAGGGCTTCTCGCTAAGGTGCTTGGCGTAGTGGGCCAGGCCCTCGCCCGACGCCTCGTAGTAGTCGATGACCCGGATCTCGCGGCGGAAACGCTGGACGAACCAGATCGACATGGCGTCGGACATACCGAGGTCCCACCAAGTCTCCACTCGCAGGGTCGGCTCATACGGAACGCGGCCAATCCGCCCTTCGGTCTCGGCGGCAGCCATCTGAGCGCCGTAGTAGGCGCCCTCGACGGAAGCTTCGAACGCCTCCTTGGGTGTCGACGGAAACTCGCGCTTCATGTCGTCCTTCTGAACCTCGGCCTTCTTGGCGTACCAGGCCTTCTGACCAGGGGTCAGGCGGACGCCGATTTCAGGCTCTAGTTCCCGGAAATACCGATCGAGCTTTGGCGGGATCGCCACGCCCCGCGGGTCCATCGTGTAGGTCGGCTCTTCCCACCAAGCGTAGAAGTGAAACTTCCAGTCGAGGGGGGTGAGCGTGGTGCCCAGGCGCGCCTTCGATTGCGCCTCTTCCACCAGTTCGTAGAAGCGCCCCTCTTGCCCTTCGGCCGTGCTCTCGATCCAGGCCATCTGGCCCGCCTCGATGGCGTTCAAGGCGCCGGTGACGATCTCGCGCGCCTTCTCTGGATACCGGGCGCAGATTTTCCCGAACTCGGAGACGTGCAGGTACTGAAAGGTGCCGCTTCGAAGCGACGTGCCGACCCGGATCAGGCTGTTGTTCGCCAATTCCAAGGTGGTGGTGTTGCTCTTCTCGATGGGCACCTTGGCGCGGATCGCCGCCGGCAGGTTGTCGTAAGCGAACTTGATCTTGTCGCGGAAGATCGCCTCGGCGTCGTCGCGAGTGTGGGCGATCACCCCGGCCCTGGTGTCCGGGTAGAACACACAGATATCGAGGATGTAGATTTGGATGAACGTCGTGAAGCCCAGCTGCCGGGCCTTCAGGATGATGTTCAGGTAGTGCTGATCGCGCAGTAGCGAGGCCTGCGCCTCGTTCAGCGTGAACCGGATCTTCTCACCACGCTTGTTGGTGATCCAATACAGATTGTTGAGCCGCCAGAGCTGGTCCTTGAGGTTATCCGCCGGGCTTCGGTCGGCCTGCACCAGACACCTCGTCCATGACGGATTGAAGCGGGTCGATCTCAATCTTCAAGCCGCCCGAGTGCTCCACCTTGTCGGTGAACATGCCCAGGTGCTTGCCGATGTCGACCAGCGCCGCTCGCTTGTCGTGCAGCTTGAGGCGCACGCCCTCCTTGGTCTGGCTGACCTCGGAAATCGCTGCGGCGGTGTCGTCGTCCAACTCGCTGCTGTCGCGCATCTCGACCGTGGTGACGTAGAATGCATCGCTACCATCGTCGCCAGCCTTGCGGCGCTTCAGCGCCCCGCCATGGGATTGCTCCTCAAGGCGCTCGCCTTCGGGCGTGTCGTCCTCGGGCCGCTCGACGAACCGGCTTCCCCACTTCATGGCCCGGCGGATGTCGCTGAACCCAATCTTGGCAAGCTCGGTCAGCACGCGGTCGGCTGTGACTTTCGTCCGCTCTGCGCGCTCTTCCTGGGCTTTGGCGACGGCAGCGGCGACTTCAGCATACTTCAACAGCCGCTGGCCCTGCGAATAGGCCGTCTTGGGGCTGTATCCGGCGCGAATAGCTGCCTGTGTCGCATTCAGGTCGACGAGATATTCCTCGACGAAGCGCAGGTGCTTTTCGTTGAGAGCCATGGGTTGAACCTCGGGGTTGCGTAGGGCCGGTTGAAGCTGGCCAGGCTGTGCCGCTGCAGGGCCGCCGTGTTCCTCCCTCCCGCCAGCCTTTGCCGCGGCGCCGTACATGGGGGAGAGGTGAAGGGGGCAGCCCGTGAGGGCGAAAGGGGATCGTCTCGGCTGGACTTGAACCAGCGACCGCCCCAGTCGGCGCTGCTGCGCCAGTGGGGGTTACTCTGCCACCTGAGCTACGAGGCGATGGAGCGGGTGGCAGGATTGAACCTGCGCCGATGGGAAGGGCGTCTAGCTCGCCCAACTCACCAGTCCTACTGGGACCCGCGAGAAATCTTAGCAGAAGGGCCGCTCTGCTGGACGGTCAGGGTCATCCGTACGACTAAACCTGAACGGCGCATCGTTGAGAGGCGACCGTCCCGATAGATGGAGCTTAGCGCAGGCCGCCCCAGGATTCTACGCTCACGAGGTCGGCAGGCTGTAAGAGACGACGAGGGTCGCCGCGCCCGTGGCGCTGTTGCCGCCCGACTGCGCGACGCGAACGAAGGCCTGGCCGGGGAACGACAGCAGAGCGGCCGCAGCGGCGTCGACCAGGGCGTGAGCCTTGCGGCCGACCGCCTTGATAGTGGTCGCAGCCACGTACTGAGCGCCGCCCGCCACGTTGCCGATGGTGATCTGAGCATCGGTGACAGCACCGAAGGCCGTCGTGGTGAAGGTGGTGAACTCGACGTCGATGGCACCGGCGGGGATATCGAACACGAAGTCGGTGTTCGTCACAGCCGTCACGGCGATCGGGAAGGACTTGCTGACCCGGTTGGCGGCGTTCTTGGTGAGCTTCTGACCGACAGTGGCCATGGCGGACTCCTTGGTGTGCGGTGGCCAATCGGCCCAACCGCTTGCGCTTCCGAGGACTTGCACGCAGAGTTTGCGGCATGACCTGGATGCAATCTGAATTCCCTTTCGGGGACCCTACGATCTCAACGGTGCAAGAGCGCGTCAGCGACCTGCATTTGGCGAAGGCTGCTGTTGAGCGCTCAGTGAGCGCGAAGTTCGCGCTGTTCATTCGCGACATTGACCATGAGCGATCAATCTTGCTGATCAGCCCGGAAGTGTCGCCACGTGTTGAAACGCTCCCTGGCAGCTGGGTAGCAGGGGAGCCCGGGGATCACGTCTGGTCGCTGCTGTACGGTGATGCCCGCAGCGCGGAACTACTCGGCGTGAACCGGGCCGCACGCTGACCGACGGCCCCTGAATAGCTTGGGCGGGGCCCGACGAGGTAGCGGCCGCTAGCGGCGCTGGCCTCCCGGAGGAAGTCGCCGGCGAGGGCCCAGGCGGCGGCGATGCGCTTCACCTGGACGTTGTTGACGAAGTAGCGGAAGCGGTCGCCGTCGTTGCGGCACGACACGCGGATCGAGCAGGGGCCGGCCGTTTCAAGGGCGTAACCGTGGCGCTTCGCAGCCATCGCGTTGCCGCGGGCTGTCGCCTCCATGTCCTCAATATTGATCATAAGGGGCTCGCTGTCGTAGAGCGGGCGGCCCTCGCCCCCAGCGTCGAAAGGCCATAACGACGCCGAGGGGTTGGGACAGGTCTGGGAAAACCCAGAAATGCGAAAGCCCCGCGCCATTTCTGGCCGGGGCTCTCACGACGCAACTGCGCCGACTAGGTTTTGTCGCCTAATCCGCGTACGTGGTCAAGCTGGCGTGAGGATTTCGCCGGTCTGCACGACTTCAAAGCGCCCGTCACGCATCTTATTCACGGATGAACCATCCACAAGCGCCCACTCTATGCGGCCGGGGATGAACTGGGCGGGTCCGTTGTTCGGACGATGCTCTGTGAAGAACTCAGTTTCGATGACGTGGACGGTCTGGCCGGTGGGGCGGGCGCAGCGCAAGCGGCGTTGCTCGGTCGGCATGGTGGCCTCCTGTTGGGAGCGTTTGCTGGGGTGTTTAGACGCAGAAAGGCCCGCCGATCAGGGATGGGCGGGCCGTCTGTCGCAGCGGTGCTAGCGTCTATTTACGGAAATTGCAGGTGGCTCCCCGATTCGTCAACGCTAGCCCTCGTAAACGCGGTAGCGCTCCGGTAGCAGAGCCTGGCTCTGGGGCAAAAAGCCATAGCGGAGCCAATGTCGATCCTGGATGATGTCGTAGTCGTCCCAGTATATCAGCCGCCCGCCCTGCAGGCGCGCCTCTTTAGCGAGACCGTCGAGCACGTCCACCAGGCTCTGCCCGGTGATATCGACCAACTCAGTCTTCGTCATCGTCACGTCCTCCCGCTAGCAAGCTACTCGTGATGTCATGACGCCGTCGACAGTCTGATACGCCGCTGCGAGGTTAGCCTGTGCCGATCGAACGACAGCCGCCTGAGCGTGGCCGTTCTCCTCCCCAGTGACGTAGGCAACTACATCCCGCCAGGTTCCCGCCGACAAGTTCAGGCTGGCGCTGGGCGCAATCAGCTCAGTCAGCAACCACCCGTCGCGGCGCCCTATCAGGTTGAGTACGGCATTCACCCTCTTCGCTGCGTCGCAGATCGCGTCGGTTCGGTCCGTCTTCCGCTCACCGTCTACGCGTTCCAACGGGCGTCCTCGGTCATGTAGGTCCATGCGGATCATCATGTCCTGCTCAAGGCGTCGGCTGGCGTTGTAGGCCCCGTTGTCGTTCGGACGGCGGAGAGCCTCGAAGGCGTCCATGCGCCGGGCTCGAATGAAAGTCTTGGCATCAGTGCGGTGGACCAAGACGTCAGAATTCGCCGCCAGCGCTGACTGGTCGGGCGCCAGGCCAACGGCCTCGAAGTCCTGGGCTCGCTCCTTGGCAGCCTTGATGGCTTTCTCGGCGGCGATTTGCTCAGGGGACTTGGGCTTCTTGCGGGGCATCAGGCGGCTCCCTTCGTTCGAGCGGCGAGGACGTGTTCGGGGACGATGCAGCCGCGGGCCCCAGGCGGCGGCCCCATCTTGGTCTCCCAAGACCCGTCACGGTCGTAGAGCTGGCACGCCTTGCGCCAAGTCTCCTCGTCCCAGTTCAGCGGGTTAGGCTGAGGCTTGGCCGTCGTGGTGCGTCGGCTGGCCACGCCGGCCGCGGCCTTGCGGAGGTAAGCCGCCGGGTCCTGGGTCCCGCTTACGGCGGCCTGGGTGAGGGCAGGGGCCAGGTCGCGGCCCGATAGCCCGTTCTCGCTCAGCAGCTTGCCGAAGAACGCCCTGGCGCCCCGCTCAGCCATCTGACCTCGTTCGATGAGCAGGCGGACGGCGCTGTCCCAGGCGAACTTTTCGGGATCGACGAGCGGGTCGGCCCGCTCCGGAGATTTATCTCCGGAACTCTTACTTACTGTCCCTGTCCCTTCTATAGCCGTGACCGGGGTGTGACCTGTCACCGTGACAGGTTGCGTGACAGGTTGCGTGACAGGTGTTGTGACTGGTCGCGGTTCCAGGTTCGCGACCATCGCTCGCAGGTCTGCCATCTTCGTGTCCCAGGGGGCGGTTTTTCCGGCGGCGCGGAGGTCGGCGAACAGCGCCTTGCGCTCCTCGCGCTCCCGCCGCTTGCGTTCTTTGACGCCCTCTCGGTCAGCTTGATGGTGTTGGCGCTCCTCCCAGGCCTCCAGGGCCTTCTCAGCGACGACATCGTGATAGAGGCGGCCGTCGTTACATTTGACCCAGCCGCGCAGTGCCGCGTCGCGAACTTTCGCCCAGTCCTTGACGGACAGACTGACAAACTTCGCGAGGATACGGTCGTCCTCCGGCAGTGATGCGGCGGGTTTCTGGTTCCAGCTTTTGCACCACAGCGCCACGGCGGCCTTGAACTCGTCGCCGGACGTGAGCGCGAACAGGTCGCTGTCGAGCAGCCGAACAACATCCAAGGGCATGAATGGCAGGCCGCGAAGGTCGCAGTCCGCCGGCGTCATAGGAGGAGGAAGCTCGCTCATCGCAGGCTCCCCGCGTCACGAACAGCGGCGCAGGCGACCTCGCAGAAGGTCTCCTTCATGCCGATGGGGCCGTTGCTGTTCTTCTCAACCAGCCAGAAGAGCTTCCTGCGGTTTCGCTCGTACTTCGTCTCGCGCTCCGCCTTCTCGGCAGGCCCTTCTGCATCCTTGTCCATCGGCGGGCGGTAATAGTACTCCGGCCTATAGAGGAAGATGACCATGCGGGCGTCCTCCTCGATCTCCCCGGCTTGGCGCAGGTCAGACAGTTGCGGCCGCTTATCATCGCGACCTTCAACGCCCCGGTTCAATTGGCAGAGCGTGATGACCGGCACGTCCAGGCGCTTGGCCATGGCGGCGAGCCCATTTGAGACGTCCGCCACCTCGGCGTGCTTGCTGCCCTGGCGCTCCTTCTCAGGCTTGATCTTGCCCATATGGTCGATCAGCAGCGGACCGGGATCAATGCCCCGCTGCTCCCACTTGCGATGCTGGCGCCGCACGCAGGCCTCGATCTGGGCCAGGGTGAGACCGGGCCGGGTATCGAGAAGCATGGGCCACTCGTCGATAATCGTGGCCGCTTCGTCCAGCTGCGCCCATTGCTCGGGTCGCAGCATGTTCTTGCGCGCCATATCGTAGGACGGCGTGGAAGGCTGGTCGTTGTAGTAGAGCGGCCGGAACGCGACGTCGCAGGCGAGGCGAAGGCCGAGCGGCTCCTCGCCCATTTCCAAGGACATGAAGCAGGTGCCTTTGCCCCGGCTGGCGTTGGCCTTGAGGATTTGACTAGCGACCAAGCTCTTAGCCATGCCCGGCCGCCCGCCAATGATGGTCAGCTCCCCGCGGTTGAAACCGCCGATCAGGTCATCGACCTCCGACAGTCCCGTGGTGAACTCCATCCTCCCATCGCGGGAAGTCGCGGTCTGGATGGCGGCCCGGACGACATCGCCGCCCGTGCGCCAAGCTTCCTTCGTCGAGCTCCCCTGGGCGATCTTCGCCGCCCCGGCTTCAAGGGTTGAAAGCGCTGCGGCGGCGGTGCCGGCGGCTGTGTCCAGCGCCAGATGGGTGACATCGGAGCAGAGGCCGTGAAGCGCACGCCGCTGAGCCCGATCGCAAATGGCCTCGACGTGATGGTCGATCCCCACCGCGTAGGCGTCGGAGTAGAGCTGGAACAGCGAGTCGTAACCGCCCCAGGCTACGAAGTCCGGGTCTGCGCCCATGTCATCGCGGATGAACATGGGGGCCGTTGGATCGCCCCGGTCGCCCCGCGCCTTGATCAGAGCGCATAGGCGGTCCTTCATGGGATGGCTGAAGAAGCCATCCTTCAGACGGCCTGCAGCATCCTGGCAGACGCTGTAGTAGGCCATCATTGCGCCGAGCGCGGCGTCCTCGGATTCCACCGCGTAGAGACCGGCGTCGAAGTCCGGCGAAACGGCGTTTCTTGAAATGGCGCTCACTGGTCGCCCCGCTTCTCGCGAAGACGCTGGATGCGAGCTTTTGCGCGGTTCAGCAGACGCTCACCACGAGCGCTTTCAGCCTCGCCGTCCTTGATCAGCCACCATCCAAGTCTAGCTTCCAGGATGGAGCCACAGTTCAGGATCAAGAGCCGCGCGGCGCGCGCGCGCCTCACCCAGTTTGCTACGTGCATGATCGGCCTTTTCGATGACGGTAAGGAGCGCCCGCTCCTCGAACTGGGCGTAGGTCTCACCGGTCACGGCGGCCCCGATTTTGTCCCAGAAGCCCCAGCCTTCAGCTGCGAGGGCCTTCGTCAGGGTGGGGATGCTGACGTGGCCTTTGACGACATTCGCCGCCGTCGTGGCGCTGACGCCCCAGCGGCGGGCGACATGCTTGGCGGTGTCCCTTGGGTAGGAGTCGCGGACGAACCGCGAGATCAACTCGCCGAGCCGTGGATGTGCAGGTTGCCTTTGCAGGGGCATGTACGAAGACCTCAACGCTGTCATGAATGACCTCGTTGGGTTTGGCCCTCAGCGCGGGAGGCGCGATGGACGAAGACTTGCCGATCTTGGATGCGATCTTGGAGGGCGTGCAGGCCGGGATTTTCTGGACCGCCGCGCGCCTCGACCGGGACAAGGCCCTGGTATGGAACAACCTTGCGGCCCAGCACCACGCTGCAGCCGCCTCTCTTCTCGATGATGAAATGACTAGGCTCGGCGTTGCGTAGGCGCCGGGCCATCTCTTTCTTGTGGAATGGTTGCCGGTCCATCTTTTGGCCTAAACCGCGCCGAAGATGTCTGGCCGGAGCCCCGCGCGCGAGACAACGCCGGCCGTCGCTCGGTCAATAGCAAGTGCGAGCTCAGGCGAAACACGACCGACTCGTCTAGCGTGCCAGATAGCATTCTGGGAAAAGCCTGTGGCTCGACCGAGTTTTCCTTGCGATCCGACTATTGAGATGGCCGCATCGAGAAGAAGCTGCACGGTTGTGGGGTGTGGTAACATAACACGAGATTTAACACGCGTGTTGGTTGTTGCAAGTGGGTTGTGGCTTGGAGGATAGAGTTTGGCGTCCGACGGCGAGAAGATTTCGGCCTACGAGTATCTCCGAGGCGAAGCTCTGCGAGAAATTGGAGCCAAGATTCGCGCCGCTCGGGAGGAGCGGGGGCTGAGCCAAGCTGCGTTGGCCGGCATGGTGTCCACAACGCAGCAGACGATCGATCGCCTTGAGCGCGGTAAGAGCAAGCAGTCTCGCTACCGTGATCATGTGCTTCGCGTTCTCGAATTGCCGCTTCCAACCGAACAGGAGGTGAATGCAATCGCTATTGGCGAGGCTCACCGACGGGAGCGCCTAATTTCCAAGGCGGCTCTGAGTGACCTGAGTTCGGGGCGCACTATCCCTCACGTCCAGGAAATCCCTGTCTACAAGCTCGAATATTCTTCAGAGAAGACTGGGGCTTTGCGTCGGCCGTGGACCCCAGTCGATTACTTGACGCGGCCCCAGCCACTGTTTCGGGTTGAAGGGGCGTACGGACTAATCGTCCTCTCGGGGGCGATGGAGCCGAGCATGTTTGAGGGCGATACTGCCTTAGTGAATCCTCACATTGTCCCTCGCCCTCGAAACGAGATCATCCTCATCGGTGAGGATGACGACAACTCCGGTAACGAGATACTTCTCCGATCATTCGTGTCGCAGGATGCTCGAGAATGGTCGGTGTCATCGCCCTCAGGGGGTGCCGCTGAAACTCTGTCGAAGGATGACTGGCCTGAATGCCATGTCATCGTGGGAAAGTTCACACGCATATAACACGCGCGGTTGTTGACTAACACGCGCGCGTGTGGATTAATGCCTCCATCGCCCGATGGAGAGCGCCACGTCATGCGACGCCCGCCCCGCTGTTGGCCGATTTTCGGAAGCATGCGGATTGGCGGGCGCTCGGCCTAGGAAACTTCGCGCCCGCCGCCGCACCAGAGACCTGGAGGGTCCTATGAGTGCAGTGAAGTCGTCTACCAAAAAGTCCGCCGCCCGCGCCACCGCCGCCAAGGCCGACGAAGCGCTGAAGGCTACTAACGAAGCGGCTCTGGTCACCGCAACCCGCGCAATCACCAAGGTCAGCGACCCGCTCGTGGTCCATGCGTGCGCCCGGTCCAAGTTCGAGCACACTGATTTCGGCCCGGACGGCAACATGCCTGCCGACGCCGTAGCCGAGTACGCGGAGGCGACCGACGTTCTCATCCGCACGAAGTCTCACTCTGCGGCAGGCATCGCCTACAAGCTTGCTAGCGCGATGGAGCTGACGGGGGAGTTCGGTTCGAGCACCCCTAGCCCGGAAGAAATCTACGAGACCATCGCGGAGGGTCCTACGACGACCCGCCTTCTGGCATCGGCTTATCTCGACGCTATGACGCAAGGGCGCGCGCGGCCGGCGCAGCGGCACGATGCCTGGGAATCGGCGTTGACGACCTTCAAGCTCGCGGACGCCGCTTACGACGCAGCGGCAAAGGCGTACGACGAAAGCTTCGTGGCCGTCCGCGATGATCGACCTGAAGCTCCGGACCTCGCTCGGGAGTTCGTCAACGGGAAGCCGGGAAATGTCATCCGTCTGGATGCCGTCGACCGACACGTCCGTGACATGGCGCCTGCGGTGGCCGAGCAGGTGAAGTCAACGGTGATTGCTCACTGGACCGCCGTAGAGGCGATTGAAGATCGCCACCATTTTTATGAGCGCGAGGAAGAGCAGGAGAACGCGACGCACGCACGATGGCTTGCGCTCAATGCGGTGATGGAGACACAGGCACCAGACGTCCTAGCGCTGGCGGAGAAGATGCGCCTTTACATCTTGGACTCCCATGGCGTCGACGTGGCCTCTAAGGAGCAACTCCAGCGACTGCTCAGCGGGGACGAGAAGGTCGAGGCAAAGCAAATGCTCGCGATCTACCGCGACATGCTCGCGATCGCCGATCTTCCTGATCCCACTCATGGCGTGGCCGCCTTTGACCCAACTGGCTGGCTAAGCGACTTTGAAGTTACGAACGAGTCGCCGTTCTGGTTCGATGATCGTGGCTTCTTCATCACGGACGATCAGGGCCTAGCCAAAGACGTTCCCACCGCTTGGCGTGAACTCCCCTCTTGGAAGAGAGAGCAAGTTCACGCGGCGGCTCGAACGCGAGGCATGGCTTGGCGCCTCGCCGCAGATGCCATCAAGACATACGCGAACGGGTGGTGGACACCGGACTCCGTCGACACCTTCATGGCTGTGCGGTGGGAGCAGGCAGACGGCGATGCCCGTAGGCTCGCGTGGGACTATATCGACCTCTCGGGCATCACCTTTGGAGATGGCGACAAGCACACCGGAGAGCGCCGCCAGCCGTTCGATGCGGCTGCGGTCTCCGCTGCATTCTCTCGTCTCCCTATTCGGAGCACCGCATCACCTGACGGCTCGCTGGTCTGGACCGCCCGCGACTACCGCCTGAACCAGTTAATCGGGCTCATCGAAGCCAGCTGGTCTGATGAACAGCGCCGGGAGGTGAGGGACCACGCCGCGCAAGCCGATGCCCGCGTTGGCTCCTTCCTGCACGCCGCCGAATAGCAACCCGCCCGCCGGCTACGGCTGGCGGGCAATGTTCGCCTTCCGTTCCTGAATCGCGGATAATTGCGACTTTCATCACAACACCTAGCTCAGCGAGCCTCCATGTCAGACCTGACCACTGGTACGTTGATTACGAATTACCTCGCCGACACCAAGGCGGCGTCGCGCTGCCGCGTCGAGGCGGCATTGCAACCAACCGCAGCAAGGTCCGGCCTCGTGAAGGCGGCGGACTACTATGACGCGCGAGCTTCCGCGTGGCTGGACGAGTTGCGCCTGAGACGCGCGGACAAGGATTTAGACCAACTCGTAAAGGCGCCTGGCAAATGAGATCGTCGAATGGTCATACGTCACAACTCGATATCAGCGAGCTCGGCGTCCTCCCGGCGCAGATCCAGCCGCTTTCCGCCGACGCCCGTCTCGCGCGCGAGTTGGTCAACATCGCTACGACGCACAGCCACGCCTACGCGTGGCCGCTTCCTGAACTACGGCGCCAACTGAAGATGGAGGAAGAGTCTGCTGCTCGAATGGCCACCGCCGCCGAGCAGCTCGAAGGCCGACGTCGGCTGGTCGCGATCTGGATCGCTGGCACGAACGCCAATCGAGCACTCCAGTACGAGGCCGTGTTGCGCGAGCGCACCACCAAAGCTCAGGCGAGGGCGGCGGCATGATCGGCCAGCAAGACGACCGCCGGGTTACCCCCTCGAAAGAGGAAATCCTGGCGATGACCGACGTCGCCGCCGTAGAGCAACTGGTCGATGAGCTCTCGAGCGCTGCGCGGAAGATCGAAGTCGATCTGGAGTTCTGCACAGAGGGCAGCGACGACTGGGAAGGCCGCGCTCGCGGGGCCCTGGCTCATCATCGCGTCGCTATCGATCGCCTCCTTCGACGTAAGCGAGACCTGACCGGCATGCGTGGCCCGTCCAAAGAGGAGGCAAAGGCAGAGAAGGCGGCTCGCAAGGCCGCCAGCGCCGCCGAGGCAGAAGCCGGCATAGAACGTCGCCGCCTGAGAGAGCAGGCTGCTCAGCGCCAGGCTAACGCAACTGCCGTAGCCGCAGCCGAGAAGACGAAGCGCCAGCTGATCTCTGCGATCGAGAAAGCGTCGTTCCAGGCGGCGTTCATCGCCGCCGCCGTCGAGCGGTTCACAGCCGAAGAGATGGAAGGGCTTTATCGGAGGGCGACGGAAATCCAGGCTGACCGCTTTCGCTCTACGGTCGAACTGGAGCAGGCAGCATGACGCGTACCCCAAGCGTAGAAGAGCTGAAGTCGCTCTATTTGAAGGTCATGCGCAATCTCGTCTGGCTCATGCTGGAGAACTTCCGCCGTCCGAGAGACCCTGCGACGATCTTCGCCCTCGGCCAGGTCGAGGAACAGGTCGTGGCCGTCACTAAGGCTCTGAAGGCCTGCGGCCAGGTGCCTGATCCCGAATGGGTCGTCACTCCGCCAATGCCTTCACCAGGTGCTTGATGGGGTCGCGCCGGAAGATGAGCAGTGAGCGAGTGGCTTCTGAGGCTTACCAAGTGATCGGCGCAATCGCTGATGCTGGCGGATTGTACCAGCACCCCGATGTTGGCCGTGCAATGGACTACTTCGACTCAGTTGCGGCCGGGCGTGCAGGCGCGGGAGAAATCCTTCCGTTTGCCCTATCAGCGTCCGCAACGACGGCCGACGCGCCGCCGCCGGCTGGTAGCACCCTGGAAAAGCTCAGGCTTGTCGCCGTTAAGGCGACCTACGGTGTGACCGATGCAGAGGCCGAGATGCCGTGGTCGGCGAGCGCCATCGCGTCAATCGACGCCATGGTCCGCGCCGTTGTTGAAGCGCTCAAGCAGCCTAGTGCGCTTTTCGCCGCCGACTTCGACCAGGATATGTGGTGCGAGGCGGTTGACGCGATTCTGGAGGGCAGATGACTGCCGGGATCGCGGTGGCCGCTGCCGCCTCGATTATCGCCTGCACAGCGCCGGCCGTTCATGACGGCGACACTCTGCGCTGTGGCGCCGAGAGCGTCCGCCTGTTCGGCGTTGACGCCCCGGAAGTTCGCCGCGGGCAAACACCAGCCGAACCCTACGCGTACGAGGCTCGGGACGAACTCGTTCGCCTGACCAGGGGAAGGGTTGGCTGCCGCTTCGTAGAGCGTGACCGATACGGCCGGTTTGTCGGCCGCTGCTGGTCAGACGCCTCCCCGGACCTCAACGCCGCCATCATCCGCTCCGGCTTCGCTAAGGAGTATCGGCGCTACAGCAAGGGTCGATACGCCGGGCCTGAAAGCGAAGCGCGCTCTGCTCGCCGGGGGCTCTGGAAGTGACCACCGCCCGACAACTGAGCCGCATCGACCGCAGGCCGCGGCCCGATCAGTGGGGTGACGCGGAGCCTATGACCCTTCAGGAGGCGATTGCGGTCTTCTGGCCCGACGGTCCCCTGAGCGTCAGCAGCCTCCGCGCCGCCATCCGCAAGGGTGACCTGATGCCGGCCATGGTCGCCGGAAAGCACTGGGTCACGCCCGCTCAGCTCCGAGCCCTCTTCCAACCGAGAACCAAATGCCCCGCCGATCAAAAGGCCCGCGCCTATATCTCCGCAAGTCGAGGTCGGACCGCATCGGCTCGAGCGACGTCTGGGTCATCAGAGACGGCTCGACTGAGATCAGCACAGGATGCGGCGCTGAGAGCCTGCACGGCCCTGATGGGGCGGAGAGCAAGCTCGCAGACTACATAGCGCTGAAGTGGACGCCGGCGCCGACGGTGCGCAGCGGCGACCCTGAGGCGATCCTCGTGGCCGACGTCCTGGCCTTCTACGCTCAGCGCAAGGCGCCCAAGCTCGCCGACCCTGTCAGCGCCGCGATCCGAGTCCGGACGCTACTGACCTGGTGGGGCGACAAGACCCTGGCCGACGTGAAGCTCTCCACCTGCGAGGACTACGTCACCCTTCGGACCACCCAGCCGCTCAAGCAGGCGAAATACGGCGCCGCCTTGGACAAGCGCGTTTCGATCGCCTGCGCCCGACGTGAGCTTGAGGATCTATCCGCCGCCATCGGCTTCTGGGCCAAGGAGAACCCGCTCGTTCGCCGGCCCATCGTCAGCCTGCCTCCGAAGAACGAGAGCCCACGCGACGCTCTGACCCGGTCCCAGGCGGCGGCGCTGCTCCTGGCGGCCATGGGCTGGCGCTGGGAGCCCTTCCCGACCGGTAAGCCAAACCATGCGGGCATCAAGGGTCGTTGGAAGCGCCTGTCGCTGTCGGCGCGCCTGAACCGGGCGCACCTGCGCCGGTTCGTGCTGATCGGGCTCTACACCGGCACTCGGCCAGGCGTGATCCCGAAGGTGCTATGGGAAGAGAGCCCGACCCAGGCCTGGACCGATCTCGACAGCGGGACGATCTATCGCCGCGGCAAGAGGGAGACCGAGCACCGGACCAAGCGCCGGCCACTGGTGAAGATGCCCGACCGGCTCCTGGCTCACATGCGACGCTGGCGCGCCGCCGACCTCGTCGCCCTGGCTGAACGCCGGGCCGCTGACGAGGCAAAGGGCAGGGAAGGGGCCTCCGATCAGCTGTCGACCGTGCTGCACCATGGTGGCCGTCCAATAGCCGGACGCATCCGGCGCGGCTTCGCAGCCCTAGTGCGGGACGCCGCCCTGGACCCTGACATCACCCCTCACTGGATGCGCCACACCTGCTGCACCTGGCTGATGGAAGGCGGGACCGACCTATGGGAGGCTGCCAAGTACACTGGAATGACGACGAAGACTCTTGAAGACCATTATGGTCATCATCGCCCAGACCATCAGGAAGGTGCCCGCCGAGCCTTGGGAAGGCCTCGCTGATTCTATCGCCACCTGTAGTCATCGTTGTGCGCTTGGTTTATCGCGCTCTCTGTACCAGGTTCACCAGAGGCGGAGCTTTGCTTTGCCACAATCCCCATTCGTACGGCGCGCCGTTTGACTGAGTCTATCCTTGATGCCCCCAACACAGGGATGGGCTGCAACTCGCATAAAGAATTCTTTATTTGATTTGGATTTGACAGAACGCCCGCGGCGCCCGAATTAGCGATCAGGCACTCGTCGCCTCCTTTTTTGTCACACCCAGAAGCCCGCATTACGGGGGCGCATGGGGCGCTCTGAGCGCCGGGCTACTCCCGGTACGCAAGGAGAGGCAAAATGAGTCGACTTGTCTGTCAGTGGCCGAAAGCGGTGAGCGTTTGCTCTTATATCCGCTTCCGGCACGGCAAATGGGAAACCGTGGTTTCCCACTGCCGCAGCTATCCGTCTTATTGACCTAGGACCGGATAATTGACTTGGGCGACGAGTGCCACCGACCGCCTTTTGAATCAGAAATCTGCTGATGTCTACTGCGGCGGTTGGCAATTCGGAGCGTGGGTTGGAATTTACGGTCGTGTTCAATCTTTTCTGCGCTTGAGGAGTACAAACGCGCAGAAAGCGCGGCGGTCTTTCTCCTCCGCCGCGTCGAACGCTTCGATAGCCCCCTTCACGGTCTCGATGTCCTGCTGGATTTCTGATCGGGCCACTTGGACGTATGGGTCGTAGTCAGCCAAGTGGCGCTTCGCTTGGAGCGCTTTGAATTGGTCCCCATAATCCTGGATGGCGTTCGGGAATTTCCTGATCGCGTTGTCGTCGCAGGCCGCTTTGGTCGCCTTATGCTCCAAGCCGCGGTATGTTTGCTGCCACGCTGGTTTACTGCGCGTGTCCGCATCGCCACCGATCAACAGATCGGCGCACGCTCGAGCAAGGTGATGGAACAGGGCGTAATAGACGCTACTTCGCGAGCGTCTAAGTTCCGCGTCCGTCGGGTTCTCGGACGCGATGAGGGTTTCCGCTACAGCTAGAAGTTCAGGCCACAGCAGGTTGTTGGCCCCGTTCATCATCCGAAGAGATGAAGCGATATACCGGGAAGGGCGGCGTACCCGAGTACTCGCGGAGGCGATCGCGGGTGTGACGCGTGATGCTTACGGTCTTCCCGGTGTCTAGGCCCGCCGTGGCGTCAAAGACAACGGTCACATAGACCAGCATATCATCTTCGTATTCGTCGCCTGCCTTGACGTCGATAGAAACAATCTGGGCGTCGTCAAAGCGATCATGAATCACGCTTTCGATCGCCTTCCGAATATCTTCGTCCAGCACCATGAACACCGCCTTTCTTGCGAATCGCTCGCAGGAGCGGTTCGCCTCCCCCACGGGGCGCCGGCCTTACCGACCGCGTCGCCCACCGTCAACACTGTGCATCCCGGTTATGAGGGTGTCTACCTTCCATAACGCGCCAAGAGGGGCGAAGTTCGATCCGCCCCGGCGAAGCCCCGCCGCCCCAGTTATCCCCCAGAAACGAAGAAAAATGGGGTGAACAAAAAGGGACGAAAGGAAACGCCAAACCCTTATAGGGCAAGGGCTTGGCGCTGATGCCTCTTCGTTGACATCGAGGGGGTCACAGGTTCAATCCCTGTCGCGTCCACCATCTCTTTCCTTACAAGCTGACCGACCCGGCTACTTCACCTTGATGAAGTAGGGCGCCATACCGTTGGTCGCTGAGAATTTGGGCAGGCGGAAGTGGGTCGTCGGGTCGAATTGGGGCGAGTAGCGGCGGATGAAGTTTGAATCGCTCTGAATGAAGCCAAGGCCATCCCAACTCGCGCCTTTCGGCCCAGCATTCAGAGAGGTCACTGGCGCCCCAACGATATCACGCGTCGTGAGATAGCCAGGGGCGGGGAGAAGAGCCGTCCCCTGCACGCCGGGGGAGAGGTACTCACCCAAGTTCACACCCGTGCGCAGGGTCCTCCACGCTGTCAGATCCACGGACGAATAGAGCCCAGCGCTGGTCAGCAGCAAATAGGAGCCGTCATCCATCACGAGCATGTCTCGGATCGGACCCGGCGCCGGAGGAGCAGCGCTGAAAGGGCCATTGGGGGCGGCGGCGGACCAAATGGTCGTAGTTTGATTGGCGCAAACCCACTTTTCCGTAGTGGAGTTGTAGACGAGCCCAAAGGCGTCGTTCGACTTTCCATCAATGCTCGAAGAGGACCAACTGCCGGTCCCCGCCACAAAGTCAGCGACGTCTTTCCGATAAACGACGCCGTTCGCCACGAACGCATAGGTCACGCCATCGGTGGCGAACCGGGCGACGTAATTGCTCGTGGTCGCTGCCGGAAGGTTGAACACGGCGGCCATGCTGTCATTGAACACGAGATAGCGCGTGCGGCTGAAGTTGGGACCGATGGGGATGACTGCGTGGCTAGCCCCGAACGAAGCTTGGGACAGGTTTTGCTCGGCACCTTCGCCAAGATAGATGCCGCTCATCGCGTCTGTGATCGGCCCGGAGAAATTCGAAGCCTTCTTCAAGTAGAAGTAGTGACGGTATTTACCATCGGGCTCGTCGTATTCTCGGGTAGCAACGGCAAGCCAGTACTTTCCGAAGGTGTACGTGGCTACGCTTGACCCAACCTCCAGACCCACCGCTTCAAAGCCATTCTGCGGAAGAACGGTATCGAGATAGAGGAACCCAATCCGGTCAAACAGCTCCGGATAGGCCGTCTGCGACAGCACACCCCCATTACACGGCGCCCACTTGTCGCTCGGCTGGCCGGCGAACGGGCGGATTTCGCCGACTTCGGCGGTGTCGAATTCAGGCATGGTGATCAGGTCCGCGAGAGTGATTTTCCGGTTGGTCTGGGCTGAGGCGTCGTAGATCAGCAGTTCGTCGTCGGGCGCGGGCTCCACAGCCTCCTGGCCGTGCAGGTACGCGTCCTGGGCCGCCTTCACGCCGGCCGGATTGGCGAACAGGTCGTCGGCTTCGCCGGCCACATGCTCGGCCGTATCCGCCATCAGGGCGCGCCAGTAGGTCGTCGCGCGCCGGTAATAGAGGCCGGTGTCCGCCAGGATGACGGTCATGCCCTCGGCGGCCGCGATGAATCGCCAGTCGTCGCCGCGCCAGATGGCGATCTGGCCTTCATGACCTTCCCAGGCGCCCGTCGCGCCTTGCGGCACGAGATAGCCGTCGCCCGTGGCGGGCGTGGACGGCGGCGTGGTTATCGAACCGCTCTTCAGGGCGAAGAAGCCGCCGACGCCCAGCAGTTCCCCCTGCACGAAGGCGGTGGTGGCGATGCTGTCGTCATTGTCGCCGGCGGCGGGCGTGGGCGCCTGCGGATCGCCGGTGAACACCGGGCTGTCCAGTGGCGCGGCCTGGGGCAGCTTCACCGCCAGGAACGGCGCGCCGGGATAGAGCGCGATGTCGGTCACCACCGTCTGACCTTGGGCCACGGTGACGACCCAGGCGCCCACCTTGCCCTCGTCGGGGGTCGGGGTGATCTGCGAACCCGTAGCGGCGGGTTCGCCGGCCTTCACGCTGACGACGCAGCGGTCGGCCCGCACGGTGGTTTCGGCCGGACCTTCGCCGTCCGGCTCCTGGATGTCGGCCTCCTGCAGGGCGGCTTGGACCAGATAGGCGATCGACTGGCCCGAGGTCACCGGCGCCGGACAGGCGAGGATCAGCGGGTCCTGCATCAGGCCCTGCTTGAGGATCAGGTGCGGGTCGGCCGGCAGGTCGCCATAGGCGACGGCGTCCACCGGCGCGGTCTTGTAGATCGCGCCAGGCGCGATCTCGACGCTCAGGCCTTCAGCCGGCGTGCAGGCTAGCCCATCCAGCACTGGGCCTTCGCCCAGGGTGGTGCGGGCCAGCCAGCCTAGGCCGGTCATGGCGAAGCGGTTGGTTCGGCGCAGGTCGTTTTCCTGCACCAGTTGGAGCAGCAGCTCCTTTGGATTTCCGTTGGCGCGATCCATCTCGCTCTCCTTTGCAGTGGAGAACGAAGTATGAACTCAGCTCTGATGGTGCGGATTTTGCGCCGATAGGAACTTACAAGCGCCCGATAAAGCTGAGATTTGTCGCGTTTACGACGCGGACAAGCCGCCTAGACCGCCTTCGTCTCGATGGAGGCGCGCATGCGGTCGGCCACTTCGCCCAGGGTGATGGTCGACAGGGCGGCTTGCACGTCCAGCGTTCCGCTCTGGGCGAGCGACTGGGACAGCTTGTTGCTGAAGTCGGCCATGGCCGTGACCCGCTGGGCCAGCATGTCCACGGTATGCAGCTCCTGCATCACCGCCATGCGGCCCTCGACCGGGGTCGCCTCCAGGATGCGGCCCAGGGCGTCGTCCAGGGCTCCACACGACTGAGAGGCGATGGCCATCTCGCCGGTCAGGGCTTTCAGGACCGCGGCGACGACGTCCGCGGTGATTTCCGGCTGAGCTGCTGACATTGGCCCCCCTCAAGGCGATATCGAATCGAGCGCAAACATACGGCCAAGACCGCAACCATTGTCTTAACCCTGCGCCGACCGCCTGCGACAAAATCGCGTGGTGTCAGGCGTTTAGCGCCCGCGGGCCTCAAAGCGTCCAGGCGCAACCGAGGCCGCCAGATCGTGTGGAAGAGGCGAGGGCGCATCGCAGATCAGCGCCGCAATATGCTCGGCCAGTAGCGGCGCGGCGCAAAATCCACGCGAACCCATGCCGGTCAGCAGATACAGGCCATCGCCGGCCGCGCCCGCCGTCGGCAGGCGGTCCGCCGTGGTCGCCCTTATGGCCGCCCGCGCCCGCAGCGGCGTCCCCGCCAAGCGCTCGGCCAGCCTCGGTGCGCGCGTGGCGAGATTGGCCAGGTTGCGGGCGTCATCCTCCGCCCGAACGGCTTCATCCCCCGCGTCGCGGTCATGGGTGGCGCCAAACAGCAAGCCGTCGCGCGTGGGGATCACGTACCCGCCGAACGCCGCCGCGACGGGGGCGGGCAGGGCGTCGGTGAAGCTGGCCTGGCCGCGCACCGGCTGCAGCGAGGTCTGCGGATGCAGCGCCGGCACGCCCATGCCCGCCGCCAGGATCACCGCATCCGCACGGGTCAGTTCCGCGCCGTCTTCGCCCAGCAGGTGCCAGCCCCCATCGACGGCTTCAAGACCCGCGACCTTGGCCCGCACGATCTCGCCGCACCACGCCGCCAGGACGGGCGCCGGCTCGATGACCAGGGCGTCCTCCAGCTTCAGCGCGCCGGGCGCCTCCGCCTCGCCCATGGCGGCGGCGACCGCCTCGCCGTCCAGGCGCGACAGGGTCCGCGGCTCGAACAGGGGTGAGGCGGCGATGCGGTCGAACCGGCTGGCGTCCTTGTCCTTGGCCTCCAGCTGCAGCACGCCCCGCGCGATGATCGCCTCAGGCGTCTCGCCATACAGCGCGACCGCCCGACGGAAGGCCTGGGCGTAGAGCCGCCCGGCCGGACCATCCCCCGCGTCCAGCCTTGGCGTCACCAGGGCCGCCGGATTGCCCGACGCGCCGCCCCCCGCTCCACGAGGGTCGAACACCGTCGCCGTTCCGCCCAAGGCTCGCACGGCTCGCGCGGCGCTGGCGCCGGCGATCCCGCCGCCGATCACCGCCACATGGGGAGCCGGCTTGGGGATCGATGTAGCGCCGGCGGGTAGGAAGGCCTCCAGCCGTTCGCGCTTACGGCCATAGCCGGGCTTCTTCTCGACGGTGAAGCCCGCCGCCGCTAGGCCACGCCGCACCTGACCGGCCACGGTAAAGGTCGCCGCCCGGGCGCCTGGCGCCGAGCGCTGCGCCACCAGGGCCAGGACCTCGTCACTCCACATGGCGGGATTGAGGGCGGGAGAGAAGCCGTCCAGGAACCAGGCGTCCGCCGCCCCGCTCCACCCGCTCAGCGCCGCTCGCGCATCCATCACCGCCACGTCGAGCACGGCGCCGAACTCCGGCAGGTCCACGCGATGAAAGCCCGCCGCCTGTCCAGGCCAGCGGGCGATCAGGGCCCGAGCCGCATCCGCGATCTGGGGCCACCGCGACAGCGCGCGGGCGGCCTCCTCGGCGGTGATCGGGTGCACCTCGATGGAGAAGATGTGCAGCCGTCCGCCAACCGGACGCTCGCGCCGCCAAAGCTCCAGCAGGGCGGCGATGTTCAGGCCGGTGCCGAACCCCAACTCGCCCACCACGAAGCGGTCCCGCCCGCGCCAGGCGTCTGTCAGCCCGCATCCCTGCAGGAAGACCGCCTCGGTTTCGGCCAGGCCGTCGTCGCTGGAGAAATAGACATCGCCATAGAGCCGCGAGGCCGGCAGGCCGTCGTCGCGCCAGGTCAGCGGTGAGGAAAGGGGCGTTTCGGTCATTTCCCGCCCGGCTTTTAAACTACGGAGGCCGCAAACGCCTATGGCGTCACGGTTTCATGATGAATGCGCGCTTAACCATGATAGCGTCCCGCCATCCTGTTAGGGGCGGGAGAACGACGTGAACCTACCACTGGCGATTATCATCATGCTGGGCTTTGCGGCCCTGATCGCATGGCCCAGCCTAGAGCCGCACGTGCGGCGCTGGCTGCGCAATCAAAGACGCTCCAGACGCGCGCGCCTGGAGCGTATCGAAGACCTGTAAGCTTTTAGTGCGGTTTGGCCGGCTCGACCGGCGCCTCGGTGGGCTTCTCGGCCGTGACCGGTGCGTCTGCGGGCGGCTGTGTGTCGGCCGGGGCGTCCGACGGCGCGGCGACCGTGCTGGCGTCAGCGGCTGCGGCAGCCGCGGCGGCGGCGGCTTCCTCAGTGGTGGTGCCGGCCGGCTGGGCGGCGGTGTGTTCGCCCTCGCCCTCGGCGTGATCCGACTTGCCGCAGGCCGAAAGGCCCAGCGCGGCCGCGACAGCGCCGACGATGGCCAGCTTGCGGATCAGGTCGGTGTTCATGGCGTAGCCCCTGTCTGTTTGACTTGAGGCGACGATTACGCCGTTCGATCAGCCGCGCAAGTTAGAGACTCTTAATGCGGCGCCAGCCGAACCCTAGGCTTCGGTCGGCAGGGCCTGCAGCGCCGCTTCCAGCTCCAGGAAGCTGGGTTGTGCGCCACTGGGGATGTCGCCACGGCCGATCTCGACCGAGATCTGGGCGGCGTTGCCGTGCAGGTGGGCCACCAGCACCGACTGGATGATCTTGTAGAAGGCGCCTTCCTCCTCGATCACGTTCTTCATGCGCGTGGCGAAGGGACCGACCAGGCCATAGGCGAGGAACACGCCGAGGAAGGTGCCGACCAGGGCGCCGCCGATCATGCCGCCGAGCACGGCGGGCGGCTCGGTGATCGAACCCATGGTCTTGATGACCCCTAGAACGGCGGCCACGATGCCCAGGGCGGGCAGGGCGTCGGCCATGTTCTGCAGCGCGTGGGACGGCGCCAGCGCCTCGTGGTGGTGCTTCTCCAGCTGCTTTTCCATCGCGTCCTCGACCTGGTGGGGATCCTCCAGGTTCATGGTCATCATGCGAAGGGTGTCGCAGATGAAGTCGATGGCGAAGTGGTCCTTCATCAGCTTGGGATAGCGCGAGAAGATGGTGCTATCGCCCGGCTTTTCGATATGCGCTTCCAGGGCGATGACGCCCTTGGACTTCATGGTCTTGGTCAGCTGGAACAGCAGGCTGAGCAGGTCGCGATAGTCGGCGGCCTTCCACTTGGGGCCAGAGAAGACCTTGGCCATGCCGCCGCCGCAGCCCTTGATCACCGCCATGGAGTTGGAGATCAGGAACGCGGCCACGCCGGCGCCGCCGATCGCCATCATCTCGTGAGGCAGGGCGTGCATGATCACGTCCATCTTGCCGCCGGAGATGATGTAGCTGCCGAAGACCAGCGCGAACAGCAGGACGATGCCGATGATCTGGAACATGGGTGGAGGACGCCTTTGGGCCGGATTTCAGGCCGTCAGCATGGCGATTAATGCTTAATCCAAGGTGAGCGCCGTTCAGGTCGCCATTGCGCGACCTTGGGGAAGCGGCCTAACAGCAGGAATATGACCGAGCAGAAGCTGCCAAAACGCATCTTCGCCTTGCTGTTTTCGGCCTCCATCGTGGTGGCGATCGGCAATACCGGCCTATTGTCCGTCCTTCCCGCCATCGGCCGCCAGATCGGCATTCCCGACCCCATGGTCGCGGCGATCTTCTCGCTTTCGGCCCTGCTTTGGGCGGTGGGCTCGCCGTTCTGGGCGCGGCAGTCGGACATCCGTGGCCGCAAGCCCATGATTTTGCTGGGCCTGGCCGGTTTCGCCGTGTCCATGACTCTGTGCGGCCTGGTGGTCAGCGCCGGGCTCAATCACTGGGCGCCGGTCATGGCGATCTTCGTCATGTTCCTATTGGCGCGAGCCATTTTCGGCATGATCGGCTCGGCCTCGAACCCCGCGATCCAGGCCTATGTGGCCGAACGCACGGGACGCGGCGAACGGACGCAGGCCATGGCGGGTCTGGCCAGCGCCTTTGGCCTGGGGACCATCGTCGGCCCGGCGCTGGCGCCGCTGTTCGTCCTGCCGGTGGTGACCCTGGCGGGGCCGCTTTACGGCTTCGCCATCCTGGCCTTCATCGCCCTGATCGCGATCCTGCGCTTCCTGCCCGATGAGGAGCGCCGCCCGCACCCGCCGCGCGAGAAGAAGCCCTTCAGCCTGTTCGCCCAGTCGGGGGAGCCGTCCCTGTGGCGCGATCCGCGCCTGGCGCCCTTCCTGATCTTCGGCTTCCTGGCCGCCCTGTGCCAGACGGTCCAGACCCAGACCCTGGGCTTCATGATCATCGACAAGCTCGGCGTCTCCCCGCTGCAGGCCCAGGGCTTCACCGCCGTGGCCATGATGGCCGGCGCGGCGGCGGGGCTGCTGGCCCAGTGGTCGCTGATCCGCATGTTCAGCATGTCGCCCAAGGACCTGATGCGCTGGGGCGTGGCCCTGGCCTGCGGCGCCAATCTCGTCACCGCCTTCGCGCCCACCTACAGCGTGGTGGTCACCGCCTTCGCCGTGGGCAGCCTGGGCTACGGCTTCGTGCGGCCTGGCTTCACCGCCGGCGCGTCCCTGTCGGTGATGATGCACGAACAGGCGCGGGCGGCCGGCGCCATCGGGGCGATCAACGGCCTCAACGTGATCTTCGCCCCGTTCTTCGTCTGGCTGTACGAGGCGGTGCATCCCGCCCCGTTCCTGCTGAACGCCGCGATCCTCGGCGGCCTGCTGATCTACGCCCTCAAGAACAGCGTCCTGCGCGACGCGGGCGCCAAGGGCAATCCGGACGACGAGGCCACCCTGTCCCTGCTCGAGCGCAGCGACGAGGGCGGGGTTTGATAGTGCGTGCTTCGAGACGCGCTGTCGCGCTCCTCAGCATGACGAAGGCTGTCGCTCTACTGAATCCGTCATCCTGAGGAGGCCAAAGGCCGTCTCGAAGGACGCAGGGCGGCTTAGAGCCGCGGCGGGGCGGCCACGCCGAAGTTCGCCGCCGCCTGCAGCCTGCGCACCATGTCGGCCGACAGATAGCCGTCCGCCGGCACGCCCGCGGTCTTTTGCCAGGCGCGCAGGGCCTTGCGGGTCCCGGCCCCGATCACCCCGTCCGGCGGCCCCGGATCGAAGCCGAGGTTGGCCAGGGCCACCTGCGCCGCCTGCCGGTCGGCCAGCGACATGGCCGACTCCACCGGCCACGGCGTCAGCAACGGCCCGGCGCCGCCCATGCGATCGGCCAGCAGACCGACGCCAAGCGCATATGAGGTGGAGTTGTTGTACTTGCGGATGGCGTAGTGGTTCGGCAACGCCAGGAACGCCGGTCCGGCCGCTCCGGTCGGCAGCAGCAAGTTGGCGTTGGCGGCCGTATCGGCGGCGCTGAACGGCAGGCCGTCGGCCCGGCGCACGCCCTGGTCTATCCATTGTCTCACAAGTAGCCGCGTATCTTCCGTCTGGCCGTAGTCGAATTCTCCAGGGAGAATCACCTCCCGCGCCCAGCCCACGCCACGCTCCCAGCCGCCCTTGGCCAGCAGGCTCGCGGCCGAGGCCAGGGCGTCGGCGTCCGATCCCCAGATATCGCGCTTGTTATCGCCGTCCTCGTCCACGGCCGTGGACAGATAGTTGCTGGGCAGGAACTGGGTCTGGCCCATGGCCCCGGCCCAGGATCCCTTGAGCTTCTCGCGATTGACCTCGCCCGAGGCGATGATCTTCAGGCAGGCATAGAGTTCGCCCTCCGCCCACGAACGGCGACGTCCCTGCGCCGCCAGTGTGGCCAGCGAGCGGACCACGTCCTTGGTCCCCTGGATCTTGCCGAAGGCCGACTCCATCGCCCAGACGGCGATCAGGATTTCCTTGGGCACGCCGAAGCGCTGCTCCACATGCGGCAGGAAGGTCAGGCTCTCGCGCTTGCTGCGGCCGATGGCGATGCGCTCGTCGCTGACCACGCCGCGCAGATAGTCGCTGACGGGCCGCGAGAACTCCGGCTGCTTGGCGTCGGAGCTGGACACGCCCGGATCGGGGGCCAGGCCCTCAAGCTGCGCCTTCAACAACTCGGCGGGCCAGCCGGCCTGGACCGAGCGGTCGTAGAAGTCGGCGCGCCAGGCGTCAAACAGCGGATCGCCCGAACTGGCGAAGGTCCACCCTTGCGAGCGGGCGGAGGTGAGGGTCACGCCTGTCCCGGCGAGGGCGGCGGCGGAAAATACGAAGGAACGACGAAGCATGTCGCCAAGGCTAGCGGCTTCGCGCCAAATCGTTCAATCACAAGGACGACAGCCGGCCGCCGAAGTCCCGCCGCAATTGACTCCCGCCCAATGTCCGCCTATACGCCCGCCCTCTGGAATTAACCGGCAAGCCCCGTCAGCGCGTTTCTCGCTGGACGCCGGGCGGCCCGCAGCAACAACAAGACGGTCGAGATCATGAAGGTTCGTAGCTCGCTGAAGTCGCTGAAGTCGCGTCACCGCGATTGCAAGCTGGTCCGCCGCAAGGGCCGCATCTACGTGATCAACAAGACCGATCCGCGCTTCAAAGCCAAGCAAGGCTAAGAAAGCCGCCATCGGCGCTTCGACGCGCCGAGCGCAGAATTCGACTGAGAACCGGCCGGCGACGGCCGGTTCTTTTCGTTTGTCCGGACTGCCTCGAATCGCACCTGTTGTTAGCGGCCCGTCCCGCGACTATGGTCCGCCGCCTTCCGCCTATTCCTGACTTGTGAGAGCATTCCTCATGGCCGACGACTCCGCTTCCGTTGACGTTCTGAACTCGACCGCTCAGGGCCAGTTGAAGAGCATCATCGATCGCATCGAGCGCCTTGAGGTCGAAAAGGCCGAGGTCGCCGAGCAGATCAAGGAAGTGTACGCCGAGGCCAAGGGCAACGGCTTCGACGTCAAGATCCTGCGCAAGGTCGTGCGCCTGCTGAAGCAGGACCGCGCCAAGCGCCAGGAGGAAGAGGCCATCCTCGATCTCTACCTGTCCGCCCTCGGCGGGCTCTAAGGGCGGCCGCTGAAGCGCAAGCTTCCAGACCGGTACGAGGCGGCCAAGCGCGCCGCTCTCAACGCGTTGAAGCGCGCCCAACGCACCGCCGACAAGGCGGGCGTCGAACTTTCCGAATGGGAAGGTGAATTCCTCGGCTCCGTGGCGGACCGGGTGAAGACCTATGGCCGCGCCTTCGGCGATCCCGAAAAGGGCGCGCCGGGCCAGGCTCTCTCGGCCATGCAGGCGATCAAGCTGAAGGAGATCGCCGCCAAGGCCAAGGGCGAGAAGGCCGCCAGAACATTTCGCCGTAAGAAGCCGTCTGGCGATTAGCGCGCTCGGCCGCGCACAGCAGGCGGCCCAGCTCGTAGATCTCGTTCACCGGCTCAGACAGGGGCGGGCGCGGGATGTCCAGCTCGGCGTCGAACATGGGGCGGGGCGTGGCGCGGCGAAGAGCCATGGTCACGACGCCTTCACCAGCTCTTCCAGACCTTGCTCGCGCACCTTGCGATAAAGGGTGGAGCGGCCGATGCCCAGGCGGCGGGCCACCTCGCTCATATGGCCGGCATAGACCTCGATGGCGTGCTGGATCAGGTCGCGCTCGATCTCCTCCAGCGTCCGCAGATGCCCGCGGCCATCCAGGATGCGTACCGGCTGCTCGCCGATGGGGGCGGCGGCCACGTCCGCCAGGATCGAGCCGCTCGGCGTCGCCGACTCGGGCGGCGGAACCGACACGCCCGAAATCGCCGGGAAGTCGTGCAACTGCAGATAGGGCGCGTCCGACAGGACGATGGCGCGATAGACGGTATTTTCCAGCTGGCGGACATTGCCCGGCCAGTCGAAGCCGCTCAGGCAGGCCAGGGCCTCGGGCGCGCAGCCGATCACGCCCTTGCCTTCCTCGACGTTGAAGCGGCGCACGAAGGCGTCGATCAGAGCCGGAATGTCCTCACGACGGTCGCGCAGGGCGGGGGCCTCGATGGGGAACACATTCAGGCGATAGAATAGGTCTTCACGGAACCGGCCCTCGGACACCGCCGTGGCCAGGTCGCGGTTGGTGGCCGAGACGATGCGCACGTCCACCTTGGTCGGACGCTTGGCCCCGATGGGATCGATCTCGCCTTCCTGCAGGGCGCGCAGCAGCTTTACCTGCATATCCAGCGGCAACTCGCCCACCTCGTCCAGGAACAGGGTGCCGCCGTCGGCCTCCTTGAACTTGCCCAGGTGCTTGTCGGTGGCGCCGGTAAAGCTGCCCTTCTCGTGGCCGAAGAGGATCGACTCCACGAGGTTCTCGGGGATCGCGCCGCAGTTGACCGCCACGAAAGGTTTGCCCGCGCGGTCCGAACCGCCATGCACGGCGCGCGCGATCAGCTCCTTGCCGACCCCGCTCTCGCCGGTGACCAGGATGGGGATGGATGATTTGGCCGCCCGCGCGCCCATGCGCTTGACCAGGGTCATGGCCGGGCCGTCGCCGATCAGGTCCTCGAAGGTGGTGCGGTTGGTGGCCCGCTTGCTCAGCCGGTCCACCTCGCCCTTCAGGGCGCCCATGGACAGGGCGTTGCGGATCGACACGATGATCCGCTCCGGCGAGGCCGGCTTGATGAAGAAGTCGTTGGCGCCGGCCTGCATGGCCTTGACCACGGTGTCGACGCCACCCGTGGCGGTCAGCACGATCACTGGTTGGGTCAGGCCGCGCTGCCGGATCTGAACCAGGGTCTCCTGTCCCGTGATGCCGGGCATGACCAGATCGAGCAGCACCACGTCGGCGCTCTTGCCCGCGATCAGATGCGACAGTGCTTCATCGCCATTCTCGGCTTGCGCGACGGCGAAGCCTTCGCGTTCGAGAACAGCCTGAATCAACCGACGCTGAGTCGGATCGTCGTCGACGACGAGAACCGTCTTGGTCATCTTGAAGACACCTACCTGATACCGGCGCCGCCTCCCTGAAAACCTGGGGACGACACTCATTGTGGTTCGTATTGGTACAGGAGCCGGGTAAAGGCGCGGTTTCGGAGACGTGAGTCCTGGGTTAACGAGCCTGACCGTTGGTGTGGAGTTGGAAACCATGAATCTCGCCGCCGCAGTCCTCGCCGCAGGGCTCATTTTCGCAGGATCCGCCATGGCCGCGCCAATCGACCCGCTCGCCGATCCCAGCTTCGAGAAGATCGCCCTGTGGCCGGGCTCGCCTCCCGGCTCGAACGGCGTCGTCGCCAAGGGCCGCATCACCGAGCGCAGCGAAAACCCCGTGGTGATCCGCGACCGCTTCATCGACCATGTCGATCGCCCCGACATGATCGTCTTCAAGCCCAAGACGCCGAACGGAACCTCCCTGCTGATGGTGCCGGGCGGCGGCTATGTCCGCGTGGTCATGGACAAGGAAGGCTACGAGACGGCCGGGCGTTTCGCCGCCGCCGGGGTCACGGTCTATGTCATGACCTACCGCATGCCGGGCGATGGTTGGGCCGCCGGTCCGGACGTGGTGCTGCAGGATATGCAGCGCGCCCTGCGCCTGGTGCGCCAGCGGGCGACGAACGGTCTTGATCCAAAGAAGGTGGGGGTGATCGGCTTCTCCGCCGGTGGCCACGCCGCGGGTTCGCTGACCTTCCGCTATGATGCGCCCGTCTATGAACCGCTCGACGAGGCCGACCGCCTCTCGGCGCGACCGGACTTCTCGGTCCTTATGTACCCGGTCGCCACCATGACCGATCCGTTCGTTCATGCGGGCTCGCGCAAGGAGCTCCTGGGCGCCGCGCCCTCTCCCCAAGCGATCGCCAAATACTCCCTGGAAAAAGAGGTCCGCCCCGACGCTCCGCCTGTGATCTTCATCCACGCCGCCGACGACGCTTCCGTGCCCGTGGAGAACAGCCTGCAGCTATTCGCCGCCCTCAAGGCCGCCAAGGTCCCCGCCGAGATGCACATCTACGAGGAAGGCGGCCACGGCTTCGGCCTGCGCTTCACCAAGGACAAGCCCGTCGCCGCCTGGCCCGATGCGGTCCTCAATTGGATGAAGCGCAAGGGGTTTTAGGGCTTGAGCGACCGCTACCCCTGCATCGCCGTCTATCTGATGACGGACCGCAGACGCGGCACGCTCTACATCGGCGTCACTAGCGATCTGCCTCGCCGTATCTACGAGCATCGCGAGGGTGCGCTGCCCGGCTTCACGAAGCGATACGGCCTGAAGACTCTGGTCTGGTACGAAGTTCAGGACGAGATGGCCCAGGCTCTACAGCGCGAAAGGTCGCTGAAGCGCTGGTCGCGGGACTGGAAGATCAACCTGATCGAGCGGGAGAACCCCGACTGGATCGATCTCTATCCATCTCTCGCCTGAGTCCAGCCCTTCAACCGCTTCCCTGGGCCTTGTGCCCGGGGTCCCTGTGTCCGCTGGCGCGGCGCCAGATCGGCTAGCTCGGAGAATGCGGATGCAGGGACCCTCGCCACAGGGGCGAGGGAGGCGTGCATTGTGATGAATACCTCACAGCTCTACCTCCCGCCCGCGCCTTCCTATATTCCCAGGCTGAACCACCTCAGAGACGCCTCATGAACGCTCCCGTCCGCACGCCGAAGTCCGACATCCCGCAATGGCGGCTCGACGATCTGTACGTCGGGCGGGACGATCCCAGGATCGAGACGGACTTGGCGGCGGCCAAGGCGGCCAATGACGCGCTGGTCGCCCTCAAGGGGGCCTTCGTCGCCGCGCGGTCCGAGCCGGCCAAGCTGGGCGCCCTGATCAGCCAGGGCCTGCGTCACTACGAGGAAGCCACCAACGCCCTGTGGGGCGTCGGGGCCTATGCGTCCCTGGCGGCGTCCACCGCCCGCGATGACGCGGGCTGGTCCAAGTTTGAAGCTGATATCCGCGCCCGCGCCGCCGCCATCGGCGCCGAGAGCCTGTTCTTCACCCTGGAGCTCAACGAGCTTGAGGACGAGGAGATCGCCGCCGCGCTCAAGTCGCACGTGGCCGCCGGCCGCTGGAGCCCCTGGCTGCGCCGCCTGCGCCTGTCGCGCCCGCACGAGCTGTCGCCCGACCTGGAGCATCTGCTGATCGACCGCGCACCCGCCGTCGCCAACTGGGTGCGCCTCTGGGACGAGACCCTGGCCCGCCTGACCGCCAAGGTCGGTCGCGAGACCCTGACGCTGCCCGAGGCGCTGAACCGCCTTACCGACCCCAGCGCCGCCAATCGCAAGGCCGCCGCTAACGGCCTGGCCAAGGCGCTGGAGGAGCGCACCTCGACCCAGGCTCTGGTGCTCAACACCCTGGCTTTTGAGAAGCAGGTCGAGGATCGCTGGCGCCGCTACGCCACCCCGGCCCAGTCGCGCCACCTGGCCAACGAGGTGGACGCCGAATCCGTCGCCGCGCTGGAGGCGGCGGTGGTCGAGTCCTACCCCTCGATCAGCCACCGCTATTACGCGCTCAAGGCCATGGCCATGGGCCGCAAGACCCTGGACTACTGGGACCGCAACGCGCCGCTCGACGCCGCCGCCCCGCGCCAGTACGGCTGGGACGAGGCCAAGGGCCTGGTGCTGGAAAGCTTCCAGGATCTGGCGCCCAAGTTCGCCGACGTGGCCCGTACCTTCTTCACCCAGCCGTGGATCGACGCCGCTCCTCGGCCCGGCAAGCAGTCGGGCGCCTATTCGCACCCGGTCTCGGCCAACCGCCACCCCTACGTCTTCATGAACTACATGGGCGAGCGGCGGGACGTCCTGACCCTGGCCCACGAACTGGGTCACGCCGTCCACCAGACCCTGTGCTCGCCGCTGGGCACCCTGCTGGCCGACACGCCCCTGACGCTGGCCGAGACCGCGTCGATCTTCGGCGAGGGCCTGGTGTTCGAGCGCCTGCTGGCCGAGGCGTCCAAGGCCGACCGCATGGCGCTGCTCGCCGGCAAGATCGAGGATGGCCTGAACACGGTGGTGCGCCAGATCGCCTTCCACCGCTTCGAGAGCCGCTTCCATGAAGCCCGCCTGCAGGGCGAGCTGGCCCCTGACCAGATCAGCGGCCTGTGGCTTGAGACCATGGCCGAAAGCCTTGGTCCGGCCGTGAAGCTGAATCCCGGTTACGAGCACTACTGGGCCTATGTCAGCCACTTCGCTCACGCGCCGTTCTACGTTTACGCCTACGCCTTCGGGGACCTGCTGGTACGCGGTCTGATGGCTAAGCGGGCGGAAGATCCCGTGGCCTTCGCGCCCCTGTACGAGGACCTGCTCGCCGCCGGCGGCACCAAGACCTATGTCGAGGCCCTGGCCCCCTTCGGCCTCGATCCGCGCGATAAGGCGTTCTGGACCGCCGGCTGCTCGCAGCTGGAAAAGTTGGTCGACGAGTTCGACGAACTGGTGGGCTGACCTTAAGTCACGGCTTCCCACCCGCCTCAAACGCTTGTTAGATTCATCGGATGTCCGATGACCTGACAGAGGCCCAGGCGGCCGTCATTCCCGAAGGCTTCCGCCAGCTCAACTGGTCGCGAGGCTTTGGGCTGCAGATCGGCCCGCTGTTCGAGCGGGGCGGGGAGCGGTCCTTGCTCGCCTTCCGGGTCGAGCAGCATCACACCAACGGCCTGGGAAACTGCCACGGCGGCATGTTGATGAGCTTCGCCGACATGGCTTGGGGCCGCATCATCTCCATCGAGCGCTCCAGCCGTTGGGTGACCGTGCGCCTGACCTGCGACTTCCTCTCCGGCGCTCAGCTGGGCGACTGGGTCGAGGGTGAGAGCGAGCTGATCTCCGAAACCGACGGCCTGTTCACGGTGCGCGGCCGCATCTGGTGCGGCGAGCGGACCCTGATGACCGGCTCTGGCGTGTTCAAGTCCCTGGGCGCGCGTGAGCCGCGTCCGGGCGAGAAGGCATTCACCAATGGCTGATGACGCCCCCCTGCCGCCGGAACTGGCGACGCCCCTGGCGTCCTTCAAGGGCGAAAAGCCGCCGGCTCCCGCCTGGTTCGACGAGGCCGTGGCCCGCGAGCCCGAACGCTCCACTGTCGAGGTCGATGGCGTCGATATCGAGCTGCTGACCTGGGGCGAGGTTGGCAAGCCCGGCCTGATGTTCCTGCACGGCAACGGGGCCCACGCCGACTGGTGGAGCTTCATCGCCCCGTTCTTCGCCGACGAGTGGCGGGTGGCCGCCATCTCCTGGTCCGGCATGGGCGGCTCGGGCTGGCGGGAGAAATATGACGGCGACCAGTTCGTGCGCGAGGCCTTCGCCGCCGCAGAGGCCGCCGGGCTCTATGCCGATGGCGGCAAGCCGGTCTTTGTCGGCCACTCCTTCGGCTCCTATCCGACCATGCTGGCGGCGGCCAAGGGCGGCGACCGCCTGCGCGCCGCGGTCAGCGTCGATTCGCCGATCCGCCCGCCCAGCCGCGAATGGAAAGGCCCGCCGTCCCGCAGCGGACCCAACCGCGTCTATGAAACCTTGAACGACGCCTTGGCTCGTTTCCGCCTGGCCCCGCCGCAGCCCTGCGAGAACCTCTACATCGTCGATTTCATCGCCCGCCGCTCGGTGGCCAAGGTCGAGGGCGGCCTGCGCTGGAAGTTCGATCCGGACCTTTGGAAGCACTTCAGCTTCAACGAGCGCCCCGGCCGGCCCAAATGCCCGAGCGCCTTCATGTGGGGCCAGAACTCCGCCCTGATCGATCCGGAGGTGCTGGAGTACATGCACAGCCTGGTCGCGCCCGGCACCCCGATGATCGAGCTTCCGCAGGCCCATCACCACGTCATGCTCGACCAGCCGCTGGCCTTCGTCGGCGCCCTGCGCGGCCTGCTCGCTGGCTGGCCGCGAAAGGCCGCGCAGACCTGAGCTTGAGCCGGGCGGCGCGGCGTTGTATCTGCCGACCCATTCAAGTTTCCACGCAAGGGCGCGACATGGCCGACTATCACCGCGGTGAGATGGATATCCAGGAACAGGCATCGACCTTCCATGCCTTCAACCTGATGGCCAAGTGGGGCTCGCTGGCCCTGTCGGCCGTCCTCACCAGCCTGGTCCTGTGGTTCTGCACCAGCGCCGGCTTCCTCGGCGGTCTGATCGCCGGCGTGATCGTGGCGGTGGCGGGCGTCTTCCTCCTGAAGGAAAAGCCTCAGGCGCACTAACGCCTGTTTCAGAATAATTTTGCGCGAGCCGGCCTGTTCGGCTCGACAAAGGGCAAGTTCATCCCCTAGACCGGCTGCAACTATAAGGCAGTTGGTTGAGGGGGAGGCGCTGCATGGCCGTCATCGCGGTCACCAAGGAACGTCGTTCGGGCGAGACTCGCGTCGCCGCGACTCCTGAAAGCATCAAGAAGCTCATCGCCGCCGGTTTCGCGGTGACCGTCGAGGAAGGCGCTGGCCTGGCCGCCGCCTATCCCGACGCCGACTACGCCGCCGCGGGCGCCAAGCTGGCCAAGACCGCTAAGGCCGCCGTCGCCGACGCCGATATCCTGTTCAAGGTTCGCGGCCCCGAGGCCGACGAGATCGCGGGCCTTAAGGCCGGCGCCCTCGTGGTCGCCCTGCTGAATCCGCACCAGGACAAGGCGACCCTCGACGCCCTGACCAAGAAGGGCTGCACCGCCCTGGCCATGGAGTTCATCCCGCGCATTACGCGGGCCCAGGTGATGGACGCTCTGTCGTCCCAGGCCAACCTGGCCGGCTACCGCGCTGTGATCGAAGGGGCCCACGTCTATGGCAAGGCCCTGCCGATGATGATGACCGCCGCCGGCACCGTCGCCGCGGCCAAGGTGTTCATCATGGGGGTCGGCGTCGCCGGCCTGCAGGCCATCGCCACGGCCCGCCGTCTCGGCGCGGTGGTCACCGCCACCGATGTGCGCCCCGCCACCAAGGAGCAGGTGGAGTCGCTCGGCGCCAAGTTCCTGGCCGTCGAGGACGAGGAGTTCAAGAACGCCCAGACCGCCGGCGGCTACGCCAAGGAGATGTCCAAGGAGTATCAGGCCAAGCAGGCCGAGCTCGTCAGCGGTCACATCGCCAAGCAAGACATCGTCATCACCACGGCCCTGATCCCGGGGCGGCCCGCGCCGCGCCTTGTCACCGCCGCCCAGGTCGCCTCCATGCGCCCCGGCTCGGTGCTGATCGACCTAGCCATTGAGCAGGGCGGCAATGTCGAGGGCGCCAAGCTCGACCAGATCGTCGAGACCGCCAATGGGGTGAAGATCGTCGGCATCGCCAACCTGGCGGGCCGTATCGCCACCGACGCCTCGGCGCTTTATGCGCGCAACCTGGTCTCCCTGTCGGCCCTGCTGCTGAGCAAGGAGGGCGCCTACGCTCCCGACTTCGAGGACGAGATTCTCAAGGCGGCCGTGGTCTGCCAAGGCGGCGCGATCGTCCATCCGGCCCTCAAGGCCTAACAACAAGGTTCGCCGTCCAGAGCGCGCCGTGGGCGCAGTCGAAGGACGCACAAAGGAAGGCTTGAGACCATGGAAGCCGTCGACCCCACCATCTTCCGCCTGGCGATCTTCGTGCTCGCCATCTTCGTTGGCTACTACGTGGTGTGGAGCGTCACGCCCGCCCTGCACACGCCCCTGATGGCGGTGACCAACGCCATCTCGTCCGTGATCATCGTCGGCGCCCTGCTGGCCGCCGCCGCCCATGGCGTGGAGGCGCAGGGCGCCCAGGCCGCCGGTTCGGTCTGGATATCCAAGGGCGCCGGCGCCGTCGCCGCCGCCTTCGCCGCCGTGAACATCTTCGGCGGCTTCCTGGTCACGCAGCGAATGCTGGCCATGTACAAGAAGAAGCAGAAGTAGAGCGGGGATCGGGGGACATCACATGAACGCCAATCTCGCCGCCATCCTCTACCTCGTCTCCGGGGTGCTGTTCATCCTGGCCCTGCGCGGGCTTTCCAGCCCCGAGACCAGCCGCAAGGGCAACACCTACGGCATGGTGGGCATGGCCATCGCCGTGTTCACCACCCTGGCCACCCTCTGGAGCCAGGGCGCGCTGGACGCCATCACCGTCGGCCTGATCATCGCGGGCGTCGCTGTCGGCGGCGGCGTCGGCGCGGTCATCGCCCGCAAGGTGCCGATGACCTCCATGCCGCAGCTGGTCGCCGCCTTCCACAGCCTGGTCGGCATGGCCGCCTGCCTGGTGGCCGTGGCCGCCATCTATACCCCTGCCGCCTACGGCATCGTCGGCGCGGACGGGCATATCCACGTCAACAGCCTGATCGAGCTGTCCCTGGGCCTAGCCATCGGCGCCATCACCTTCACCGGCTCGGTCATCGCCTTCGCCAAGCTGAACGGCAACATGGGCGGCGCGCCGATCCTGCTGCCGGCCCGTCACCTGCTGAACATCGCCATCGCCGCCGGCATCGTCGCCCTGATCGTGGTGCTGGTCGTCACGGGCGGCGAGGCCAAGTGGGCCTTCTGGGGCATCTTCGCCCTCAGCCTGCTGATCGGCGTCACCCTGATCATCCCCATCGGCGGGGCCGACATGCCCGTCGTGGTGTCGATGCTGAACAGCTATTCCGGCTGGGCGGCGGCGGCGCTGGGCTTCACGCTGGAAAACACCACCCTGATCATCACCGGGGCTCTGGTCGGCTCGTCCGGCGCGATCCTGTCCTACATCATGTGCAAGGGCATGAACCGCAGCTTCGTCTCGGTGATCCTGGGCGGCTTCGGCGCCGACGCCGCGGCCGCGGGTCCTGGCGGCGCGGTCGAGACGCGGCCCGTGAAACAGGGCTCGGCCGACGACGCGGCCTTCATCATGAAGAACGCCTCCAAGGTCATCATCGTCCCCGGCTACGGCATGGCCGTGTCCCAGGCTCAGCATGCCCTGCGCGAAATGGCCGACAAGCTGAAGGAGGAGGGGGTCGAGGTGAAGTACGCCATCCACCCCGTCGCCGGCCGCATGCCCGGCCACATGAACGTCCTGCTGGCCGAGGCCAACGTGCCCTATGACGAGGTGTTCGAGCTGGAGGACATCAATTCGGAGTTCTCCACCGCCGACGTGGCCTTCGTCATCGGGGCCAACGACGTGACCAACCCGGCCGCCAAGACCGACCCCACCAGCGCCATCTTCGGCATGCCGATCCTGGACGTCGAGAAGGCCCGCACGGTCCTGTTCGTCAAACGCGGCATGGCGTCCGGCTATGCCGGGGTCGAGAACGAGCTCTTCTTCCGCGACAACACCATGATGCTGTTCGCCGACGCCAAGAAGATGGTCGAAGGCATCGTGAAGGGGCTCTAGCTCCGATCCTCATCGCCTCCCTCGCCACAAGGGAGGGAGGCGATGAGGATAGCTCGTGATCAGGTTGAGATCAGTGAGCCATTGGCTGAATCTTCTACAGCCAAGCTGAGCCCAATTTAGGCCAATAACCGCCTCTAGTTCTTCGGCTTCATCATCGAAGAACGTCGCCGCGCGGCCGTCTGATCTCGGCGGGCCGCATATAAAGCGCGACACCAAACACGAGGTCTACGAATTGTCCACCGACGTCATTGACGGACGGGTCCCGTACATGGGCCTCGCCGCCATCCTTGGCTCTTGCGCCCTATGGGGCGTATTCGCCATGACCGCCATCGGCGCCGCGCGTCCCGATGCGGACCTGTCCTTCATCTCCAGTCCCAAGCCGGCGCCTGTGACCGTTGCGCCCGCGCCGGTCGTCGCCCCGCCGCCGCCGGCCTTCAGCTTCGTCACGCCCCTGCCGGGTCAGCAGGTCAATTCGTCCTTCGGCATGCGCCAATTGCCCTGGGAGGAAGCCGGCCGCCTGCACAAGGGCGTCGATATCGCCGCGCCCGAAGGCGCGCCCGTCCTAGCCACTCTGCCGGGAACGGTCATCCGCTCGGGCGAGGACGCCGCATATGGCCGCTTCGTCGAGGTGGCGCACGACCACGGCCTGTCGTCGCTCTATGCGCACCTGGGCCGCAAGGCCAAGGGCATGCGCAAGGGCTCGGCCATCGACGCTGGTCAGGTCATCGGCCATGTGGGCTCTTCCGGCCGCTCCACCGGCTCGCACCTGCATTTCGAGATCCGCCACGACGGCGATCCGGTGAACCCGACCTACTTCATGGGCCGCCAGTTCGCGCAGGCCGACGACCTGCCCCTGACCGCCGCCGCCCGCGTCTCGCGCAAGGTGCGCATGGCCACCGTCTCCAACTGGCCCAAGGGGGTGCGCAAGAAAGCGGCGCAGCAGGGCGAACGGCCCCGCGCGGTGATCCGTCTGACGGAATGATCGCGCGCGTTGCGGCTTTGTAATTCGCCAAAGCCGCAAGGCTGCTTATCTAGGCTCCATGCTCAGCTTCACCGTTCGCGCCGCCGCCTGTCTATCGCTCGCCTTCGTCGCCTGGATCGCCCTTGGCGGCGCCATGTCGATCGCCGCCCCCCAGCCGAGGGGCAAGTTCTATGACGTGGGCGGGCGCAACATGCGCCTGGTCTGCGAAGGGCCGGCCACCGGCTCCCCCACTGTCCTGCTCGAGGCCGGCGCCTTCGGCTTCGCCGCCGACTGGGGCGCGGTGCAGGAAGCCCTGACCGCTCAGGGCATCCGCTCCTGCGCCTATGACCGCGCCGGCATGGGCTATTCCGACCCCGGCCCGCTGCCCCGCGACGGGAACGCCATCGAAGGCGATCTGGAAAAGCTGCTGGCCGCCGCCGGCGAGAAGGGACCCTTCGTCCTGGTCGGCCATTCCATGGCCGGCATGCGCATGCCGCTGTTCGCCGCCTCCCACGCCGACGCGGTGGTCGGAGTCGTGCTGGTGGACGCCGCCTCGCCCAGCCCTGACATGATGAAGCGGGCCGAAACCTTCGTCAGAACCTTCGTGGCCGCCTCCCGCTGGGCGGCCCGTGGCGCGGCGCTGGGTCTCTACAAGCCGCTGAAGGGCACGCGCCTGGGCGACAAGATCGGCCTGCCGCCCCAGGCTTCGGCCGAAAAGCGCTGGGCCTTCGCCGACAAGAGCCACAACCGCACCGCCGCCCGCGAGGTCGAGGCCTGGCGCCCCGCCGCCGAACAGGCCCTGGCCGCGCCGCCCTATCCCAAGTCGTGGCCCGTCGCCGCGGTGACCGCCGGCGCCCTGACGCCGGGCGCGCGCGCCGAATGGAAGAAGGCTCAATCCGCCCCCGCCGAAGCTTCTGAGCACGGCTATGTCCGCCACGTGGAAGGCGCTAGCCACAATTCCCTGCTCGGCCGCAAATACGCCCACGAGATCGTCAAGGCGGTGCAGTTCGTGATCGCGAACGGCTAGGGCCGCCTAGATCCTCCCCCAGAGGGCGAGGATTAAGACCCCAAACGCCAAAAAGGCCGCGCGGCGAACCGCGCGGCCTTTTCGATATCTAGCGAGCCGGTCGGCCCGCCGAAGGTCCGGTCTTAACGAGCGGCGGGCTTCTTCGGCGCGGGCAGCAGGCCTTCACGCTGGGCGCGCTTGCGGGCCAGCTTACGGGCGCGACGGACGGCTTCAGCCTTCTGGCGAGCGCGCTTTTCCGACGGCTTTTCGTAATGCACGTGGCGCTTCATCTCGCGGAACGAGCCTTCGCGCTGCATCTTCTTCTTCAGGGCCTTGAGGGCCTGATCGACGTTGTTGTCGCGGACAAAAATCTGAACCAGGGGACTCTCTCCGGTCGGTTGGTCGGCCCCCTGATACGGGCGCGCGAAGAATAATGATTGGGGTCGGCAAGGCGGGCCCTGCCGACGTGAGGCGCGCGAAATAGCAGAAGGACTCCTGCTTGTCCATGCGCGACGGCCGTTTCAGGTCGATGTATCATCCTCTCATGACCGATCGTGACGCCAACTCCACAGATTGGGCCGCGCAGGCCGAACAACGCCTTCTGGACGCCGCCCTGGCCCGCGCGCCGCGCCTTGGCTGGAGCGGCCCGCTGGTCGCCGTCGCGGCCCGCGACATCGGCATGTCGCCCGCCGAGGCCGAGCTTCTGCTGCCGCACGGCGCCCGCGATCTCGCCGCCCTGTTGTCGCGCCGACATGATTCCCAGGCCCTGGCCTCGCTGCCCGACGGGGCGACCCTGAAGATTCGCGAACGCATCCGCAGCGGCGTCATCGCCCGCCTGGATGCGGCGGCGGCCGACCGCGAAGCCGTGCGCCGCTGGGCCGGTTTCCTGGCCTTTCCGACCAACTTTCCCCTGGCCCTGAAACTGGTCTGGGAAAGCGCCGACGCCATCTGGCGCTGGGCCGGCGACACCGCCACCGATGAGAACCACTATTCCAAGCGGGCCATCGTCTCGGGAATCCTGATCTCGACCTTGGCGCTGGACCTGACCAACGGCCGCGAACAGGCCCTGGCCAGCCTCGACGCCCGCATCGACAACGTCATGGCCTTCGAGAAGTGGAAAGCGACCACCAAGCTGAAGCCGTCACAGCTCGCCGCCGAGGTGGCTGCTGCGCTGGGGCGGTTGAGGTACGGCCGGGCTTGAAGGTCCGGGGGCTCAATCATGTGACCTTTGCCGTCGCTGACCTGGAGCGGTCGACGACCTTTTATCGTGACCTTCTCGGCTTTCAGTTACGCGCCCGCTGGGCTGATGGAGCTTATCTGGAAGCGGGGAAGCTCTGGCTCTGCCTGTCGCTCGATCCCGATGCGCGTGGTGAGCCACACCCCGACTATACCCATCTGGCTCTCGATGTAGCGGAAGCCGATTTCGGTGCGCTCAGTGATCGGGTCCGCGCCGCCGCGCCGGTCTGGAAGGATAACCGGAGCGAGGGGGCATCGCTCTACGTCCTCGATCCGGACGGACACAAGCTTGAGCTTCATGTCGGCTCGCTCGCCAGCCGTCTCCAGCACTACCGAACCCACCCCGCGCCGGGTCTGGAGATATTTGACGACTAGTCGTGCGTCCTTCGAGATGCCGGCTTCGCCGGCTCCTCAGGATGACGAATTCAGAGAGCAACAAACTTCGTCATGCTGAGGAGCGCGAACGCGCGTCTCGAAGCACGCACCCAGCCTCAGAGCGCCCTAAGCCTGTTCACATGCCCCATCTTGCGCCCGGCCTTCACCTGGCGCTTGCCGTAGAGATGCACGCGGGTCTCCGGCTCGGCGGCCAGCTTGGCCCAGGTCTCGACCTCGTCGCCCAGCAGGTTGATCATCTCCACATGCGCCAGGGCATGGGTCGGGCCTAGCGGCCAGCCGGCCACGGCGCGGATGTGCTGCTCGAACTGATCGACCTCGCAGCCGTCCTGGGTCCAGTGGCCGGTGTTGTGGACGCGGGGCGCGATCTCGTTGACCAGCAGCCGGCCGTCTTTCAGCTCGAAAAGCTCCACGCCCATGACGCCCACATAGCCCAGACCGTTCAGGATCTGGGCGGCGATGCGCTCGGCCTGCTCGCGCAGCTTGGCCGTGGTCTTGGCCGGGGCCGAGGTGCGGCGCAGGACGCCGTTCTCGTGGTGGTTTTCGGCCAGGGGATAGACGGCGATCTCGCCGTCGCGGCCGCGGGCGGCGATAACCGACAGCTCGCGCACGAAATCGGCGCGGCCCTCGACGATGGCGGGCTTGGCGCCAATCGCCGTGAAGGCCTCGGCGGCGCTGGCCTCGGTGGCGTGCTCGACCCAGGCCTGGCCCTTGCCGTCATAGCCGTCGCGGCGGGTCTTCAGCAGCACCGGCGCGCCCAGTTCGGCGGCGGCGGTCTTGATCGCGCCCGCGTCATCGGCGGCGCGGAACGGGACGGTGCCGACCCCCACCCCGTTCAGGAAGCTCTTCTCCGTCACCCGGTCCTGGGCCGCGGCCAGGGCGGCGGCGGACGGCGCCACCGGCAGGCCGGCCTCGGCCAGCATGCGCAGCACGTCGGCGGGAACGTTCTCGAATTCGGTGGTCACCACTTGGGCGACGGCGGCCAAGGCCTTTAGGGCGGCTGGGTCGTCATACTGGGCGACGATAGTTTTGGCGGCGACGCGCGAGGCTGGCGAATCCTCGTCCGGGGTCAGGATGGCGACGTCGAAGCCCAGCCGTGCGGCCGCCAGGGCCAGCATGCGGCCCAGCTGCCCGCCGCCCAGGACGCCGATGGTCGAACCGGGGGGAAGGGGGAAAGTCGTCACGGGGATCAGTCCTCGACCGTCTCGGCCACGCTGTCGGTCTGCGCCGCGCGGAAGGCCGAAAGGCGGCCCGCCAGCGCCTCGTCCGACAGGGCCAGGATCTGCGCCGCCAGGATGCCGGCGTTTTTGGCGCCCGCCACGCCCACGGCCAGGGTGCCCACCGGCACGCCGCCCGGCATCTGGACAATGGACAGCAGGGAATCGAGACCGTTCTGCAGCTTGGACTCCACCGGCACGCCCAGAACCGGCAGGTCGGTCATCGAAGCGGCCATACCCGGCAGGTGCGCCGCGCCGCCGGCCCCGGCGATGATCACCTTGAAGCCCGCGGCCTTGGCCCCCTTGGCGAAGGCGAACAGGCGGTCCGGCGTGCGGTGAGCGGAGACCACCTTGGCCTCATAGGCCACGCCCAGCGCATCCAGGTTGTCGGCGGCCCACTTCATGGTGGGCCAGTCCGAGCGGCTGCCCATGATGATGGCGACGGGCGGCGTAGCGGCGCTCATGGCGTCTTGATCCCTATGGGGGCCTCAGAACGGGTCCCCGGAAGGGCGCGGAGTATAGGCGCCGCTTTGTCCGGGGCAACCGCTCTGGTTAAGCGATGATGTCGGGGGTCAGCAGACCTTCCAGATGGGTGATCTGGTCGCGCAGGGCCAGCTTGCGCTTCTTTAGGCGCGCCACCAGCAGCTGGTTGGGCAGGGGCTGGGCCTCGATGGCCTCCACCGACGCGTCCAGGTCGGCGTGCTCCTGGCGCAGCTCAGCCAGCTTTTCCATCACCACGTGGTCGAGAAGCGGTTCGTCGTCGTTCATCTGCGCGCCCCCCTACAGTTCGCGGCTGCGTTCATACCAAAGCCCAAGCCTCGTTAAAGGCGCCTCAAGACAGCAGAGTGGCGAGGCGCGAAATCTTCGCCTCGGGCGCGCCGCCGAAAGCCAGGGACGCCGCGCTCAGGGCCTGACCCAGCGGACGGGCCGCACCCGGCTCGCCCGCCAACGTCTCCAGGCCTTCCAGCAGCAGCCGTTCGGCCCCTAATTCAACACCCTTAACCTGCTCGCGCAGCGCCCAACGCGCCGCGTCGGCCGTTCCGGGCAGCTCCTGCTTCAACCGCCGCCGCACCGCGCGCAGGGGCGAGACCACCTCGGCCTCCCAAGCCCGGGCCAGGGCCACGGCGCGGACCGCCTCCACCCGGCGGCCCTCCAGCGCAGCCCAGGCGGCGAACAGCAGATAGGGCACGCTCTGACCGTGGGCGTCCTGCAGATCGACGCAGAGGTCGCCGACACCTTCGCGGCCATAGGCCTTCACCGCCCAGGCCCAAAGGCTCACGCCTCGCCTCCGATCACCGGGGCCAGATCCTCGCCCCAGCGTTTGACCGGCCGCCACGACAGGCCAAACAGGTCCAACGCCCGGCCTACCGACTGATCCACGATCTCGTCGATGCTCTGGGGCTTGGTATAGAAGGCCGGCAGCGGCGGGGCGATGATCGCCCCCATCTCGGCCAGCTTGGTCAGGGTGCGCAGGTGGCCCAGATGCAGCGGCGTCTCGCGCACCATCAGCACCAGATTGCGCCGTTCCTTCAGGGTCACGTCCGCGGCGCGGGTCAGCAGGGACGAGGTCACGCCCGTCGCGATCTCGCTCATGGTCCGCACCGAGCAGGGCACGATGATCATGCCAAGCGTGGGGAAAGAGCCAGAGGCGATTGACGCCCCTACATCACCCGCCCGATGGACGACCTCGGCCTTGGCGTTGACCTCCGCCGGCGACAGGCCGGTTTCCTGGCTCAGTGTCAGGACCGCGGACTTGGACAGGATCAGATGGCTTTCGACGCCCATCTCGCGGCAGGCGTCCAGGGTCCGCAGGCCATACACCACCCCCGAAGCGCCGGAGATGCCGACCACCAATCGCGAACGTCCAGCTTCGGTCATGGTTCTGTCCCCCTTAGGACTCATGCCTGCAACCATATGTGATCTGACAGCCTCGCAAAGCGGGTGTTCACTGTCACAGTAGAAGCAAAATCTAGGAGGCGAGAGCCATGGCCATCGAATCCCGTATCCGCGAACTGGGCGTCCGTCATCAGACGCTCGACCGGACGATCCAGGACGAGATGAGCCGCCCGATATTCGACGAGGTCCGCCTCAGGGCCCTAAAGCGGCAGAAACTCCGACTTAAGGAAGAGATAGAGACTCTTAAGTCTCGAGCCCACTGACGAGCCCCGTCGCTTCGCCCCCGCCTCTCGAAGGCGGGGGCGAAGTACATTTGGGACCTTAGTCTTCTTCGTCGGCCTCGACGCTGGGCGTCGATTTGCCGAACACGTCCTCGGCCGAAACCGAGCCACGGCGGCGGTAATCTTCTTCCTCGACCTCGGGCTCCGGAGCCTCGACCTCGCCGGCCGGGCGCAGGGTGGCGCCGTCGGGATCGGTGATGCCGCGCTTGGCGTCGTCCTTGGCCTTCTTCTCAGCCGCCTTCTTGACCAGCGCGTCCAACTCCAGCTGACCCACCAGGCCCAGGGTCACCGGATCGACCGGCTTGATGTTGGCCGCGTTCCAGTGGCTGCGGTTACGCACCTGCTCGATGGTGGCCTTGGTGGTGCCGAGGATCTTGGAGATCTGGGCGTCGGTCACTTCGGGGTGGTTGCGGATGAACCACGCGATGGCGTCCGGACGATCCTGGCGGCGCGACACCGGGGTGTAGCGCGGGGCCTTCTTGGTCGGCTTCAGCAGTTCGGCGTGACGGCTGACCAGCGCGTTCATGCGGTACTTGTCGTTGGCCTGCGCCTTGTCGAGTTCTTCACGCGACAGCTGGCCGTTAGCGATCGGGTCGGCGCCGCGGATGTCGCGCGCCACTTCGCCGTCGGCGATGCCGCGAACTTCCAGCGGGTGAAGGCCGCAGAAGTCGGCGATCTGCTCGAAGGTCAGGGAAGTGTTGTCCACGAGCCAGACGGCGGTCGCCTTCGGCATCAGGATTTGGTCGGCCATGAGACCCTCCAGAAATGACGGCGCCCGGCCTTTCGGCCGGGCGGGTATTGGAGCAGACATATACTGAGCTTCAGTGACGAAGCAAAGGGTTCAGGCGGGCTCGACCAAGTTTTTCAACACCTTGGCGGGCTATGTGGAAGGCAGCTATGCGGCGGCCTGGTCCGCCAACGTCGCGTGCAGCTGAATGCCGAGAGCCCTGACGACATTCAATACGGTCTCGAACTTGGGCGAGCCGTCCTCCGCCAGAGCCTTGTATAGACCTTGACGCCCAAGGCCTGTCGCGTCGGCCAGATGGGTCATGCCCTTGGACCTCGCCAGAACCCCCAGGGCATGCTGGATGTAGCCCGCGTCGCCGGTCGCCAAGGCTTCATCGAGAAACACCGCGGCTTGCTCGGGCGTCTCGATATGGTCAGCTGCATTGAACGGCGTGGTTGCGGTCATGTTCTTGTCCTCACAATCGTACGGGGGCGCCGGCCGGGAGATTTCAGGGCGTCTTCACGACCCGTCTGGCGATCTCCTTCGCCCGCCGAATGTCTCGCTCCTGAGAGCTTTTATCTCCGCCGCAGAGCAGGATGGTCAGCGTCCCGCCGTGCTCCTTGATGTAGACGCGGTATCCTGGCCCGACATGGATCCGCAGTTCGCGCACGCCCTCGCCAACGGCTTTTACGTCCCCCTTCAAGCCGTAGGCGAGTTGGTCGATCCGGGCGGTGATCCGCGTGCGGGCGACCAGATCCCTTAGTCCACCGAACCAAGCGGCGAACTCGGCCGTCTGACGGACTTCAACCACAAGCACTGTCTACTGTGGGCGACAGCTCTTGGCAAGTAGCTGTCGCCTGTGGGCGACGTTTTCGTCAGCCAGTCGTCAGCACGACCTTCCCCACATGCGCTCCAGCCTCCAGGTGCGCATGCGCCCTGTCCGCCTCCGCCAGCGGGAACGTCGCGTCGATGCGCGGCTTCAGCTTGCCCGCCGCCACCCACGGCCAGACGATCCGCTCCACCTCCGCCGTCAGGCGCGCCTTCTCGTCGGCGTCGCGAGGCCTCAGCGTGGACCCCGTCAGCACCGCGCGTTTGCGCATCAGACCAAAGACCGGAACGTTCAGCATCCCGCCGCCCAGGCTGGCGATGTAGACGATCCGCCCACCGGTGTTCAGGGCGTCCAGGTTCTGGTCGAAATAGCTGGCCCCGACCATGTCCAGCACCACATCGACCCCGCCGGCCGCCTTGGCCACCTCGGCGAAGTTCTCGGACGTGGCGTCCACGGCGATATCAGCGCCTAGGGTCTTGGCTTCGGCCGCCTTGTCCGCCCCACGGGCCGTGGCGATCACCTTGGCCCCGGCGGCCTTGGCCATCTGGATCGCGGTCGTCCCGATCCCGGACGTGGCGCCATGCACCAGCAGGGTCTCGCCCGCCTGCAGCGCGCCATGCTCGAAGACATTGGCGAAAACCGTGAACACCGTCTCCGGCAAGGCCGCCGCCTCGATGTCGCTGAGCCCCGCCGGGATCGGCAGGGCGTGGCGCGTGTCGACCACCGCATACTGCGCGTATCCGCCCCCGCCCAGCAGGGCGCAGACCTTGTCGCCGGCCTTCCAGCGTCCGGCCCCGACCACCACCTCGCCCGCGACCTCCAGGCCCAGGGTGTCCGGCGCGCCCGGCGGCGGCGGGTAGGCGCCCAGCCGCTGTAGCAGATCGGGACGGTTCACCCCGGCCACGATGACCCGGATCAGGATTTCGCCGTCCCTGGGAACAGGGCGGGGCAGGGTGACGGGTTTCAGCGCTTCAGCCGGCCCTGAGCCGTTCTCCACCGCGATGGCGGTCATGGTCTCGTCGGTCACGGCGTTCTCCAAAGCTTGCCTTCGACCCTAGCTAGGGCTCTGATGTCGCCCCTACAAGCGGAGGCGAGCCATGGATGAGCCGGTCGAACCGCGTCGCGCGCGCGGAGATGCACTGAACGAGGCCCTCAGGGAGGATCTCGATCTTCAAGGAGTGGCCGAACTGCAGGATCGCATCGCCACCCTGGAGACCGAGATCGCCCGCACGCGGCTGCATCTCGAAAAGAAACAGGCGGGACGCGCCGCCGCCGACGCGCTGTTTGGTTTCCGCGACAATTGAACCGGGGATAGTTCTGGCACGGGCGTTGCACCCAGGGGGTCTGTGCGGCCATTAGTGTGCCGCGACCCGGTTGAAGGCGATGATTCCCATGAGTGACATGCCCGGTGCGGCATCGACGGTTTGGCGGGCTGGCGTGATCGAGGATTTCGCCCGCTCCGAACTGTTCGACAAGACCTTCGAAGAAGGCATGGAACTGGTCGAGGTCTGCGCCGCCTATCTGGACGGCGTCGGCCGCCAGGATTCAAAGCTGCTGTCGCGCAACGCCGCCCTGGCCTATGCGGCCGAGAGCATGCGCCTGACCACCCGCCTCATGCAGGTGGCCTCCTGGCTGCTGGTGCAGCGCGCCGTGCGTGAAGGCGACATGGCCCCGGCCGCCGCCTGTGAAAGCCGCTATCGTGTGGGTGACGACACCATCGCCCCCACCGCCGAGGTCGAGGCCCACGAGGGGCTGCCCTCCAGCCTGGTCGAACTCGTCGGCCGCTCTGAACGCCTCTATGAGCGCGTCCGCCACCTGGACCAGCGCATGTACATCGACGCCGAAGCCGCCATTGAGGCGCCCAACCCCGTCCTGTCGCAGTTCACCCGCCTGCAGGACGTCTTCGGCCGGGCGTCTTAGGCTCTTTTAGATTCCGCTCATCCCGGCGACGGCCGGGACCCAGATTCATCCAGGGCCTCAGCAGGTTTCACCTGGGCCCCGGCCTTCGCCGGGGTGAACGGCTTTGGCGACAATCCCAAAACAAGAAAAAGCCGGCGCGCTGCTCAGCGCACCGGCTTTCCAGCCCCAGGGCGTCGCCGCCCTTACCGGATTACTTCTTGGTGGTGAAACCGGCGAACTTCGCGTTGAAGCGCGAAACGCGGCCACCGCGGTCCAGCAGGTGGGCGTTGCCGCCGGTCCATGCCGGATGGGTCTTCGGGTCGATGTCGAGGTTCAGGGTAGCGCCCTCTTTCCCGTAGGTCGAACGGGTCTTGTACGAGGTGCCATCCGTCATGACGACGTTGATGAAGTGATAGTCGGGGTGCGTGTCTTGTTTCATCGGGCGATCCAACCGACTAAGCGGCCTGAAAATTTGTGTCGTGTCGGCCCCGAGAGGCTGACCGCGAAGACGCGCGGCTATACAGAAGGCCCGGCGTATTGGCAAGAGGTTGGTCATGACTGAGGCGAGCGGAACGGACACGGACGCGGGGGCACGCCCCGGCGCCGGCGCCGAAGTCGTCCAGAATTTGCAGGCCGCCGCCGCCCGTCGCGCCAAGAGCCGCAATGTACGCGCGCTCGGCCGTCTGCTGCCTTTCCTCGCCGCCCACAAGGCCGACGCGGGCCTGGCCCTGGTCTTCCTGCTGTGCTCGACGGCCGCGACGCTTGGCCTGTCGGTCACCCTGCGCCTGCTTGTCGAGCACCTGACCAACGGCCAGCCGACCCCAGCCAGCATCAATCCCTGGTTCGCTCTGATCGGCGCCAACGCCTTGATCCTGGCGGCCGCCACCGCCCTGCGATTCTTTTTCGTCACCAAGACCGGCGAGCGGATCATCGCGGACCTGCGCGCGGCCCTCTATTCCCATGTCCTGACCCTGGACCCCGGCTTTTTCCTCAAGACCCGCACGGGCGAGGTGCTGTCGCGGGTGACCACGGACATCCAGATCGTCGAGGCGATGATCACCACTTCGGTCTCGGTGGCCCTGCGCAATTTCCTGATGCTGATCGGCGCCCTGGCCCTGCTGATGGTTGTCAGCCCGCGCCTGACCGGCCTCGTCCTGCTGTTGTTCCCCTTCGTCCTCGCGCCGCTGTTCCTGTTCGGCCGTCGGGTGCGCAAGCTGACCACCTCGACCCAGGACATGTTCGCCTCGGCGGTCGGCTACGCTGGCGAGACCCTGGACGCCCTTGAGACGGTCCAGGCCTTCGGTCGCGAGAAAAGCGCCGGCGCCCGCTTCGGCAAGGCAGTCGAGGACGCCTTCCGCATGTCCCTGACCCGCATGACCGCCCGCGCCACCATGACCGCCCTGGTCATCGGCCTGGTGTTCGGCGGGGTGGTGGTTGTCTTCTGGCTGGGCGTGAACGCCGGCCTGCGCGGCGAGATGAGCTGGGGCGCCCTGATCCAGTTCGCCTTCCTGTCGGTCATGGCCGCCGGCTCGGTCGGCGCCATCGGCGAGGTCTGGGGCGAGGTCCAGAAGGCTTCCGGCGCCATGGAGCGGATCGGCGAGCTGCTGGCCGCCAAGCCCAACGTCGCCGCGCCCGACAAGCCCGTCCCCATGCCCAAACCCGCGCGGGGCGAGATCGCCTTCGACGGCGTGACCTTCGCCTATCCCGGTCGTCCGGACCTGCCCGCGCTGAAGGGCTTTGACCTGGCCGTGAGGCCCGGGGAAACCGTCGCCCTTGTCGGACCCTCGGGGGCGGGCAAAAGCACCGTCCTGCGCCTTCTCCTGCGCTTCTACGATCCTCAAGCCGGCTCGATCCACATGGACGGGGTGGACCTGCGCGACGCCGATCCGGCCGAGGTCCGCGCCCGCATGGCCTTGGTCTCGCAGGAAAGCCCGCTGTTCTCCGGCTCGGCCATGGACAACATTTTGTTCGGCCGCGAGGACGCCACCGTCGCCGACGCCACCACGGCCGCCGAGGCCGCCCAGGCCGCCGGCTTCATCGCCAATCTGCCCGAGGGCTTCAACACGCCCGTAGGCGAACGCGCCAAGACCCTGTCCGGCGGCCAGCGCCAACGCCTGGCCATCGCCCGCGCCTTGGTGCGCCAGGCCCCGATCCTGCTGCTGGACGAAGCCACGAGCGCCCTGGACGCCGAGAACGAGCGTCTGGTGCAGCACGCCCTCACCGAGGCCATGAAGGACCGCACCACCCTCGTCATCGCCCACCGCCTGGCCACCGTCCTGGCGGCCGATCGCATCGTGGTCATGGAAGAGGGCCGCGTGGTCGACCAGGGCACCCATACCGAACTGTCGGCCCGCGGCGGCCTCTACGCCCGTCTCGCCAAGCTCCAGTTCGGCGGCGAGGCGGCCTAGGCGGGGATCAGGTGCGCCAGCTCATTCGGCACGCAGACGAAGTCGTCCGATAGGACGTAGAGCTTGTAGTCCTTGCCCTGGATGTGATCGGCCAGGGCCCGGCTGTCGGACTTCAGGTGCTCTACCGTCATGATCGGCCGATAGGCGTCGATCAGCTGGTTGGCGCCCGCGAGAACCCGATCCTCCATGCCCTCGACGTCGATCTTCAAGATATCGACGCGGGGAAAGCCGTAGCTGTCCAAGGCGCGCATCGGCACAAACTCGCGCTTGTCGGGGTCCTGGCCGCGTTCTTGGGACAGACGCTCGTTCTGGGCGCCGCCGAATTCGACACTGCCGAAGTTGAGGGCCTGATTGTAGTCGAACTGAGGAATCTCGATGGAACCCTCGCCGTCGCCGACGGCGGTGTGGTGGCAGAAGATGTTGGTGTAGCCGTTCAGGGCCACCGAGCCGGCGATCATGTTGAACAGGATCCGCTGCGCCTCGAAGCAATGATAGACGCCGCGCCCGTCCAGCATCCGCGCCATGCCCAGCGAGAACAGCCCGAAATTGGCGCCCACATCGAGGACGAAGGGCTCTGGGCTTTTCAGCGTCGACAGCTTGGCGATCATCTCGATGCTGTCGTGACCATGCGCCCGCCCGGTCTTGAGCAGGTGGTTGGTCTGGTTGATGTCGTGCCGGCTGACGATCACGGGCCCATACAGGGTCGGCATGACCATCCCATACGGGACGTGGTTCGGCAGCATGCGCCCTCCCGGCGGATCGAATCGCTCAAAGGGATGGTGGCCGCGAAGACCGGGCCTGACCAGCCGTCAGACGGGGTCCGCTAGGCGTCCCGCGCCTGCGCGGCCAGGCCCGGAAAATCGCTGAACACCCCGTCCACTCCGGCCGCGTACAGGGCCTTAAGCACCGGCGTTACGTCGCCCTGCAGGCGCTGGTAGTCCGGACGCATCGCCAGGCCCTTCTTGAGGCTCTTGGGCAGGAAATAGTTCTCGGCGCGAACCGTCCAGGGATGGACCACCAGACCTGCCGCATGGGCGTCCCGGACGAAGTTGGTGGCCGGCAGCAGCGTCTCTTCGTTCTGCGGGATCACCAGGGTCTTCTCCGGCCCGACGCCGCTGGCGTAGGCGGCGATCGCCTTCAGGCCGTCTGGCGTGATCATCTGGGCGTAGGTGGTCGAGGGTGCGTCCGCCGGGCCGGCCTCGCTCGCCACCAGCTGCACCAGCCGCGCATTGGTGCGGCGGCGCAGGGTCTTCAGGGGCGCGACCTCAAAGCACTGAACGAAGACCGGCGCGGTGGGGCTGTCCAGGTCGGCGGCGCGCAGGGCGTCGGCCATGCGGTCCTCGATAGGCAGGCCGATCGACGCCAGGAAGGTCGGATGCTTCATCTCAGGATAGACGCCGATGACGCGACCGACCCGCTGGCTCTCGGCGCGGGCCAGGGCGGCCACTTCGGCGAAGGTCATGATCTGCGCCTGGCCGTCGAACTTGGCGCTGGCGGGCCGCAGCTGCGGCAGGCGCTCACGGGCGCGCAAGGTCTTCAGTTCGGCGAGGGTGAAGTCCTCGGCGAACCAGCCGGTCATCTCCTGGCCGTCGATGCGCTTGGTGACCTTGCGGGCGGCGAACTCGGGGCGCGACTCCACGTCGGTGGTGCCGCCGATCTCGTTCTCGTGGCGCACGACCAGATGGCCGTCCTTGCTGACCACCAGGTCCGGCTCGATGAAGTCGGCGCCCTGATCCACGGCCAGGCGATAGGCGAGCTCGGTGTGCTCCGGCCGCTCGCCGCTGGCGCCCCGGTGGGCGATCACGATGGGTTTCTTGGGGGCGGCCTGCGCCATCTCGGCGATGAAGGGCAGGGCGAGGGCGGAGGCGGCGAGCGCGCGGCGGGTCAGCGTCATGACCGCCAGCTTAGCCGGCGATCATGACAGCTGCACAGCAGACTTCGCGCTTAGGCGGCCTGCAGCTTTTCCAGCACCAGCGGGTGCAGTTCCAGGTTGGCGGCCAGGATCGAGCCGCCCGTCAGGCCGGTCTCGCCATTCTCCAGATCGGTGACCCGGCCGCCGGATTCGCGGACCATCAGGATGCCGGCCGCCACGTCCCAGACGTTGAGGTTGCGTTCCCAGTAGCCGTCGAAACGGCCGGCCGCGACCCACGCCAGGTCCAGGGCCGCCGAGCCGAAGCGGCGCACGCCGGCGACGCGTTGGCTGACCTGATGCAGTTCTTTCAGGAAGGTGGCGTGACCCGGCTTGCCGGCGAACGGCACGCCCGTGGCCAAGATCGAGTCGTCCAGGTTGCGGCGAGCGGCGACGCGCAGGCGCTTCTCCATGCCCAGATAGGCGCCCTTGCCCTTTTCAGCCCAGAACAGGTCGTTGCTGATCGGGTTGTAGGTGACGCCGGCCACGACCTCGCCCTCGCGCTCCAGCGCGATGTTCACCGCGAAGTGCGGGATGGCGTGCAGGAAGTTGGTGGTGCCGTCCAGCGGGTCGACGATCCAGGTGTGCGTCTTGTCGGTGCCTTCGACCGTGCCGCGCTCTTCACCGATAAAGGTGTAGCCCGGGCGGGCCTTGGTCAGCATTTCGAAGATGACCTGCTCGGCCTTCAAGTCGGCGGCCGAGACGAAGTCGGCCGTGCCCTTGCGGGAGACCTGCAGTTCGCCCAGCTCGCCGAAATCGCGCGAGAGTCCTCGCGCGGCCTTGCGGGCCGCGTCGATCATGACGGTGACGACGGCTGAGGGGGTGGCCATCCGGCTTAGTCCGCGCGGCGGACGTATTCGCCCGTTTCGGTCGAGACCAGCACGCGCTCGCCCGCGTCCATGTACGGCGGGATCATGACGCGCACGCCGTTGTCGGCCTTGGCCGGCTTGTAGGACGACGAGGCCGTTTGGCCCTTCACCGTGGCTTCGGCCTCGACGATGGTGACCACCACGTGCTCGGGCAGCTCGATGCCGATGGCGCGCTCCTCGTGGAACTCCACCACGACCTTCATGCCGTCCTGCAGCCACGGCACGCGGTCTTCTCCGACGAAGTCCTCGTGCAGGCTGATCTGCTCGTAGGTTTCGCCATCCATGAACACCAGCATCTCACCCTCGCGGTAGAGGAAGGTGTGATCCTTCTGCTCCAGGGTGACGCGCTCGACCTTGTCTTCCGAACGGAAGCGTTCGTTGAGCTTGCGGCCGTCGATCAGGTTCTTCAGCTCGACTTGGGCGAAGGCGCCGCCCTTGCCCGGCTTCACGTGGGAAGCCTTGACGCAGGCCCACAGGCCGCCTTCGTGCTGGATCACCATGCCGGGTTTGATGGTGTTGCCGTTGATTTTCATGTGATTTGGAGTCCGGAAATTTGGCCGCGGAACCTAACGGCGAGACCCCTTTAAAGCAAGGCGGGCCAAAACTCTCCTCCCCCGCCTCGTAGGAGAGGAGAGCAGGAAGCCTAAAGCGCCGCCTTGGGCAGGCTGTCCTTCTTCTCGCAGGCCATCTTTCCGGCGGGGCCGACCATGGCCGAGATGCCGGTGTCCTTCTGCGCCGCGCGCCAGTTGCGCGGCAGTTTGCCGTCGCCTTTGTAGTCGAGACCCAGGTCGATCACCCCGTCGGCGGCGCAGTCGAGGGCGAACATCATGATCGGCGATTTGGTCGTCGGCCACGAGGCGTAGGGTCCCGCCCGGCCACCGGAGGCGTAGCGCAGGACCACGAGCCCGCTCTGCTCGTCCACCCTCATGAAATCCTGATCGTATCGGAACGTGGGGTCACCCGGGACGGGCTGCCAGTTCTCGGCGAGGGCCCCGGACGCAAGCGGCGCGCTGAGCGCCAGACCAACCAGACACACTACGAGCAACCTCATCGACGCTCTCCCAAGTCTTGTTGTTATGGGAGGACGCTACGCCCGGTCCGGGCGGGCCGCAATATGGCCGAAAAGTGGCGAAAGCCTCGCTTTACGGCTCAGCGCTGGGCGACGCCCTTGGTGATCTCGGCTTCGAACGCCTTCACCGCCGCGCCCGGGCCCTCCGCATGACCCCACACCCCGGCGCTGACGGCCAGGAAGTCGGCGCCCGCGGCGGCCAGGCCGGCGGCGGTCTCGACCGTGATCCCGCCGATGGCCACGCAGGGAACCTCCATCACCTCCTGCCAGATCGTCAGGATTTCAGGCTCGGCCCGAGTGGAGGCTTCCTTGGTGCTGGTGGGGAAGAAGGCGCCGAAGGCGACATAGTCCGCCCCGGCCTCGGCGGCCTCCATGGCCAGGTGCCGGCTGTCATGACAGGTGACGCCGATCATGGCCTTGGCGCCCATGATCCGCCGCGCCTCGGCGCAACTGGCGTCGTCCTGGCCCACATGCACCCCGTCGCAGCCGAGGCGGGCGGCAAGGTCTGGCCGGTCGTTGAGGATCACCGCCACGCCGCGCGACTGGCAGATCGGCGTCAGGGCATGCACCGCCGCCTCGATCGCCGCGTCGGGCGCGTTCTTCAGCCTGATCTGCAAGGCGGCGACATCGCCGCCGTCCAGGGCCTCGGCCAGCTGACGGCCGAAGGCGGCCAGATCGTCGATGACGGGCGGGGTGATCAGATAGAGGCGGCAATCGGCGGTCATGGCCGCTCCCTAGCCGATTTCGACGCCTGCGACGAGGCGGCGCAGGTGCAAATGACTTGCAGAGTCATGCGGAGAGATATTAGATGCGAATGATACTCAATCAGTCGGGTCCACGTCGCTTTGTACGTCTGCAACTGCAACGGCATCAGGGAACGTCAGGTCCGCGCGGCGATCGAAGCCGGCGCGTCCCGTCCGGCTGAAATTTTCCGCGCTCACCAGTGCCAGGCGCAATGCGCCAAGTGCGTCTGCGAGATGCGCCAGATGATCGACGAATCCCGTCAGTCCCTGCGTTTCGCCGCCGAATAGGCCGCGTCTTCAGCAACTGCGAAGCGCTCGCGAAGAAAAGCGTGCGGCTGCGAAACACTCGCACACAAAGCAGTTGAAGCTCTGATCCTGATCAATCAGGTTCCGCCCGAACCCGCGATCAGGAGATACCAATGCAGGGCGACAAGACCATCATCAACCTGCTCAACGCCGTGCTCACCAACGAGCTTACGGCGGTGAACCAGTACTTCCTGCACGCCCGCGTCTACCAGCATTGGGGCTTCGCGCGCCTGGGCAAGATCACCTATGACGAGAGCATCGGCGAGATGAAGCACGCCGACATGCTCATCAAGCGCATCCTGTTCCTGGACGGCCTGCCGAACCTGCAAGACCTGCACAAGCTCAAGATCGGCGAGACCGTGCCCGAATGCATGGCCGCGGACCTAGCCGTCGAGATCGGCGGACACGCCACCCTGGTGCCCGGCATCGCCGCCTGCGAAGCGGCCAAGGACTATGTCAGCCGCGATCTGCTGCTGAAAATCCTGGAAGACACCGAGAACCACATCGACTTCCTGGAGACCCAGCTCGGCCTGGTGAAGGCCCTGGGCGAGCAGAACTACCTGCAAAGCGCCCTGGGCGAGCTGGTCGGCGAAGGTCACGCCGACGGTTGAGTTTACAGGGCGGAACCGCTGAAGGTTCCGCCTGTTCTCCTTGCGTAGCAGGGAGGAAGCCATGGGACTGGTCGATACGGCCCAGGACAAGCTGGAAGATCAGCTCAACAGTCATGGACGCGGCGCCGGCCACGTCGCCATCGGCGTGGCGGTCTGCGCCGCCATCGCCAGCGGCACGGCCCTGATCGCCCTCAAGCGCACCCCGCCCGCCGGCCCGGCGGAGCAGGCGGCCGCGACCGACGGCGTGACGGTCAAGCCGTCCAAGCCCACCCTGTCCCTCCTCCTGCCGACCCTATTCTCGCTCTCCAGCCTGTCGGCGCTTCGCATCTGGAACGCGCCGTCCAGCCCGCGTCGCACCCGCGCCCTGGCGCTGTGGGGCGTGATGCAGGCCGTGAACGCCGCCCTGGTTTGGGCCGCCCCCAAGCGCCGGTCGGCTCAGCTCGTCGGCGCCGTGGCCACCGCCAGCATCACCGCCGCCTACGCCGAGACCGCCAAGCGCATCGATACCAAAGCCGCCGGCATGGTCGCGCCCTATGCCGGCCTGATGAGCTTCACCAGCGCCATGGCGGGCGACGTGCGCCGATCCCGCGAGCAGGGCGCCTCCCGCAGCCTTCACTGAACTTGCTTTGGCCGCTTGTGCGCGGCGGCGGACTGCCCCAACCATAGGCGTGAAAGCCGAGGACAGGCTGGGGGAAACGCATATGGCGCAAGGGCGCAAGCACGGGATGGTGATCGGCGCGGCTTCGGCCGGCACCGTCTTCGAATGGTACGATTTCTACCTTTACGGCTCGCTGGCCACCTACATCACCAAGCACTTCTTCTCGGGGGTGAACGAGACCACGGGCTACATCTTCGCCCTGCTCGCCTTCGCGGCGGGGTTCGCGGTCCGGCCGCTGGGCGCCATCGTCTTCGGGCGCCTGGGCGACCTGTGGGGGCGCAAGAACACCTTCCTCGTCACCATGCTGCTCATGGGCGGCTCGACCTTCGCGGTCGGCCTGCTGCCCAGCTATGAGACCATTGGCGTGGCCGCGCCCATCCTGCTGGTGCTGATGCGCCTGCTGCAGGGCTTGGCCCTGGGCGGCGAGTACGGCGGGGCCGCGACCTATGTAGCCGAGCATGCGCCCCCCGGGCGGCGCGGCCTCTACACCAGCTTCATTCAGACCACGGCGACGCTCGGCCTGTTCCTGAGCCTGGCGGTGATCCTCCTGGTTCGCGGCCAGACCGGCGAGGAAGCCTTCTCCGAGTGGGGCTGGCGCGCGCCGTTCCTGATCTCGGTTGTGCTGCTGGGCCTGTCCCTGTGGATCCGCCTGCAACTCAATGAGAGCCCGATCTTCCAGAAGATGGTCGATGAGGGAAAGACCTCCAAGCAGCCCCTGACGGACGCCTTCGGCAAGTGGTCGAACCTCAAGCTGGTGATCTTCGCCCTGCTGGGCCTGACCGCCGGCCAGGCGGTGGTTTGGTATACGGGCCAGTTCTACGCTCTGTTCTTCCTGGAGAAGGTGCTCAAGGTCGACGGCGCCCTGACCAACACCCTGATCGCCATCTCCCTGCTGCTGGGCACGCCGTTCTTCATCGTCTTCGGCTGGCTGTCGGACAAGATCGGACGAAAGCCGGTGATTCTGACCGGCTGTCTGCTGGCGGCGGTGCTGTACTTCCCGCTGTTCAAGACCCTGACCGCCGCCGCCAATCCAGAGCTGGCCGCCGCCAGCCAGCGGGCGCCGGTGACCGTGATCGCCGATCCGAACGAATGCGCCTTCCAGTTCGACCCGGTGGGCAAGACTGCCTTCACCACCTCCTGCGACGTGGCCAAGTCGGCCCTGGCCTCGGCGGGCGTCTCCTATGAGAACCGCGCCGCGCCGGCGGGGGAGATCGCCAGCGTCGAGATCGGCGGCGTCAGCGTCCCCTCGTTCCGGGGCGAGGCTTTGGACAAGGCGGCCTTCACCGCCGAGCAGGCCGCTTGGCGCAAGACCCTCAGCGCCGAGCTCCTCAGCGCCGGCTATCCGGCCAAGGCCGACTCGGACAAGGTCAATAAGCCGCTGGTGGTCGGGGTGCTGTTCGTCCTCGTCCTGCTGGTGACCATGGTCTACGGACCCATCGCCGCCGCCCTGGTGGAGATGTTCCCGGCGCGGATTCGCTACACCTCCATGTCGCTGCCCTATCACCTCGGCAATGGCTGGTTCGGGGGCTTCCTGCCGACCACGGCCTTCGCCATGTCGGCGGCCACGGGGAATATCTATTTCGGCCTGTGGTACCCGGTGACCATCGCCGCCGCCACGGTCGTCATCGGCGCCTTCTTCGTTCAGGAGATGCGCGGCGCCCACGTGGACGACTGAGCCGCTGAGCAAACTCGCGGGCGGCGGTCGAGCCGTCGCCCGCAAATCTATCTAAGGCTGGCGAAAGCCCCCGCCGCGATCAGGCCGGCGAAGATTTGCGAAAGGTCGGCGTCCGCGTGGCGCGCCAGGGTCTCGGCCATGGCCCGGTGCAGTTGCAGTCCGCCATGGCACGCCTCCAGGAAGGTCACGGCGGCGGGCGATATCAGCCGCGTCTCCACCGTCGCCCGTGGGCGCGCGATCAGCACGGCCTGGGGCGCGTCGGCGATCTCAAGTTCCGCCTGGCCCGCGCGGCTGGCCAGCCACAGCCCCGGCAGGCCATGCTCGAAGCTGGCCCAACGTAGGGCGGGGTGCAGCCGCACCCGCGCGAAGGGCAGGCGCGCTGGCGGGATCACCGCGATGTCGCAGGCGTTCAGGGGCGAATAGTCCGCCGCCAGATGCGCCTCGGTCCACAGACGATCCAGCCGGGCGATTCCCGGCAGATAGGGCAGCTCCGCCGCGGGCCCAAACCCGGCCAGCCAGTCGGCGAAGCCTTCGCCATAGGCTGACAAGCTCGGCTGGCGCGGCGGGTGGTCGGCCGCGAAACGCGCCGCCGCCGCCCGGAACCAGTCCTCCCCCACGATCTGGACCACGACGGGATAGTTGGCGGCCAGGGCGTCGATCGCCGCCGTCGCGATGGTGTTGCGATAGACGCTCAGCCCGGGCGCCTCGTCCACCAGCCAAGGCGCCAGGCCCGCGGCGTCGCCGGCGATGGCGCCGGTGAAGGCGTCCTGAAAGGCGGTCAGGTTATTCAACGCAGGCATGGGCGTCCTTCCGGGCGTTTTGCAGGACCGCGTCCGCGATATCGCGCTCGGCCATCAGTTCGGAAAATTCAGGGACGGCGTCGTCGCGCTCGATCAGGGTCGGGCGCGGACCGATGCGGTCGATGAGCCGGCGGTACAAAGCCCAGACCTCCGGCGCGACCGGCGCGCCGTGGGTGTCGATGAGCAGGGCGCGGCCAAGACGCTCGTCCTCGGCATGGCCGGCCAGGTGAATCTCCCCGATCGCCTGTGCGGGCACGGCGTCGATATAGGCGTTCGCATCGCCCCCCAGGTTGCGGCAGGTGACGAAGACGTTGTTCACGTCCAGCAGCAGGCCGCAGCCGGTACGGCGGACCAGCTCGGCCAGGAACTCCGCCTCGCCGATCTCGTGACCGTTCAGCTCCAGATAAAGCGACGGGTTCTCGATCAGCACCTGGCGGCCCAGGGCCGTCTGCATGGCGTCGATGTTGTCGGCGATGCGGGCCAGGGCCTTGGCCGTGCGGGGAAAGGGCAGCAGGTCCGGGTGATAGGCGCCCCGATGGGTTGACCAGGCGAGATGCTCGGAAACCAGAAAGGGTTCGAAGCGGTCGATGAGCGCGCGCAGCGCCTTCAGGTGCCGGCGATCTGGCCGCGTGTGACCGGCCAGGGAAAGGCCCACCCCGTGGAGAGACAAGGGGTGGGCCTCCCGGATGGCGGTCAGCCAGGCCAGCCGGGGACCGCCGTCGCACAGGTAGTTCTCGGGATGCGCCTCGAACCACAGGCCAGCCGCCGGACACGCGACCGCGTCCTCATAGTGCGGGGGCTTGAGGCCCAGTCCGGCGGTGGCTTGCGTCATGGCCGCGATCCCTCAGCCGTGGCTCAGGTCTTTGCCGTGGGCTTGGGCGTCAGCGAGCCCATGCCCTTGGGGGTCTTGATCGAGGTGCAGGTGCCCTTGGCGACGTATTTCCAGGCGTCGCCCTGGTAGTCGACCTTGGACGTCGCGCCGCAGCTGGTGCCGGGCCCGGCGCCGCAGTCATTCTCGCCGGCCTTGGCGATGCCGTAGCACTTCTCCTGGTTCGGCTTGGCTTCCACGTGGGTGGCGGCCTGGGCGACGCCGGCGCTGAGGACGACGGCCGCGGCGAGGACGAAGGAGGTTTTCATGGAGCGTTCCTTGCGAGCCAAGCTTTCGCCGACGATCGGCATGCTCGGTCTGCAGGGCTAGTTCGGCGGGCGACGAGAACCGTTACAGACGTGCTCGATATTTTTCGAAATGGCGCAAGATCAATCAAATCAATGGGTAGCGCCCGCCGATGGCCTGCCAGCGGCGGTTCAGAACGGGTAGGTTTTAGCCGCGCGCCTAAAGGCCGGCGCGGCGCAGCAGTTCCGAGGCGGGCATGCCCAGGGCGTCGGCGACCCGCAGGACATTCAGGATCGTCACATTGCTCTTTCCGCGCTCAAGCCGGCTCATATGCGCCCGATCGATGCCGGTGGCGTTGGCCAGCCGCTCCTGGGTGATCAGGGTCGGGCCGTCGCCTTCCTGGCGGGCGCGGGCGATGACCTTGCCCAGCTTTTCCAGACGACCTTCGCCGTCCTGTTTTTGAGAAATGCGCGCGGTGACGGCTTGCGTCGTGTTCATCGAGCGATCCTTTTACGCGCCGCGCGGCAGCCGACCATCGACTGCGCCACCCGGCAGAGAGCTAGTTCGCCGTCAGCCGTGAAGCGTTACAGCGATGTCCTAAAAAACGCAGGGAGCAGCAGCCGGCGTCGCGAAGCGCGAGGCTGCGCCGCCCGTCGATCCCCGTTGGAATGCAAGGCTAGGCGTCCGTCGCGACGGCTCGATATCTGGATTTTAAGGGCGCCGGCGTTCGGTGACCGAAGTTTCGCTGCCGTTTATCCAGACCCGGCTGTAACCTTCCGCCGGGATGGTGCGGACTAGAGGTCTGCGTGGACGCTAGTGAATTTGTCTTGAAGGGGCTTATGCAGCGGGGACTGGACGGTGACGCCCAGGCCTATAGGCGGCTGCTCGCCTTGTTGTCAGACCGGCTTCGACTCTACTTCGCCCGTCGTATGGGCGAGGCTCGCGACGATGTGGAGGATCTGGTGCAGGAGACCTTGCTGGCGGCGCACACCCGACGCTCGACCTATGACCGCAGCCAGCCGCTGACGCCGTGGATCTATGCGCTGGCGCGTTACAAGCTTATCGACCATTGGCGCCGCCACCGCGTGCGCGCCCACCTGCCTATTGAGGACTATGCCGAATTCCTTGCCGCCGAGACCGGCGATCCTACCGCGGCCAGCGATCTGGACCGCGTGATGGCCGATCTGCCCGAACAACATCAACGCCTGGTGCGGGATGTGAAGGTCGATGGTCTCAGCCTGGCCGAGGCCGGCGCACGCGCGCGGCTCAGCGAAGGGGCGGCCAAGGTCGCCCTGCATCGGGCGATGAAGCGCCTGACCGAAAAGGTGCGCGGCCGTGCTGACTGACGACCTTCTCGACGCCATGGCGGCCGACCTGAAGCCGACGCCGAAGGGCGCCTTGCAGCGCCGCCTCGGACTCGCCGGCTTCGTGGGCGGCCTCGGCTCCCTGGCGCTGGTGCTATGCCTGTTGGGTCTGCGCGGCGACCTGATCGAGGCCATGGGCGGCGCCTTCATCTGGGTGAAGGCCGGCTACACCGTCATGATCGCCGCCGTCGCCTTCTGGGCTTGCCTTCAGCTTTCGCGCCCGGAAGGGCGCGCCCGGTCGGCGCCTGTCATCGCAGCGCTGCTTGCGGTCGCGTTCGCGGCGGCCGCCGGCATGGAGCTGATAAGCGCTGACGCCAGCCATCGCGCCCACATGGTCCATGGCAATTCCTTCAGCTATTGCCTCACCGCCATCGTGACCCTCAGCATGCCGGTCCAGGTGGCGATGCTGCTGGTCATGCGCGGGTTCGCTCCGACACGGCCGGGTGCGGCGGGCCTCGCCGCCGGCGTGTTCAGCGGCGCCGTGGCGGCCACGGTCTATGGCCTGTCCTGCGCCGAGAGCACGGCGACCTTCGTGGCCACCTGGTACACCCTGGGCATGGTGCTCAGCGGCGCCATGGGGGCGGCCGCCGGTCGCTGGATTCTGAAGTGGTGATTGTGGTCGTCGCCGCGCGCTAGCGGCGGTCGCCTGGGTCCGGCGACCCGGACCCAGGCTTTCGCGATCAGGCCGCGGCGCTGGCTGTCTTGAGCGCGCCGATCTTCGGGGCCAGTTCACCCGTCAGGTAGCGCTTGGCCATGTTGGCGGTGGACAGGGCCCGGATGCGCGAGGCGTGGCCGGCGGCTCCGAACTCTTCGTAGCGCTGCTGGCAGACCTTGCGCATGGCGTCCTTGGCCGGCTTCAGATAGGCGCGCGGGTCGAACTCCTGCGGCTTCTCGATCAGCAGTTTGCGGACGGCGCCGGTGATGGCCATGCGGTTGTCGGTGTCCACATTGACCTTGCGCACGCCGTGCTTGATGCCGCGCTGGATTTCCTCGACCGGCACGCCCCAGGTCTGGGGCATCTGGCCGCCGTACTGGTTGATGATGTCCTGCAGGTCCTGCGGCACCGAAGACGAGCCGTGCATCACCAGGTGGGTGTTGGGCAGGCGGCGGTGGATCTCCTCGATCACGTTCATGGCCAGGACGTCGCCGTCCGGCTTGCGCGTGAACTTGTAGGCCCCGTGGCTGGTGCCCATGGCGATGGCCAGGGCGTCGACGCCGGTCTTCTGCACGAAGTCCACGGCCTGGTCCGGATCGGTCAGCAGCTCGTCATGCGACAGCTTGCCCTCGAAGCCGTGGCCATCCTCGGCCTCGCCCATGCCGGTCTCCAGCGAGCCCAGAACGCCCAGCTCGCCCTCGACCGAGACGCCGCAGGCATGGGCCATCTCGACCACCCGGCGGGTGACCTCGACGTTGTACTCGTAGGAGGCCGGGGTCTTGGCGTCCTCCATCAGCGAGCCGTCCATCATCACCGAGGTGAAGCCGTACTGGATCGCCGTGGCGCAGGTCGCCGGGCCGTTGCCGTGGTCCTGGTGCATGCACACCGGAATGTGCGGATAGAGCTCCACCAGCCCGTCGATCAGCCGGGTCAGGATGATGTCGTTGGCGTAGTTCCGCGCCCCACGGCTGGCCTGGATGATGACCGGCGCGTCGACGGCGTCGGCGGCCTCCATGATGGCCAGGCCCTGCTCCATGTTGTTGATGTTGAAGGCCGGCAGGCCATAGCCGTCCTCAGCCGCGTGATCGAGCAGCTGTCTGAGGGTGATCCTCGCCAAGTCCGTATCTCCGTCTGCGTGTGTCTTTTTTGTTTTTGGTCGTCTTGTTCTTGTACCGGCTTAGCCGACTTCGAGAGCCGCGACCCCCGGCAGGGTCTTGCCTTCCATCCACTCCAGGAACGCGCCGCCAGCGGTCGACACGAAGGTCAGATCCGCCGCGACTCCCGCGTGGTTCAGCGCCGACACCGTATCACCGCCGCCCGCAACCGCCACGATCTTCCCCGCCTTGGCGAGTTGAGCGGCATGTTTCGCCGCTTTTACGGTCGCTTCGTCGAACGGAGGGACCTCGAAAACGCCAAGCGGGCCATTCCAGATCAGGGTCTTGGACCCATCCATGGCGGCCAGCAGGATTTTGGTGGTTTGCGGGCCTGCGTCGAAGATCTTGTCGTCAGCCTTAACCTCGTTCAGCGCGCGGACCTCGCCCTTGGTTCCTGGCTTCAGGTCCTGAGCCACGACCACGTCCACCGGCAGCAGCAGCTCGCAGCCGCTTTCCTTGGCCTTTGCCATGATCTCGCGTGCGGTGTCGGCCAGGTCTTTCTCGCAGAGAGACGCGCCGATTTCGTGGCCTTGAGCGAACAGGAAGGTGTTGGCCATACCGCCGCCGATGGACAGCTTGTCCAGCTTGGCCACCAGGTTCGACAACAGGTCCAGCTTGGTCGAAACCTTCGATCCGCCGACGATGCCAACCACTGGGCGCTGCGGGTTGCCGAGGGCGGCGTCCAGGGCCTCCAGCTCGCGCTGCATGGCCAGGCCCGGATAGGCCGGCAGGTTGCGCGCCACCCCTTCGGTCGAGGCGTGGGCGCGGTGCGCGGCCGAGAAGGCGTCGTTGACGTACAGGTCGCCCAGGGCCGCCAGGGCCTCGGCGAACGCCGGGTCGTTCTTTTCCTCGCCCGCATGGAAGCGGACGTTCTCCAGCAGGGCGACGCCGCCCGGCTCCAGGGCGTCGATCACCGCCTTGGCCTCGTCGCCGATGCAGTCGTCGGCGAAGGCCACCGGCTGCTCCAGCAGCGCCGACAGCGGCTCGACGATGGGCTTGAGGCTCATCTCCGGCACGCGCTGGCCCTTGGGACGGTCGAAGTGCGCCAGCAACGCCACCTTGGCGCCGCGCAGGCTCAGGGCATGGATCGTCGGCAGCGCCGCCCGCAGGCGGGTGTCGTCGGTGATCTTGCCGTCCTCCATCGGGACGTTGAAGTCCACGCGGACCAAGGCGGTCTTGCCTTCAAGATCGGCGTCGGCGAGCGGGCGGAAGGTCATGTGGTATCCTTGTTCTCCCTTCTCCCCTCGTGGGAGAAGGTGGCTCGCGAAGCGAGACGGATGAGGGGGCTAGGTCCGCAACTCATCCTCTACCCGCTCATCCCGGCGAAGGCCGGGATCCAGATTCATCCAGAACCTCAGCAGGGCTTCACCTGGGCCCCGGCCTTCGCCGGGGTGAGCGGCTGATTTAGCGCGAAACGAACTCAGCCATATGAAAACACCCCGGATCGCGCCGGGGTGTTTGAAAGGGGTCTTAGAGGAACTTGGCCATGACCAGAGCGGTGTCGCTCATGCGCGTGGCGAAGCCCCATTCGTTGTCGTACCAGGACAGGACGCGGGCCAGCTTGCCGTCGACCACCTGGGTCTGGGGCAGGGCGGCGGTCGAGCTGGCGGCGATGTGGTTCAGGTCCATGGACACCACCGGGTCGGTGGTGGTGTGCAGCACGCCCGACATCGGGCCGTCGGCGGCGGCCTGCAGGGCGGCGTTGATCTCTTCCACCGTCACGTCACGGGCGGCCACGACCTTCAGGTCGACGACCGAGACGTTCGGGGTCGGAACGCGGATCGACGAGCCGTCCAGCTTGCCCTTCAGCTCCGGCAGCACCAGGCCCAGCGCCTTGGCGGCGCCGGTCGAGGTCGGGATCATGCTCAGGCCGGCCGCACGGGCGCGATAGAGGTCCTTGTGCATGGTGTCGAGGGTCGGCTGGTCGCCGGTATAGGCGTGGATCGTGGTCATGTAGCCGCGCTCGATGCCGAACAGGTCGTTCAGCACCTTGGCGACCGGGGCCAGGGCGTTGGTGGTGCAGCTGCCGTTGGACACGATGATGTCGTCCGCGGTCAGGACGTCGTGGTTGACCTTGAAGACGATGGTCTTGTCGGCGCCGTCGGCGGGAGCCGAGACCAGCACGCGCTTGGCGCCGGCGGCCAGGTGGGCGGCGGCCTTGTCCTTGGACGTGAAGATGCCGGTGCATTCGAACGCGATGTCGACGTTCAGTTCCTTGTGCGGCAGATCCTTGGGGTCGCGGATCGCCGTGACCTTGATCTTGCCCATGCCCACGTCGATCCAGTCCTCACCCGACGTCACCGTGCCGGGGAAGCGGCCATGGACGCTGTCGTAGCGCAGCAGGTGGGCGTTGGTCTCCACCGGGCCCAGGTCGTTGATGGCGACGACCTCGATGTCACGGCGCGCGTGCTCGGCGATGGAACGCAGAACCAGGCGGCCGATGCGGCCGAACCCGTTGATGGCGACGCGAATGGCCATGGCGGTGTCTCTCCAGCTTTGGCGCTGCTCAGGGTGAGCGGCGTTCTTGATTTTGCAGGGGGTTTTGAAGGCGGGGGCAGGGAAGTCAACCCCAGGCTAGCTTCACATGGCGTGAGGGATTGTGACGAGCCCGCCCAATCGACGCCAAGATCGCTTGCGACGGCCTTGTGTGACTGGCGATAAGCGTCGCGATCTATATGTTGCAGCCTATGAGCGGAACGTCCCCGATGAGCGGAGAAGCCAGCGCCCTCGATCTGGCGGCCAAGCGGCTTGAGCGCGCGGTCGCGTTGCTGGAGCAGAAGCTCGCCCGACCGGCGGCCAATGGCGAGGACCTGTTCGCCCAGGATCGCGACAAGCTGGCCGCCGAACTCGACGCCGCCCGGGCGCGGGAGAAGGCGCTGGAGGAAGCGGGGGCCCAGGCCTCGGCCGCCCTTGGCCGCGCCATTACCGAGATCCGCGCCGCCCTGGGCGACAGCGAAGCCGGGAAGGACTAGGCCGTGGCTCAGCTGATCATCGAAATCAACGGCCGCCCCTACACCGTGGGCTGCGAGGATGGGCAGGAAAGCCACCTGCGCGAGCTGGCCAAAAGCTTCGACCGCCAGGTCCGCCACGTCTCCCAGGACATGGGCCAGCTGGGCGAGACGCGCCTGTTCCTGATGGGCGCCCTGCTGCTGGCTGACGAGCTGGCCGACCTGAAACTGCGCTACGCCGCCTTGCAGGCCGACCAGATCCGCCTGCAGAACGGCCAGTCCGGCGCGGAGGCCAAGGCCGCCCAGGCGCTTGAGGCCGCGGCTAAAAGAATTGAAAAGCTGGCGAACGGCGACCAGGACCATTAGGTTAGTCGATGGCGGGTCCTGCTGTGGCCCTCGTCGAAGGCTTCACATCCCAGCGACCTTAATCATCTCGAAGGGAGCTGTCCCTGTCCGTGGCCGTGGCTGCGGGTATATGGCGCCCACCTGGTACTCCAGGTCCGAGGGGATTGAACACGTCCTTCACGGTTCTCGCGGCGCCGCCACCCTTCTCTTCCTTGCAGAACTTGCTGTTCGCGACTTGCGAACAGCAACCAGGCGTGCGCCTAATGGTGCTGCGCCTTAAGGTTGCAACGAGCCGAGCGGCTGCGGCGCCTGACAGGAGAAGCAGATGCGTAAGCTTATGATCGCCACGGTCCTGACGGCCTCTGTCGCCCTGGGCGGAGCCGCCTTCGCGCAGGCGGAATCCAACAACAGCGTCAACGCCACGGGCGCTTGGCAGAACAACTATCAGTATCGCCACGAGAGCTTCCGGGGCGAAGAGTCTGCGCAGTCGATTCTGATGAGCAACGGCTCCACCGTGGCCAAGCGCAAGGCGGCCCGCATCGCCGCCGCCAAGGCCAAGGCGGAAGCCAAGGCCCGCGCCGCCGAGGCCGAGACGCGCCCAACGGCCTGATGGCACGGGGCGCGTTCTGAGGCGTTGGCTTCGGGATGGCCGCCCCGGGGCGGCTGATCTAGAAGCTGACGCCATGGTCCACGCCAACCTCTCCTCCGCCAAGACGATCCTGCGCGCCGAGATGCGCGCCCTGCGCAAGACCCTGGCCGAGCGCTCGCCCGACGCCGCCGAACGGGCGGCCGAGCACCTGCCCATGGAACGCCTGCCGGCCTTCGCCGTGGTCGCCGGCTACTATCCCCATGGCGCGGAGATGGACCCCGCCGCGGTCCTCGACCGCTTGGCCGCCACCGGGGCCGCCGTCGCCCTGCCGGTCGCGCTCAGCCGCGACGAGCCGCTGATTTTCCGCGCCGCCGACAGCCGCGACACCTTCCTGCCCGACGCCTTCGGCGTGCCCAGCCCGCCGCCCGCCGCCCCGCAGCTGCATCCCGACGTGATCATCGCGCCCCTGGTGGCCTTCGACCGCCGGGGCATGCGCCTGGGCCAGGGGGCGGGGTCCTATGACCGCACCATCGAGGCCGCGCGGGCCATCAAGCCGGTGTTCGTCATCGGCCTGGCCTATGCCGGTCAGGAGGTAGCCCGGGTGCCGTGCGAGCCGCACGACATGCATCTGGACGCAATCCTCACCGAAAACGGTTATATCGAGGTCCGAAAGGACCCTTCCTGACATGCGTTTCGCCTTCTTCGGGGACGTCGTCGGCAAATCAGGCCGCGACGGCCTGGCCGATCACCTGCCCGCCCTTCGCCGCCAGCTCGACCTCGAGTTCGTGATCGTCAACGCCGAGAACGCGGCGGCCGGCTTCGGCATCACCGAGAACACCGCCCGCGAGCTGTTCGAGGCCGGGGCCGACTGCCTGACCCTGGGCAACCACAGCTGGGACCAGCGCGAGGCCCTGACCTACATCGTGCGTGAGCCGCGCCTGATCCGGCCGGCCAACTATCCCATCCTGTCGGACGCGCCAGGCCGGGGCTCGCACCTGTTCCAGACCGATCGGGGCCGCACCATCCTGGTGATCAACCTGCTGGGCCGGGTCCACATGGACGCCATGGACGACCCCTTCGCCGCCGCCGACCGAGAGCTGGCGACCGCGCCTCTGGGCATGGTGGCCGATGCGGTTGTGGTGGACATGCACTGCGAGGCGACGAGCGAGAAGATGGCCATGGGCCACTTCTGCGACGGCCGGGCCAGTCTGGTGGTGGGCACCCACACCCACGTGCCGACCGCCGACTGCCAAATCCTGAACGGCGGCACCGCCTATCAGACCGACGCCGGCGCCTGCGCCGACTATGACAGTGTGATCGGCAACCAGAAGGAAGAGCCCCTGCGGCGCTTCACAACCAAGATCAGCGGCGGCCGCTATCAACCGGCCAGCGGTCCGGCGACGGTGTGCGGGGTGTTTGTCGAAACCGACGACCGCACGGGCCTTGCCAAGCGCATCGAGCCGATCCGCGTGGGCGGCCGGTTGCGCGAGCACATCCCGGCGGTCGAGCTGGCGACCGCCTAGAGCCAGCGCTTGATCAGGCCGCGCGGGTCCAGGTCGTCCAGCGACTTGTCGGCGGTCGAGCGGCCCAGCAGGAATGCGCCGACGGCGACGGCGGCCAGGGCGACCGCGCCCACCGCCACGGCGATCGCCGTCTCGCTGGTGGCGTTGGTCACCGAGGCTCTGTGAAGGCCGACGCCATGGGTCGGCTGCCAGTCGATGATGGATTTGGGCAGGGTGTCGTGTTCGGCTTCGGTCATGGGGCTTCCTTCTGAAAGCCAAACGCGGCCGTGCCTGAGCGGTTTCCGCCGACGCCGCGCTTGGCATCGAACGCCGCGAGGCGCTAGAAGCGCCGCAACTCCAATATTCGAGAGCTAAGAGCCCGAGCATGGCCGGCCACTCAAAATTCAAGAACATCATGCACCGCAAGGGTCGCGCCGACGCGGTGCGCTCCAAGCTGTTCTCCAAGCTGTCGCGGGAAATCACCGTGGCCGCCAAGAGCGGTCTGCCCGACCCGGCCATGAACCCGCGTCTTCGCCTGGCGGTGAACAACGCCAAGGCCGAATCCGTCCCGAAAGACGTCATCGACCGCGCCATCAAGAAGGCCGCCGGCGGCGAAATCGACGCGATGGAGGAGATCCGCTACGAGGGCCGCGGTCCCGGCGGCGTCGGCATCATCGTCGAAGCCCTGACTGACAACCGCAACCGCGCCGGCGCCAACATTCGCTCGGCCTTCGCCAAGAACGGCGGGGCCTTGGGCGAAATGAACTCGGTCGCCTTCATGTGGGACCGGGTGGGCAAGATCACCTATCCCGCCGAAGCAGGCACCGAAGACGCCGTCATGGAGGCCGCCATCGAGGCTGGCGCCCAGGACGTCGAGAGCGATCTGGTCAAGCCCGACATCTACGAAGACGCCCCGGGCCACACGATCTGGACCGCCTTCGAGGACCTCAACGACGTGGCCGAGGCCATGTCCAAGGTGCTGGGCGATCCCAAATCCACCGCCATCGTCTGGAAGCCCCAGACCGAGGTCGAGGTCACTGGCGACGCGGTGAACACCCTGATGAAGCTGCTTGACGCCCTCGACGCCGAAGACGATGTCCAGACCGTCTATTCCAACGAGAGCATCTCGGACGAGGACCTGGCCAAGCTGGGCTGATCCCCTGCGTGCTTCGAGACGCGCTGCGCGCTCCTCAGCATGACGAGTTTTGTTGCTCTCTGAATCCGTCATCCTGAGGAGCGGCCGAAAGGCCGCGTCTCGAAGGATGCGTGGCGTCGGAACCCTTCCCGCCGCCATTAACTAAAAACCGCTTTCCCGCACGGTCTCTACGAGAGAAATTGCGGAACACATGACGAACGCGATTCGCATTCTCGGGCTCGATCCCGGCCTCCGGCGCACCGGCTGGGGCGTCATCGTCATGGACGGCTCGCGCCTGACCCATGTGGCCCACGGGGTCATCGCCCCCGACGAGGCCGCGGCCTTCGCGACCCGCCTGCTGACCCTGTTCGAGGGGATCGAGGCGGTGATCGCCGCGCACGCCCCCGACGAGGCGGCGGTGGAGGAGACCTTCTTGAACACCAACGCCCAATCCAGCCTCAAGCTTGGCCACGCCCGGGCCGCGGCCCTGATCGCGCCCGCCCGGGCCGGACTGCCCGTGGCCGAATACGCCAGCCGCCACGTCAAGAAGGCGGTGGTCGGCACCGGCGCCGCCGACAAGGACCAGATCGGCTTCATGATCGCCCGCATCCTGCCCGCCGCCAGCGGAGTCGCGGCCGACGCCGCCGACGCCCTGGCCGTGGCCATCGCTCACGCCCACGCCCGTGGCCGGGCCGCCGAGCCCGTCACGACCCGCGCGCCTGTCCGATCCCGCAAGGGCTCGTCCGGCGCGGCCTGGGAAGCGGCGCTCGCCGCCCGGGGGGTGCGATGATCGGCCGTCTGCGCGGCGCCGTCGCCGAGGTGGGCGAGGAAGAGGCCCTGATCGACGTCATGGGCGTCGGCTATGTGGTCCGCTGCGGCTCACGCACGCTTGGCCGCCTGCCGGCTCTGGGCGAGGAGACCCTGCTGCACATCGAAAGCCAGTGGAGCGAGAGCGCCGGCCTGCGCCTGTACGGCTTTGGCACCCGCGAGGATCGCCGCGCCTTCGTCCTGCTGCAGGCGATCCAGGGCGTGGGTCCCAAGGCCGCCATGGCGGTGCTGGACGTGCTGACCCCCGCCGAACTGGCCGGCGCCGTGGCGCGCGAGGACAAGGCCGCCGTCGGCCGCGCCCAGGGCGTGGGTCCCAAGCTGGCGCTGCGCATCGTCACCGAGCTGAAGGACAAGCCGATCACCGACGGGCCGATCAGCTTCTCGTCGTCGGCCGCCCCGTCGCCCGTCGCCGCCAAACCGTCCGCTTCGGGCGAGGCCGTGGTCGGCCTGATGGGCCTGGGCATCGCCGAGGCGCAGGCCCGCCGCGTGGTCGAGGCCGCCGCCATCCGCCTGGGCGAGGAGGCTGACGTCTCGGCCCTGATCAAGGCCGGTCTGCAGGAGCTTGGCCGGTGACGCGCATCGTCTCCGGCGAGCAGGCCCCGCTCGAAGCCTCGGACAAGGCCCTGCGGCCCCAGACCCTGGCCGAGTTCGTGGGCCAGGCGCAGGCCAAGGCCAATCTGAAGATCTTCATCGAGGCCGCGAGGGGCCGGGGCGAGGCCCTGGATCATGTGCTGCTGTTCGGACCTCCGGGGCTGGGCAAGACCACCCTGGCCCAGATCGTGGCCCGCGAGCTGGGCGTGAATTTCCGCGCCACCAGCGGCCCGGTCCTGGCCAAGGCCGGGGACCTGGCGGCGATCCTGACCAATCTGGAAGCCAACGACGTCCTGTTCATCGACGAGATCCACCGCCTGCCGCCGAACGTGGAGGAGATCCTCTATCCGGCCATGGAGGATCACGTGCTGGATCTGGTGATCGGGGAGGGGCCGTCGGCCCGCTCGATCCGTATCGATCTGGCGCCCTTCACCCTGGTGGCCGCGACCACGCGGGCCGGGATGCTGGCCACGCCGCTGCGCGACCGTTTCGGCATTCCGGTGCGGCTGGAGTTCTATACGCACGAGGAGCTCAAGCACGTCCTGCTGCATGGGGCCCGCAAGATGGGCGCGCCCCTGGCGGAGGACGGCGCCATGGAGATCGCGGCCCGCGCTCGCGGCACGCCCCGCGTGGCCGGCCGTCTGCTGCGCCGGGTGCGCGACTTCGCCACCGCCGACGGGGCGACCGTCATCGACAAGGGCCACGCCTCGCGCGCCCTGGCCCGGCTGGAGGTGGACGAGGTCGGTCTCGATAGCCTGGACCGCCGCTATCTGCGCGCGCTGATCGAGCACTACAACGGCGGCCCGGCGGGTGTTGAGACCCTGGCCTACGCCATCGCCGAGGCCCGCGACGCGGTCGAGGACGTGATCGAGCCCTATCTGATGCAGCAGGGCTTCATCCAGCGCACCCCACGCGGCCGCGTGGCCTGCGCCAAGGCCTACCTCCACATCGGCCTGACCCCGCCGCCCCAGCCAACCCCGCAGGGCGGGCTGTTCGAATGACCGGCCGGCCGGCGGCTCAGCTCTGGGCGTTGCTGGCCTTGCAAATCGGCCTGACGCTGGCGGCTTCGCTGCTCGCCATCAGAGCCGCGGGCGCTTCATCTCTCATGTTGGCGGTTCAGGCTGGGGCAGGGGTCGTCGCCGTCATCCTGCTCATCGCCGCCGCCCGATGGGCCCCGGCGCGGGACGGCGCCCAGACGACGCTGGTCATGGCGGTCTGCCTGGGCGTGCTGATCCTGACCCTTCTGTTCGGCATCACGGTCGATGGCGCGACCCGGTGGATCGCCATCGGCCCGCTGCTGCTCCATCTGGCATCTATTTTCCTTCCAGCGGCGGTCTGGACCTTCGCCTTGCGCCCCGCCACCCTGCCGAGCCTTCTGCTCTGCGCCGGGATCGCCGCCGTGCTCGCCGCGCAGCCGGATGGCGGTGCGGCGGTCGCCTTCGCCTTGGCGGTCGTAGCTCGGCTTTGGGTTCATCGAGCACGTCTCGACCTCGCCTCCGCCGCCGTGGCCCTTATTGCGGCGGTTTGGGCCTGGACGCGGCCGGACAGCCTGCTGGCGGTCAGCTACGTGGAGGAAGTGGTCTCGACCGCCTTCGCGGCCTTGCCGGTGGTCGGGGTGTTCGCCGGCCTGATGCTGGCGCTGCTGCCGGCGCCCTTCCTGATTGCGGGCTTTAAGACGACGTCGGCCGCACCCCTGGCGCTAGGCGCCCTCTGGGGCGGCTTCATCCTGGCCGGGATCTTCGGCAACTTCCCGACGCCGGTGATTGGCTATGGCGCCTCGCCCCTTCTGGGCTGGTGCGTTTCGTTTGGCCTGCTGCTGGCGCATCTAGCCGGGGCCAAGGCCTCCTTGTCAGCCGAGGGACGCCCATGACCGAGCCCACCTCCGGCGCCCTGCATGGGCGCGAGCATCATCTTCCGGTGCGGATCTACTACGAGGACACCGATTTCACCGGGGTCGTCTATCACGCCAACTACCTGCGCTATTTCGAGCGGGGGCGGAGCGATTTCCTGCGTCTGGCGGGGGTGTCGCATACCGACCTGGCGGAGCGCGAGGACCCCGCCGCCTTTGTCGTCGTGCGCATGGAGATCGACTTCAAGCGCCCGGCCAAGGTGGACGACGCCCTGACGGTGGTGACCCTGTACGACGCCGTCAAAGGCCCGCGGTTGCTGGTGACCCAGAGGATCATGCGAGGCGAGGAGCTGATCGCTCAGGCGGCGGTGGAGGCGGCCTGCATCACCATGGACGGCCGTCCAAGGCGCCCGCCGGCCGGACTTGTGGAACGCCTGTCACCCTTGTTCGCTAAGCAGGCCTGAGCGCGGCGGGGCGGCGCAAAAGCCGTTTATCAAGCCACGCCATAGTTTCACCATCCCCCCGGGTCATGGCAAACGGACCCGAACCGACACTGATTCGCACGACGGAGACCGCATGGACACCGCAGCCGCCGCCAACTTCTCGTTCCTGCACCTGTTCATGCAGGCCGACTGGATCATCAAGCTGGTGATGATCGGGCTGGGCCTGGCCTCGCTCTGGTCCTGGGCGGTGATCCTGGACAAGACCTTCAAGTTCATGACCCTCAACCGCGAGGCTGACCGCTTCGAGGAAAAGGTCAGCGGCGGGCGCTCGCTGGAAGACGTCGCGGCCGAAGCAGGGACCAGCCCGACCCAGCCTCTGCCCAGGATGCTGGTCGGGGCGCTGAAGGAATGGCGCGACGCCCGCGCCAAGGGCCGCATGGACGACGCCCAGACGGCCATGCTGATCACCCGCATCGACCGCACCCTGGACAACACCATCGCCCGCGAGACGTCCAAGGCCGAGGACGGCCTGGGCCTGCTGGCCATCGTGGCCACCGCCTCGCCGTTCATCGGCCTGTTCGGCACGGTCTGGGGCATCATGAACGCCTTCCAGGCGATCGCCGCCGAGAAGAACACCTCCCTGGCCGTGGTCGCCCCGGCTATCGCCGAAGCCCTGTTCGCCACGGCTCTTGGCCTGATCGCCGCCATCCCGGCCTATATCGCCTACAACAAGTTCTCGACCGACGCGGCCAAGTTCGGCGGCCGGCTGGAGAACTTCGCCGACGACCTTTCGACCGCGATCCAGCGCCGCCTGGCGGAGCGCTGATCCATGGGCATGTCCTCCCACGACGCCTTCTCGACCAACAGCGGTCGGGGCCGGCGCCGGC